>NZ_JBBPXM010000002.1:0-493307 GCF_050446505.1 Providencia sp. SP181
GCTGTAGCGTTGTTGGCTTCTTTCACTAATCCTAGTCACATACTTTTGTATGCACCTCGAGATACTCTTAATCACGGCCTAGCTACAACGTGAATTATTTAAAAAATCCAAACGCTCATCATACTTCATGCTGTAGCGTTGTTGGCTTCTTTCACTAACCCTAGTCACATACTTTTGTATGCTCCTAGGGATTAGCTCAATTTGCCGCCTAGCGACAACACTAGCCATTTAAATAATTAACATTAAATAGCCATTAATAAATATTCATATATATACTAATGGTTATTTTAAAATATTTAAAAAATAAATTATGTTTTCTTATGGTAATTTTATTTTTAGATGACGAGCCATTTTTACTATTTGCATTAAATATAATAATGAAATTATTTTATATGCAACTACGGTTTTTAATTTTATTTCTTTTTTTAGTTTAATGGGTTAATAGGGTTGGTTAAATTTTTACTTTTTATATTTTATTTGTTGTGTTATAGGTAATATCGATATTGGGAGGTGTCTTTTAAGTTAAAATATAATAATTTAATTTCCATATAAATACCAATGCAATAATGTTAAATATAAAAAGGAATTTTAACATGAAATGGAAGTATCGGTTTGGTGCAGTAGCGGGTAATACACTTGAATATTATGATATTGCAGTATTTGCCGCAATATCGGGTTATCTCAGCGCTGAATTAGAACGACTAGGCTATAACCAAGCCACAGAAATGGTATGGGGAATATTTGCATTACGCTTTATTGCTCGGCCTGTTGGTGGGTATATAATAGGTCGCTATGCACAAAAATCAGGAAAAAAATCAGCGTTGATATTGACAGGGATAATAACGGGTACAGCAACATTATGTATGGCACTACTTCCAATTGAGTTATTAGCTAATTATACTCCCATTATTATTTTAATTTTACAGATGGCTCTCTCATTTAGTTTTGGTGGTGAATATCCCTCGTTATCTACTTATTTACTTAATGATGCAAAAAAAGAAGAAATAGGCCGGATATCAGCAATTATTAATTGTAGTTCAACGCTAGGGATTATCCTTTCACTAGGTATCGTCTTCATTCTTGAGAATGTGCTGGAAGCACAGGTAATGCAGACAATAGGATGGAGAATCCCTCTATTTTTAGGTGTTTTAAATATCATTATTAGTTTTTGGTTTCGTGTTAAACTACCAGAGTCTATAGCTCAAGATACAAATAAGCTATCTATTAGTTATGCTAATATTGGTTATGTTTTTTTATTAACTATTCCAGGTAGTATTATTTTCTTTGTGCAAAATGTATCAACGCCTATTTTTCTTGAAAAAGTGAATATTATAGAAAATAGAACAACGTATGGGTTAATGTTTTCAACTTTGTTATTGGTGAGCATGCTATTTTTTGGATGGTTTGCTGATAAATATAGTAATCCCAAAAAAATATATAATTTGGGTGTGGCTTGTATGTTGGTTTTATCTATTCCACTTTTCTTCTTAATAAATAGTCGAGTTATAGAGCTAATAATATTAGCTCAGATTATAATAACATTATATGCAGCTATGGTGTTATCTAATAGTACGTATATGTTGTTTTATGCATCTGAAGGTAATGTGATAAATTTTGCAATAGGATTTAATCTGGCGGTAACTATGCTTGGGGGCATTACACCATTGATAACATCCTATCTAGCCGATATTAATTTAATTTATATAGGTGTGTTTTTAACATTCTGTGGTGGTGTTAGGTTTATTGCTTTTCGTAGATAAATAATGGTAAGTCAATTTTAAACTTTGCATAGGTAAATAAATGAATATAGAAAGCATAGTGTTAGAAAAAACCTTTTCAGATTTTAGTAATGAATTTTCAAAATACTTCGATTGGAATGACATTGATTTAACTTTTTTCTCTGTTGATATTAAAAAAAAGGAATACTATATATCATCAAGTAACTATGAATGGCAATTACTTTGTTGGGCAGATGATCTGGACCTTTTAATTTCTGAACGATTAAAATCGAGTATTCAATATTGGAGTAATTACTCAGATGCTTACGCAGAAACACTAAAAAAAACAGAAAAAAATCAATTTAAAATAGATATTTGCAGTAGATATGACGACATTTTTGAAATTACGACTATTAATGCTAAAAAGCAATTTAGTTTATCTGAAATATTAGCAATTTATAAATATCGTCCTATTATTGCGGACTACTCCCACTATACATGGAAAAAAAATCCAGAAATTGCATTACCGATGAGAGCGAATATCAATGATGATAATGGGTTGTTAGGTAAAACTAAAAATCTTGCTGATGAATTTATCAATACACATAAGCACATGCGCTTTGGTAATATTCGTTTTACGCGAAAAGAAATGATAACCATAAGGTTACTGCTTTCGCACTGTAGGGTAAAAGAAATCAGTTATATTCAAGGCTGCTCTGAAGCCAGTGAAAATAAGCGAATACAAAACATCAAAGAAAAGTTGGGCTGCCCTTATGTATCATCAAGCGGCTTGTTTACTGCATTAAAAGAACAAGGTATTACGTTGGCATGTCTGGAGACACTTATCGATTTACCTCTTACAAATAGTATAATGAAGAATAAATGAAGGGCCATTGATATGACTCAATGGAGTATAATTTGAAAAACAATTATTCGTATAATGGGAGAAAAACATGAGTTTAAAATGGTCAAATAGCCGTGAAATCGGCGAAGCACTGTATGACGCGTTTCCAGATGTCGACCCTAAAACAGTTCGTTTTACGGATATGCACCAATGGATTTGCGACTTAGAAGAGTTTGATGATGACCCGCAAAAGTCGAATGAAAAAATCCTAGAAGCTATCTTGTTAGTTTGGCTGGATGAGTTCGAATAATTAGCAATTAATATTAAAGACCGAGCAATCATTAGAAAATGTGCTCGGTTTTTTATTTTATATCAGCACTATAATGATATCGCTAACGCTATTTATCGGTTAAGGTAAAGGCATCTGCCGATAGATTATTGGGCTTTTGCTGTCGGTAAAAATAGACAAAGTGAGAAAAACGATGACAAAACAAATTATGCCAGTAATGATTTCTTGTGAGCCAGCAGCACCTTGTTGGGGTGAGGGCGCATTGTTAAGCTCTGGCGATAAAGGAATGACAATCCACCTGAAGCACGCTGGTAAACTTTGTGCAGTGCAAAGTGCGGGTCGCAAATTAGACGGCCAGGGTATCCGCAATGTTGCACTGACTGGCGAGGGTTGGGATTTAGAAAAAAGTTGGGCATTTTGGCAAGGTTTTCGTGCACCCAAAGGGGCAAGAACCATTGAATGGCCTGTATTGCCAGAGGATGACCGTAAAGAATTAGAAAACCGCATTCGCACCGTGGATTGGGTGCGCGATGTGATTAATGCGCCCGCAGAAGAACTCGGCCCTGAACAATTGGCTCAACGTGCTATCGATTTACTCTGTACCGTTGGTGCGCAAGACATTAGCTATCGTATTGTAAAAGGTGATGATTTATTAGAACAAGGTTATGCAGGTATTCATACCGTCGGTCGTGGCTCTAGCCGCCCACCTGTATTCTTAGCATTAGATTATAATCCAGGAGCAAACCCTGATGCGCCCGTATTTGCGGCATTAGTGGGTAAAGGAATTACATTCGATTCAGGTGGTTATAGCATCAAGCCATCCTCTTCTATGAACTCTATGAAAGCGGATATGGGCGGGGCTGCAACACTAGCTGGCGCACTAGCATTAGCCATTTCACGCGGCTTGAAAAAACGTGTCAAAATGTTCTTGTGCCTAGCAGACAACATGGTCAGCGGCAATGCATTTAAATTAGGCGATATTATTCGTTACCGTAATGGTAAGTCTGTTGAAATCATGAACACGGATGCGGAAGGTCGTTTAGTGTTAGCTGATGGTTTGATTGATGCAAGCAAAGAAAAACCAACACTTATCATTGATGCAGCAACCTTAACGGGCGCAGCAAAAACAGCCGTAGGTGGCGATTACCACAGCGTTTTAAGCTTTGATGATAAATTAGTTGCCGATTTAATGAGTGCTTCTGATGCAGAGTTTGAACTATTTTGGCGCTTGCCACTAGCAGAATTCCATCGTCAACAGTTGCCATCAGGCTTTGCCGATTTAAATAACATTGCAGCGCCATCACACACCGCAGGTGCGAGCACCGCCGCAGCATTTTTATCCCACTTTGTTGAAAACTACCGTCAAAATTGGGTACATATTGATTGCTCTGCAACGTACCGTAAATCGCCAGTTAGCTTATGGGCTGAGGGCGCAACAGGTATAGGTGTGAGAACATTAGCGAATTTATTAATCAGTAAAGCAAAATAAATTGCGATTATTGATATCAGGCACGAAGGGGAAACTTTCCGTGCCTATTTTTTATCTCAACAATTTTTTACCTCAACAAAAGTACGCGTATAATAAACGATTATTTTTTCATGGTAGGGGATGAGCATGTCGCAGCAATCGAACAATCATAATGCGAACCAAGAAACTGAGATCCAATTTACAGAGTTAACGGTGCCGAAAGGTTCCTCGTTGAAATTAAGTGTGTTAGATGAAGAGCCACAAGCGATTGTCGATGCGCTGACTGAGTTCTTTAAGCAACATAAGGTCGTCAGACGGGCTTTTATGGTGTCAGCGCTTGAAGATGAAGAGGGTGACGAAAACCCTATTTTAATGATTGCATTGGAATTTACCACTGGCGCAGAGAATATCGATACAATTATTCATGAAGCAGGTACATTAGCTTGTGAGTATTTAAATGATGATGAATCGATTGATTTTTGTGTGGTCAATGAACATGAAAAAGGTATTAGTCATTTTATTACTCAACATGTTCAGCCGTTTTATCAGCGCCGTTTAGGCAGTTTTTTACGTGACACTATCCCTGTAAAAAATACCTGATAAAATCACGTATTGAGTGGGGAAACTGTATTTTCTCACTCATAAACAGATTATTGATAATTAATTATACGTATATTTCACTTCCTATTTATAAAATATCCCGCATTCCCACTGTTTTAGCCTCTGATAGTTTTTTCCGTTTTGTCTGATAGGTCTTTTGATCACATTCTGTTAAATTATGTTGATGAATGAAACAAAAATCTATCGTTTTCATTTATGCATAATCTAAAGCCATTCTAAATGCATAATGGGTTTTAACTTCCTGTTAATACCTTAAAAAAACAGAATATTTCTAACTAATTAAAGGGCGGGCGGTAATGAAACAACAATCTAGTTGGGCTTCATTGGCGGGTCTAAAAACGAAAAAACGCTATATTGCAATCGCATTAGCATCGGTCGTGGCATTATCTGGTTGTGATGACACCACGAAAGAGCCAACCACAAAAGAAAACAATGTTGCATCGTCGACAGAAAATCAAACCAAAACAGCACCCGTTGCGGAGCAAAAAAAAACAGCACCAAAACTTTCCACTGAAGAGTTAGTTAAAAAATACGCAGGGAAAGATTTAACGGTACTGGATGCGTCTGAATTGCAGCTTGATGGTGCAAGTGCGATGGTCATTACCTTCTCTGTTCCGCTACAAGCAAATCAAGATTTCGGGCAGTTTGTGAACCTGATTGATGTGAAGTCAGGGAAATTAGATGGTGCTTGGGAACTGTCTGATAATCAAATGGAACTGCGTTTTCGCCATTTACCGCCGTCAAAAGAATTAAACCTTACTATTAATCCAGGTATTAAAGCGGTTAATGAGCGCACTATTTCTGAAACGTTCGATAAAAAGTTCACCACGGCGCAAATCATTCCTACCGTTGGCTTTGCAAGTAAAGGTTCTTTATTACCAAGTAAAGTGGCACAAGGCTTGCCTGTTATTGCGCTGAATGTCGATAAAGTGGATGTGAATTTCTTCCGTGTGGATGAAAAACAGTTACCGCAATTTTTAGCTCAATGGCAATACCGCAGTAACTACGAGTATTGGTACTCCGAAGAATTTCTTGATAAGGTTGAACTGGCCTATACAGGGCGTTTTGATTTAAATCCAGATAAAAATACCCGCCAGACCATTTTATTGCCACTGAAAGACATCAAAGAACTTCAGCAAGATGGCGTGTACCTTGCAATCATGCAAAAAGCGGGTTCATACAGCTATCAATTCCCTGCGACAGTATTCACTTTAAGTGATATTGGCGTATCGCTGCACAGCTACCAAGACCGTGTGGATATTTTCACTCAGTCATTAGCTAAAGGTTCCGCAATTAAAGGCGTGGAATTGCGTATTTTGGATGAAAAAGGCCAATTAGTGACCAAAGGTACCACTGATGGTGACGGTCATGCGCAATTAGATAAATTGGCTGGCGGCAAGTTGTTACTGGCAACCCATGATGGGCAAACCAGTATGATCGATTTAACACAACCTGCGTTGGACCTTTCTGAATTCGATATTTCAGGGCCTGAAGGTTTTGCAAAACAATTCTTTACCTTTGGCCCTCGTGATTTGTATCGTCCTGGTGAATTATTGCTAGTAAATGGTTTGCTGCGTGATGGTGATGGTAACCCTGTTAAATCTCAGCCTGTTAAAGTTGACATCTTGAAAACCGATGGGCAAGTGGTGCGCAGCTTTGTTTGGCAACCTGAGGAAAACCAAAATGGGTTATATCAATACCAATTTGAAATTCCAAAAAATGCCGAAACTGGTGGCTGGTCATTACGCTTTGATTTAGGGGATGGCTCACCTCAGCGTTACTATAAGTTCAATGTTGAAGATTTTATGCCAGAACGCATGGCATTAGAAATCGTTGGCAGTGATGTGCCGCGTTTAACCACTCAGTCTGTTGATTTTGATATTCAAGGTCGTTATTTGTATGGTGCACCAGCGGCGAGCAATGAGCTGCAAGGGCAAATACTCCTGAAAGCGAACCGTGAAGCTGTCGCAAAATTGCCAGGTTTTGAATTTGGTGCCGTCAATGAAGAAGGCTTACCACGTAAGTTGGATGAATTTGACCTAACACTCGATAGCAATGGTGAAACGGTTATTTCTATCCCAAATAGCAATTGGAGTTCGACTCGTTCACCAATTTCTGCGGTTTTACAGGCCAGCTTATTAGAAGCGGGTGGTCGCCCTGTGACGCGCCGTGCGGAACAAGCGATTTGGCCAGCGGAAAAACTGGTGGGTATTCGCCCATTATTCGCGAAAAAAGAAATCTATGATTATCGCACCGACCGTTATGTGAAACGCCATAATGTGGACGAAAATTCACTGGCGGAGTTCGAATTAGTTATGGCGGATGCGGCGGGTAATAAACTAGCTGCTGACAACTTAACCGTGCGTTTAGTGTATGAGCGCCGCGATTATTACTGGAGTTGGTCTGAAAGTGGTGGTTGGTCATCCAATTATGACCAAAAAGATTTAGTGATGGCGAATGAAAATATCGCGATTGCAAAAGACGGTACTGCCAAAGTCTCGTTCCCTGTGGATTGGGGCGCGTTTCGCATTGAAGTGCTGAATCCAGAAAACCAGTTAGTCTCTAGCCTGCAATTCTGGGCGGGCTATTCATGGCAAGATAACACTGGCGGAAGCGGTTCTGTGCGCCCTGACCAAGTGAAATTAAGCCTGAACAAACCCGCTTATTTACCAGGTGAAAAGGCGAAAGTTCGCATTGAATCACCAAAAGCAGGTAAAGGTTACGTTCTACTTGAATCGAGCAATGGCCCTCTGTGGTGGGAAGAGATAGATGTGCCTGAAAAAGGCTTAGACGTTGAAGTGCCTGTGAATAAAGAGTGGGCACGTCATGATTTATATATTTCAGCTGTTGTCGTTCGCCCAGGTGATGACTCGAAAGAAGCCACCGTTAAACGTGCTGTAGGTGTGCTGCATCTGCCGATTGCGGATGAAAACCGTAAAATTGCTTTAGCGTTAACGTCGCCAGATAAAATGCGCCCGAACCAAGACTTAACGGTGAAGATTAAAGCGACAGCGCAAGATGGCAAGCCACTTCCTGAAAAAGTGAATGTGCTGTTATCTGCGGTGGATACGGGTGTACTGAATATCACCGATTTCAAAACGCCAGACCCATACGACGCATTCTTTGGTCGTAAGCGTTACAGTGTTGACCAATATGACGTTTATGGTCATCTGATTGAAGGGCAAGGTAAAGTTGCGAACCTGCGTTTTGGTGGTGATAGCGAAGAGGCTGCGCTGGAACGGGGTGGCATGAAGCCACTGACAGAAGTGCAGATTATCGCTGAGCAAGCCAAGCCTGTCACATTGGATAAAAATGGGGAAGGGGAAGTCTCCCTCGCAATCCCTGATTTTAATGGTGAACTGCGTGTGATGGCACAAGCGTGGAATGAAAAAGATTTCGGCCATGCAGATAGCAAAGTGATTGTTGCCGCACCGTTAGTGACGCAAATGTCGATGCCACGTTTTATGGCGGGTGGTGATAAATCCTATTTCGCCCTCGACCTGACTAACATGACAGACAACACGCAAAACCTGACCGTGAATTTCAAAGCGTCAGGCATGGTGAAGTTGGATGGCGTGACGAGCCGTGAATTAGCGCTTCCAAAAGGTAAGCGCACGACAATCAATTTACCTGTCAAAGCTGACTATGGCTTTGGTCAAGGTGAAGTGTCGATGACCATTAATGGCATGAAGATTGACGGGGAAGCGAACAAAGATTACAGCAACAGCTGGAAAGTGGGCGTGCGTCCTGCTCAACCTGCGGAAACTGTAGCGTTTGCAACCGCAATTGAACCCGGTACAGTGTGGTCATTACCAACGAATCAAATAGCGGCATTGAACCCTGAAACTCTGGAAGGGCAAGTCCTGTTAACTAGCCGTCCACCGTTAGATATTTCTCGTTATATTCGCGAGCTATTTGCGTATCCGTACGGTTGTCTTGAGCAAACTATCAGTGGTCTGTATCCGTCATTGTTCTCCACACAAGCGGAGCTGAACAAGTTAGGGATTAAAACGCAAACAGATGCGGATCGCCATAAAGCGATTGAAATTGGTATTCCACACCTGTTAAGCATGCAACGCGGCGATGGTGGCTTCTCTTTATGGGATAGAAACGGCCGTGAAGAATACTGGTTAACGGCTTATGCCGCAGATTTCTTAAACAAAGCGAATCAACGTGGCTTCACTGTTCCGCAAGATGCACTGAGCAACGCCAATACGCGTCTGTTAAGTTACTTGCAAGATGGTAATCAAATCAATTACCCATACACTGACAACCAGCCGGCTGCACGTTTTGCGACACAGGCGTATGCAGGTTTAGTGTTAGCATCACAGCAAAAAGCACCATTAGGGGCATTGCGCCAACTGTATAGCCAAAGTAACAATGCAATCAGCGGGTTACCATTGGTTCAGTTAGGGGTGGCATTAAATCTGATGGGGGATAAATCCCGTGGTGAAAGTGCGATTATTGAGGGCTTGAAAAAACAACGTACTGGTTATAACTATATTGGTGATTACGGCTCAACCATTCGTGATGATGCGATGATCATTGCGTTATTAAATGAATATAATTTGATGCCGAAATCCCGTGACCAAAAACTGCAAACGCTGTCAAATAACCTGACTTCGCAACGTTATTTCTCAACTCAAGAAAGCAATGCATTGTTCTTAGCAGGGCGTTTCTACTTGAATGAGTCTGAAGCGCCGTGGAAAGCGTTAATTAACGGGCAAGAACCGCCGATGATTTCGGACAAACCTGTTAGTGAGTTCTTAAGTAAAGGCCAAATTCAAAGCGGCTATAGCATTGAAAACAGTGGCACAAACACATTGTATACGCGCCTGAATGTGGTGGGTTATCCACAACGTTCACCGAAACCAATGTCGAATGTACTAGGGATTCAACGCAGTTACTTTGATATGAAAGGTAATCGTATTTCACTGGATAGATTAAGAAGCGGTGAAATGGTGGTGGTGAAACTGGAAGTTCAAGCATCGCAAAGCGTGCCAGATGCACTAGTCGTAGATTTGCTGCCTGCGGGCTTAGAGTTGGAAAACCAAAACTTAGCCAATAGCAGCGCGAATTTAAGTGAATCAGCACCGAATTTGCAAGAACTGATTGATGACATGCAACAATCGCAAATTCGTCATATGGAATACCGTGACGATCGCTTTGTGGCTGCCGTTGAGGTTCAGCAGTATCGCCCAACAACCTTGGTTTACTTAGCGCGTGCCGTGACACCAGGTGTGTATAGCATCCCTGTCCCACAAGTTGAGTCAATGTATGTCCCTGATTGGCGTGCAACTGGCTACTCAGAAGGGCAAGTCGAAATCGTTCGCTAATTATCACCTTAGGCCCTTATATTGTGTAATATGAGGGCTTTTCTTACTTCTTTTTCGGTACACCCATCAATGAAAAAATGGTTACGTCGCACAGGCATTACGTTCGTGTCTTTGGTCATTTTGCTGCCGTTATTATTTTTAGCAGCAGATAAAATTTGGCCTTTGCCAATCAAACAGATCGAAATGGCACGAACCGTTGTGGCCGCTGATGGCACACCACTGTGGCGTTTTGCGGATAAAGACGGAATTTGGCGTTTTCCTGTCAAAATTGATGAGGTTTCCCCCGATTTTATCGAAGCGCTATTAACTTACGAAGACCGTCATTTTTATCGTCACCCTGGCGTGAACCCATTTTCATTAGTGCGTGCGGCAGGGCAGTTTGTTAGCTCAGGGCGAATTGTATCTGGTGGTAGTACCATTTCCATGCAAGTGGCACGGCTTATCGACCCCCATGAACGTACTCTGGGGGGAAAATTAAAGCAATTGTGGCGAACGGCTCAACTGGAATATCATTATTCGAAAGATGATATTCTCGAAATGTATTTAAACCGTGCGCCTTATGGGGGCACGATAGAAGGTATTGGTGCGGCAAGCTGGGTGTATTTGAATAAATCCCCTGCCAAGCTTACTGCCAGTGAAGCTGCATTATTTGCAGTGCTACCACAAGCACCAAGCCGCTTACGACCAGACCGCTATCCAGAAAGGGCACAAGCGGCGCGAGATAAAGTGCTGGATAGACTTGAAGAATACCAAGTCTGGAGCCACGAAAAAGTGGCGGATATTAAGCAAGAGCAAATTTGGCTCGCACCACGTAAAAACCCACATTCTGCGCCGCTGTTGGCTCGACGAGTGACCAAAGATGCTCAAGAGTCGATCATTGAAACGACCATTGATGCCAGTTTACAGAGTCAACTGGAAGACATGGCAATGAACTGGAAAAACCAACTTCCCAAGCAAACTTCCTTGGGGATTTTAGTGGTCGATCACACTGATATGGCGGTGAAAGCCTATATAGGTTCGATAGATTTCCAAGATAATAGCCGTTTTGGTCATGTAGATATGGTCAGCGCTTGGCGTTCTCCAGGCTCGACATTAAAACCGTTTTTATATGCGCTAGCGATGGATGATGGCCTGATCCACGCTGAATCATTGCTACAGGACGTGCCTAGGCGTTTTAATGATTACCGACCAGGTAACTTTGATAGCGGTTTTAACGGCCCTGTGAGCGTGAGTGATGCGTTGGTGCGCTCATTAAACTTGCCCGTAGTGCAACTATTAGATGTGTATGGCAGCAAACGCTTTACCGCACAACTGCGTAACGTGGGTACTGAATTACGTTTCCCTGTGGGCAGTGAGCCAAATTTGTCGTTGATTTTAGGCGGTACAGCAACGCGGATGGAAGACTTGGTGTCAGCTTATAGTGCGTTTGCACGCAAAGGTAATGTATCGCCGCTGCGTTTTAAACCGACGGATGAAATTCGCGATAGGGCATTGATGTCGCCAGGAGCTGCATGGATTGTCCGTCGTATTATGGGAGGAGAGGCACGTCCAGTTCCAGAGGCTAATTTATCAGGGCAACTGAACTTGGCTTGGAAAACAGGGACAAGTTACGGTTACCGAGATGCATGGGCGATAGGTGTCAATCCGCGATATACCATCGGGGTTTGGGTTGGAAGACCTGATGCCACACCCGTCGCGGGGCAATTAGGCGTTGCAACGGCCATCCCAATTATGAACCAAGTCAATGGCATGTTATTGAGCCGAATTTACCTCTCTCATGAGACGCTACCAAAAGATACTAAGCCCGCAAGTGTTAGCCAAGCGGTGATTTGTTGGCCAGGGGGGACGGCGTTATTAAAAGACGATAACAATTGCCGTCAGCGGCGTTTAAGTTGGGTTTTGGATAACACCATCCCGCCAACATTAATGGCGCGTGATCAAGAGTCATTATTAGGGCTAAGGCAAAAAATTTGGGTCAATGACCAAGGTTTACAAGTAGCAGCAGATTGTCCAAAGGCTCAAGAAAAAGAGGTGCATTTGTGGCCAATTACGGTTGAGTCTTGGTTGCCTTCAAGTGAAAAACGTGAAAATCGTCTACCAAAAGCCGATTTAAGCTGCCCGCCATTGAAATTAGAAATGCCACCGTTATTGATTTCGGGTGTGCGTGATGGGGAAGTTTTACAGCGCTTGCCAGGGAAAACTAGCTTGGATTTACGCTTAGTCACACAAGGTGGGCAAGGGCAGAAATGGTGGTTCTTAAATGGTGAACAAGTGAACTCCACTGAGCAAAATGGCTCTATTTTGCTCACGCTCGAAAAAAGCGGAAATTACCAAATATCTGTTTTAGATTTAAGCGGGCAAGTCACCGCGCTAAACTTTAGAGTTAAGTAACAGAGGAAAAACGTGACTTACCCGAAAAAATAGTGTTTTTTGCTATAAAAACTTTAACAAAATGTTGTTGTGACTGTAGGAAATTGTAATCAGAGCCCCTATAATCAACGCCTTATTTTTCTTTTTCCTAGGTGCGCTGATTTTTAGAGGCAAAAACCCTAATATCCGAATTAGAAATAATATAAAAAACTACAACATGCCCCTATTTTACGTTCTTGCATCCTAACTTACAGGGAAGAGCAAAGAATAAAGGCCTAATAAATCGCTAAGAGGTTATTTATGACTGTTCAACGTACATTTTCTATTATTAAACCAAACGCTGTGAAGAAAAACGTGATTGGTGCTATCTACAACCGTTTCGAAAGCGCGGGCTTCAAAATCATTGCTGCTAAAATGATGCATTTAACGCGTGAACAAGCTGAAGGCTTCTACGCTGAACACAAAGGCCGTCCTTTCTTTGATGGTCTGGTTGAATTCATGACTTCTGGCCCAATCATGCTGCAAGTGTTAGAAGGCGAAAATGCAATTCAACGTCACCGTGACCTGATGGGCGCAACTAATCCAGACAACGCATTAGCGGGTACTTTACGCGCTGACTACGCAGACAGTTTCACAGAGAACGCAACTCACGGTTCAGATTCTGAAGAGTCTGCCGCACGTGAAATCGCGTATTTTTTCACTGCTGATGAAATCTGCCCACGTTAATAAACGTGCATTAGCATTATTGTTGTAAAGTTTGTACAATGCCACGCCCTGCTATAATTTAGCAGGGCGCTTATATTTTTAAGACTACTCAAAATCTACGTCGTGCTGAACTCAGCACTGCCGAAAGTGTAACAACGAGGCAATACACATGTCCGATATGACGACTGATGCACAATGTGCAACATCTTCCGCTATTTCTGTCACACCAGAAAAAACGAATCAAAAAGTTAACTTACTCGATTTAAATCGCAAGCAAATGCGTGAATTTTTCGCACAAATGGGCGAGAAACCGTTCCGTGCCGATCAGGTTATGAAATGGATTTACCACTATTGCTACGATGATTTCGAGCAAATGACGGATATCAACAAAGTCCTTCGTGCCAAGTTACAAGAAGTGGCTGAAATTCGCGCTCCTGAAGTGGCAGATGAACAACGTTCATCGGATGGCACCATCAAATGGGCGATTAAAGTTGGCGATCAACTGGTTGAAACGGTATACATTCCAGAGGCTGATCGTGCAACATTGTGTGTCTCATCCCAAGTGGGTTGTGCGCTGGAATGTAAATTCTGTTCGACAGCGCAACAAGGTTTCAACCGTAATCTGCGTGTTTCCGAAATTATCGGTCAAGTTTGGCGTGCCGCAAAAATTATTGGTTCACTAAAATCCAGTGGACGCCGCCCAATTACAAACGTTGTGATGATGGGAATGGGTGAACCATTACTTAACTTAAACAATGTTGTTCCTGCGATGGAAATCATGTTAGACGATTTTGGTTTTGGTTTATCAAAACGCCGAGTCACGATTTCAACGTCAGGTGTCGTTCCTGCGCTGGATAAACTCGGTGATATGATTGATGTGGCATTGGCGATTTCACTGCATGCACCAACTGATGATATTCGTGATGATATTGTTCCAATTAATAAAAAATACAATATCGAAACCTTCCTCAATAGTGTGAATCGCTACCTGACAAAATCGAATGCGAATGCAGGCCGTGTCACTGTTGAGTATGTGATGCTCGATCACGTGAATGATAGCGTAGAACAAGCGCACCAGTTGGCCGAATGTTTAAAAAACACACCAAGCAAAATTAACTTGATCCCATGGAACCCATTCCCAGGAGCACCATATGGTCGAAGTTCGAACAGTCGTATCGATCGTTTTTCTAAAGTGTTGATGGAATACGGGTTTACGACTATAGTTCGTAAGACTCGTGGTGATGATATCGACGCAGCTTGCGGTCAATTAGCTGGCGATGTGATCGATAGAACCAAGCGAACGTTGAAAAAACGCTTAGCAGGGGAACCTATCCAAGTAAAATCAGTCTGATTTATAGATATTATCCAATAAGTGAGTTAGGTAATGTTTCAAGGCGTTTTTACGTTAGGCAAAACGCCTTTGTTCACCTACAATAGTGAAGCAATAAGATAAATTTAATTGTTGTTTCAGAACTATGATAAATTCTGACGAATAGAGCTTATAAATATTTGCTTTATATTTTTTAACTTGGAAATAGTGTTGCCAGCAAATGACTATCGAAAATAATACCGAACAAACTACAGTCACTGTAGGACAATTATTAGCGCAGGCACGTCAGCGCATGGGGCTAACGCAAGATATTGTTGCAGAACGATTATGCCTTAAAACCAGTACGGTAAAAGAGATAGAAGAAGACATTGCTCCTGCTGGTGTTGAACCCACTTTTTTACGTGGTTATATTCGTTTATATGCGCGGATGGTTGGTGTACCAGAAAGTGATATTAAGGCACTCATGAAAGTGGAAGAGCCTATCCCTCTGGCGAAAGTATCACCAATGCAAAGCTACTCGTTGGGTAAAAAACGCAAAAAACGCGAAGGTTGGTTAATGAAACTGACGTGGTTGATTGTGATTATCTTGATAGCAATGGTAGGTATTTGGTGGTGGCAAGACCACAATGCGCAAAAAGATGAATTAGTCTCGATGGCAAATCAAAGTGATTTGGTTTTGTCTCAACAAGACAACAACACAACACCTGTTGAATTACCGAATCCAATCGATGATCCTTCAATTACAGTGGGAACAGCGGTGTTGGAAAATACGTCAGAAACATTGGCTCCAGAAGGTGCTGTATCAAATAGTGCTTCTGAACAAGCAAACGTGAGAACCATTCCATTACCGAATGCACCTCAATCGACTGTTTCACAAGACCGAACGCAAAATACGCAAACGGAAGAACCTGCACCAGTTAGTAGCAGTGCATTAGTTCTGAATTTTACAGGGCAGTGCTGGTTAGAAGTTCGTGATGCGAATAATAAAATTTTATTCAGTGGCGCTAAAAATAATGGTGATAAACTGGAATTGGATGGCACAGCGCCTTACCGCTTGAATATTGGTGCACCTGCTAATGTCACCGTTCAATTCCAAGGTAATCCCGTTGATTTAAGCCGTTTTATCAAAGCGAAGCGCCCTGCGAAATTCAAGCTGCCAGAAGCTTAAAAAATATTGTAAAGAAGAAGCAAACTATATCCGAAAACATCTTTTTTGATAGGTTATAGTTTGCTTTCTTGTGTATAGTGGAACGCATAGAAGCAATAGTTAACACTATACCACGGTAACAAAGAGCACATGGACGTTCGGAGAATTAAAGAAAAATGCATAACGAATCACCGATAAAAAGACGCAAATCCACCCGTATCAATGTAGGTAGCGTGCCAATAGGCGACGGTGCCCCCATCGCTGTTCAGTCAATGACGAATACTCGCACTACTGATGTCGAAGCCACTGTCCGCCAAATTAAAGCCCTCGAACGTGTAGGTGCTGATATTGTGCGTGTTTCTGTTCCGACGATGGACGCTGCGGAAGCCTTTAAACTGATTAAACAGCAAGTTAACTTGCCATTAGTGGCAGATATTCACTTTGATTATCGCATCGCGTTGAAAGTTGCTGAATATGGCGTGGATTGCTTACGGATTAACCCTGGCAACATCGGTAGTGAAGAACGTATTCGCCAAGTTGTTGATTGTGCTCGTCATTATGGCATTCCTATTCGTATTGGTGTGAATGGCGGTTCATTGGAAAAAGATATTCAAGAAAAATATCGTGAGCCAACGCCTGAAGCGTTAGTCGAATCCGCGATGCGTCATGTTGATATCTTGGATAGACTGAATTTCGATCAGTTTAAAGTCAGCGTTAAAGCCTCTGACGTATTTTTGGCCGTTGGCTCATACCGCTTACTGGCAAATAAAATCGACCAGCCGCTGCATTTAGGGATCACCGAAGCGGGGGGCGCGCGTGCGGGTTCAGTTAAATCCGCGATTGGCCTTGGCATGTTACTGTCAGAAGGAATTGGCGACACCTTGCGTATTTCATTAGCAGCGGATCCTGTCGAAGAAATTAAAGTTGGGTTTGATATCCTAAAATCACTGCGTATTCGTTCTCGTGGCATAAACTTTATTGCTTGTCCAACCTGTTCACGCCAAGAATTTGACGTGATTGGTACGGTGAATGAACTTGAACAGCGTTTAGAAGACCTGATTACACCGATGGATGTCTCGATTATTGGCTGTGTGGTTAATGGCCCAGGTGAGGCTGAAGTGTCAACGTTAGGTGTAGCAGGCGCAAAAACCAAAAGCGGTTTTTATGAAGATGGCAAGCGCCAAAAAGAACGTTTTGATAATGATAAAATTATCGACCAGTTAGAAGCGAAGATTCGTGCTAAAGCTGCCATGATGGACGAAAGTAACCGAATTGAGATTAATTTAAAAAGCTAAATTTGCTCATGTCATTTCAAGCTACACAGTTATCTGTTGTAGCTTGAAATTTTTAGTGCACAATTCAAATTATTATCTGTGTTTGCAGTTGAAATTGGTCAAGTACTGTGCAAATCCACGGATAAATCTCGATTCGTATCAGGATTTGCTGTTTGTTGATTGAACCTGATGATATTTCGCTCTTATAATCAAACTAATGTCATTCTGAAAATAGAGAAAGAAAGTGGGAAAAAATATCCAAGCCATTCGAGGCATGAATGATTACTTGCCAGCTGATACACGTGTATGGCAGAAAATCGAAGCAACATTAAAAAATATTTTACAGGGTTATGGTTTTAGTGAAATACGTACCCCGATTGTAGAGCAGACCCCGCTATTTCGCAGAGCGATTGGTGAAGTGACGGATGTTGTTGAAAAAGAAATGTATACCTTCAATGACCGTAACGAAGAAAGTCTGACATTACGCCCTGAAAATACCGCTGGCTGCGTCCGTGCGGGTATTGAGCATGGCCTGCTGTACAATCAGGAACAGCGTTTATGGTATTTAGGACCAATGTTTCGCTATGAGCGCCCACAAAAAGGCCGTTACCGTCAATTTCACCAATTAGGTGCAGAAGTGTTTGGCTTAGCAGGGCCAGATATCGATGCTGAAGTCATTTTAATGACCGCGCGCTGGTGGAAAGCACTCGGGATTAGCGAGCATGTCACCCTAGAACTGAACTCTATTGGTTCTTTAGAGGCGCGTGCCAATTACCGCGAAGCACTCGTTGCATTCTTAGAACAGCACAAAGATAAATTGGATGAAGATTGTAAACGCCGTATGTATACCAATCCATTACGCGTTTTAGATTCCAAAAATCAAGATATTCAATCTTTATTGAATGATGCACCGGAACTGTTTGACTACCTTGATGTCGAATCACGTGAGCACTTTGATGGCTTATGCAAATTATTGGATAATGCGGGGGTTAAATATCGCGTTAACCAGCGTTTAGTCCGTGGTCTTGACTACTATAATCGCACCGTTTTTGAGTGGGTAACGACAGCGTTAGGTTCACAAGGTACTGTGTGTGCGGGTGGTCGTTATGATGGCTTAGTTGAACAACTGGGTGGTCGTGGAACACCTGCGGTTGGCTTTGCGATGGGCATGGAGCGCATGGTGTTATTAGTTCAGGAAGTGAACCCTGAATTTACGGCAGACACTTCAGTTGCTGATGTCTATTTGGCCTCTTTTGGCGATAACAGCCAACAAGCTGCGCTGCTGGTTGCAGAAAAAGTACGTGACGAATTACCTACACTGCGGTTAATGACTAACCACGGTGGTGGAAACTTCAAGAAACAGTTAGCAAGAGCCGACAAACAAGGCGCAAAAATTGCCCTGATCTTGGGGGAAGATGAAATTAATCATAGCCAAGTTACCCTAAAAGATTTACGGACTGGCGCGCAAGAAACTATTTCACAGCAACTAATGGCATCACGTATCACTGAGCTATTAGGTTAAGGAGAGACAAGTGGAAGTCTATACAAACGAAAATGATCAAGTTGACGCGATTAAACGCTTTTTCGCGAATTATGGCGCGCCATTAGTCATTGGTCTCGTCATTGGTGTGGGTGGGGTCTTCGGTTGGAACTATTGGCAGTCTCATAAAGTCAATGTCCTGCAAGAAAGCGCGCAGAAATATGAAACCATCAACACCCAATTACGCTCAGGTTCAGAGCAAGGTGTGATTGCTGCACAAAAATTTGCAGCTGAAACGGATGATGTTTACAGTGCCATGATGGGGCTGGAACTCGCACAAATCGCTGTCGATAAAGGTGATTTAGCGAACGCTCAAACGGCATTAAGCAATGCACTGACTAAAGCGAAAACGGTTGAAATGCAAGATCTTATCAACTTGCGCTTAGCGCGTGTACAGCTTGCACAAGGTAATGCTGATGCGGCAATTGCTTCTGTCGCGAACATTAAAGGTAAGTCATGGCAAGCAACGGCACAGGATGTCCGTGGTGATGCTCTACTCCATAAGGGCGATAAAGCAGGCGCGAAAGCTGCTTACGCACAGGGGTTAGAAAGTGAAGGTTCTCAATCTCTTAGAGGTATTTTGACTCTGAAATTGAACAACGTATCTAATTCATAAGAAGAAAGGAAACGACAAACATGCAGTTGCGCAAAACTCTTTTGATAGGCCTAGTCGCTTCAGCTTTACTTGCCGGTTGTTCCAGCGAAACTGATTCTATCATTATGGCGCCACTTCCACAGGTTGAGAATCAATTCACTCCATCAATTGTTTGGGATAAATCTGTTGGTAATGGTGTTGAACAATTTTACTCTGAATTAGCGCCAGCTTGGGATGGTTCAGCCGTCTACGCGGCTGATCGTAAAGGTTTAGTAAAAGCACTTGAGCTCGACAGTGGCAAAGAAATTTGGTCTGTTGATCTCTCAAAGCGTACAGGCTTCCTTTCTGCTAATTTGTCTGCGCTGCTGTCTGGTGGTTTAACTATCGATGGTGACAAAATCTTTATTGGTACCGAACGTGGCACTGTGATTGCGTTGAACAAAGAAGATGGCCAAGTTGTTTGGGATGTAGAAGTTGCTGGTGAAGCGCTATCTAAGCCAACCGTTAGTAACGACTTAGTGATGATTCACACCAGTAATGGCCAGTTGCAGGCGCTAGATGTAAACAGCGGTGAAATTAAATGGACCGTGAACATGGATACGCCATCACTGTCTTTACGTGGTGAATCAGCGCCAGCAGTGGCCTTTGGCGCCGCAATTGTGGGTGGTGATAACGGTCGTGTCAGTGCTGTGTTATTATCTCAAGGCCAGCTGATTTGGCAGCAACGTATTTCACAAGTGACCAGCTCAACTGAAATCGGTCGTTTGAATGATGTGGACATGTCGCCAATCATTGATGATGGTAAAGTGTATGCAATTGCCTATAACGGCACATTAGCTGCGTTAGATATGCGCTCTGGCCAAATTCTGTGGAAACGCGAATTAGGTTCTGTGAATAACATGGTTTTATCGGGTGAAAACTTATATCTGGTAGACCAAAATGACCGTGTATTATCTGTGCGTAAAAGTGATGGCGTGACTCTGTGGACGCAAGAAGAGCTGCTAAACCGTGGGTTATCTGCACCAGAAATGTATAATGGCTACCTCGTTGTTGGTGATAAAGAAGGTTATTTACACTGGTTAGATATGAACACTGGCGGCTTTGTTGCACAAAACAAATTGAATAGCTCTGGTATTCATGCTCGACCTGTTGTGGCGAGTGATAAGCTGATGGTTCAGGCGAAAAACGGAACAGTTTATCTGTTAACGCGTTAATTTCCTGACAAACCGCCATTTTACCGATAAAATAAACGGTTCCTGATAACAGGAGCCGTTTCGTTTTTTTGTTTTCTGAGTTTAAGCCTCAGAATTCCTTAGTTAATTAAAGTTGTGAGGCATCTAAGAATGATACCCGTCGTAGCGCTGGTAGGGCGTCCAAACGTAGGAAAATCCACGTTATTTAACCGTTTAACCCGTACCCGTGACGCATTAGTAGCGGACTTTCCTGGTCTGACTCGTGACCGTAAATATGGGCGTGCTGAAGTTGAAGGGCATGAATTCATTATTATCGACACGGGGGGTATCGATGGGACTGAAGAAGGTGTGGAAACACACATGGCGGCGCAGTCCTTGCAAGCCATTGAAGAAGCAGACATCGTACTCTTTATGGTAGATGCTCGCTCAGGCTTAATGCCTGCGGATGAAGGCATCGCTAAACACTTACGTAGCCGTAAGAAAAAAACCTATTTAGTTGCCAATAAAACGGATGGTATTGATGTTACCACGGCAATTGGTGATTTTTATTCTCTTGGCTTAGGTGAAATCCATCCCATTGCGGCATCCCATGGACGTGGTGTCACTCAATTAATCGAACAATCATTGAAACCGTTTATTGGTGAAGATGAAGAAGACGTTGAGTTAACGGAAGAAGAGGAAAATGCGGCTTATTGGGCGGCGTTAGAAGCCGAAGGTGAGCTCGCAGAAGACGAAGAAGATGATTTTGACCCAACAACGTTACCAATTAAATTAGCAATTGTTGGTCGCCCAAATGTCGGTAAATCAACGTTAACAAACCGTATTTTAGGTGAAGAACGAGTGGTTGTATTCGACATGCCTGGCACTACGCGTGATAGTATCTATATCCCAATGGAACGCGATGAGCGCGAATATATTCTCATTGATACGGCTGGTGTACGTAAGCGCGGAAAAGTGACGGAAACGGTTGAAAAATTCTCTGTCATCAAAACCTTGCAGGCCATTGAAGATGCTAACGTCGTTTTATTAGTCATTGATGCACGTGAAGGTATTTCTGACCAAGATTTGTCTTTACTGGGCTTTATCTTGAATGCGGGGCGTTCATTGGTGATTGCGGTCAACAAATGGGATGGCATGAAGCCTGAAGATCGTGAACATGTAAAGGATATGCTTGAACTGCGTCTGGGTTTTGTTGATTTTGCGCGTATTCACTTTATTTCTGCGCTACATGGCAGTGGTGTGGGTAATTTATTTGAATCTGTTCAAGAAGCGTATGAATCCGCAACTCGTCGTGTTGGTACCGCGCTACTGACCCGTATCATGAAAATGGCAGAAGATGAGCATCAACCGCCGTTGATCCGTGGCCGTCGCGTGAAAATGAAGTATGCTCACGCAGGGGGGCATAACCCACCAATTGTAGTGATCCACGGGAACCAAGTATCTGATTTACCAGACAGCTATAAACGTTATTTGATGAACTATTTCCGCCGTTCATTACAAGTAATGGGAACACCAATCCGTATTCTGTTTAAAGAGGGTGAAAACCCTTATGCGGATAAGAAAAATAAGCTGACAGCAACACAATTACGTAAGCGTAAGCGTTTGATGCAGCATTTGAAAAAACGTTAGTCTGTCATTAAGGCATTTTAGCCTTAATGGACGTTAAAGCCGTAACACATCAACCTGTTACGGCTTTTTGTTATATTACTTTTTGACAAATTTAGCGATTAAAGCGCAAACCCGTGTGGCCAATAACGCATAATCATGGCGTCGGCGGGGCATAAATGATTGAGGGAATTTATGGATACTCGTTCTTCTACGCGTCTAAACAAATATATTAGCGAAAGTGGTATTTGCTCAAGGCGCGAAGCCGACCGTTATATTGAGCAAGGTAATGTATTTATTAATGGGAAACGCGCAGGTATTGGTGACCAAGTTTTTGCAGGTGATGTGGTCAAGGTGAATGGTCAATTGATTGAGCCGCGTAATGAAGATGACTTAATTCTTATTGCCCTCAATAAACCCGTGGGGATCGTCAGTACCACAGAAAGTGGTGAGAAAGATAATATTGTTGATTATGTGAATCACAGTACGCGTATTTTCCCGATTGGGCGATTAGATAAAGATTCTCAAGGGCTGATTTTTTTGACCAACCATGGGGACCTGGTTAATAAAATTTTGCGTGCGGGTAACTCCCATGAGAAAGAGTACCTTGTGACGGTCAACAAACCTGTTACCGATGAATTTATCCGTGGCATGGGGGCAGGTGTTCCTATCTTAGGGACAATGACCAAAAAGTGTAAGGTCAAAAAAGAAGCACCATTTGTTTTTCGTATTACCCTTGTGCAAGGGCTTAACCGTCAAATTCGCCGTATGTGCGAGCACTTTGGTTTTGAAGTGACTAAGCTTGAACGTATTCGTATTATGAATGTGGGACTAGCAGGAATACCTGTAGGTGAATGGCGGGATTTAACCGATGATGAGCTTATCGAACTATTTGATATGATGGAGAAATCAGAATCAGATATTAAGCCAAAAAAAATACAAAAAGCACAAGCAAGTAGTAAGAGCAATAATGGGGCGAAGCAAAACGTAGGGAGTAAACCCAAGGCAAAACCAGAAAACCCTACACGTAAAAAATTTACACAACCAGGTCGTAAAAAGAAAAAACGTTAACGTGTGGGCTTAGTTAAAAATAGACTGCAATATAAGGCTGAATATTGGGCATTGAATTCGCTTAAACATCGGCCTTTTTATGTAAATAACGTAAAACTAATGGGTAACTAACTGTATTTTAATGCGTTACTGTGCTGTGAGCGATTCATTATTATCGAGTATCAGACCAACATCTTCCCAGCTCTTTTGTGTTTGTAAGGCAACTTTTTCGCCAAATAGCTTACGTGCATTATTCACTGTGGCTGTTGCAAACTGTTTGAAGTTAGACTTTGCCGTAATCACAGGATCAGAAACGGTTGCGATCCATATTTTCCCTGCAACATCCCAAGTATTCCCACCTAACTCAGTGGCTAATAAATAGAATGCACGATTTGGAATACCTGAATTGATATGTACTCCTCCGTTATCAACGGTATAAGGTAAGTCCTTGTAATCTTGCATATGAGCAACTTGTGGGTCTTTATTGTATTTTGAAAAATAATAGGCAGTGCCAGGTTTAGACATAGAACGAAGGGCAGGTGCTTTCACTTTATTAATGAAAAGGTTTTCCCCGAGTAGCCAGTTGGATGTGGTGGCACTTTCATTGTTGACGTATTGTTTGACCATGATACCAATAACGTCAGCGACAGATTCATTAAGTGCACCAGATTGAAAAATATAGTTAAAGTTAGCTTCTGAGCTAATGTAACCATGAGCCAGTTCGTGTGCGATTATGTCAATGTCATTGTAGAATGGGCCAAAAGTTTTTCCATCTCCATCCCCAAAGAAAATAGCTTGAGAATCCCAGAATGCATTGGAGTAGTTTGTTCCAAAATGAATAATCGCATTGATATTAGCAGCACAGCCAAACATTTGACCAATATTTAATTTCTCCTTAAAAAATGTACGAATAGTCCCGATGGAATCAAAAACATGCCCTGCAGGTTTTGATGGCGCTTTGGCATCCCCTTCGCTCATTACAACTTTATAGTCGTCATAGAGCATGTGCTCATCATCTGACAGTTCATCTAGTTGGCAAATTGGGAGATCAGAGTGTGTGTGGCTGCTGTGTGCAACAAGTTGTTGGGCATCGCGAATAACACGCTTATAGTGACTATCAGCACTCGTTTTACAATGGGATAGCAAGTTACGTTGGCGTTGGACTTCTTCATCGGTATAGACACGGGTCATCATATCATTGATATGTATCAGTGTTGATTTCAGCTCAGCCGAATCATTTTCAGTGATGAGATTAGAAACTAAACATGGGGATAATAATGAACGGGCAAGGATATGACTCATGATATAACTCCATTTCAATTGGGTGAGATGGAATCATAATCGGTTATGTTTTAATTGTAACTATATGATATCTAAGGAACTAAGTTAATGACTGCTGCATTTTGTTAGAAAGGTAAAATATAATTTTTCTACCTTTCTCTATAAGTGAATATTATTAATTATGGTGATAACCACTCTTTACCTGAAATTAAAAAGTCAGTATAGAGCTTTTCTTCAGGACTATTTGGTTCAGGATGATAGTCATACTCCCAGCGAACAAGTGGAGGCATTGACATTAAAATTGATTCAGTTCGACCACCACTTTGTAAACCAAATAATGTACCTCTATCCCAAACAAGGTTAAATTCTACATAGCGGCCACGACGATATAACTGAAACTGCCTCTCTTGTTCAGCCCATGAATAGTTTCTTCGTTTTTCAACAATTGGCACATAAGCGTGTAAAAAACCATCGCCAACAGCTTGGGTAAAGTTGAAACAGTGCTCGAAACCACCCTGATTGAGATCGTCATAGAATAAACCGCCAATACCTCTAGGCTCATTTCTATGTTTTAAAAAGAAATATTCATCGCACCAATGCTTGTATTTTGGGTAAACATCTTCACCAAAGGGGAGACATAAGTCGCGTGCAACAGTATGCCAATGAACAACATCCTCAGTAAAACCATAATATGGCGTTAAATCAAACCCGCCACCAAACCACCAAACAGGGGCTTCTCCCTCTTTTTCCGCCATAAAAAAGCGCACATTGGCGTGAGTGGTTGGTATATACGGGTTTAATGGGTGAATAACAAGCGAAACTCCCATGGCTTGGTAGCTACGACCAGCAAGTTCAGGACGGTGTGCTGATGCTGAGGTTGGAAGTTGCTCGCCTTTTATGTGCGAAAAGTTTACACCAGCTTGTTCGAAAAGGGCGCCATTTGTTAAAACACGGCTACGACCACCACCGCCTTCAGCGCGCTCCCATGTTTGTTCTAGAAAGGTTTCCTTACCATCTAGCTCAGTGATTTTTTTGCAAATAGTCTCTTGTAAGTTTTGCAAATAGGTTTTTACACGATCAATATCAGGGTAATTCATTGTTTTTTAATAAAACCAAAGGGAAAAAATAATGCTTAAAGTATACTCCTTTAAGCTAAAAAAGGCATATTGAATATTGATTGTGTTGTAAAACCAGTGATAATGGCAGGAAGATTAGTTTAAACGGGCAAATGTTATGGAAATACGGATCTTCCGCCAAGGTGATTATGAAGAGGTGCTGACATTATGGGAGCGCTGTTCTCTTAATGAATTTTCAGGCGATCCTGAACTCGACATCGAACGTAAATTACAATGTGGTGCAGACTTGTTTTTAGTTGCTGAAGTAACTGGGGAAGTGGTCGGCACTATTATGGGCGGTTATGATGGTATTCGTGGCACCGCCGTTTATCTTGCCGTACACCCTGATTACCGTGGTCGTGGCATTGCAAATGCGTTAGTGAGTCGTCTCGAAAAGAAATTGATTGCCCGTGGATGCGGTAGAATAGAATTATTAGTGAGTGAAGAATTTGATGCTGCTATCTATATGTTTGAAAAAATGCAGTATGAAGAAGAACAACCTGAACGCCTGATTTACTCGAAAAAATTAACCCACGAAACGGATTTCTAAGTTAATTGCTATTTGTTGGTTCATTGGTTTGAATGTTTCGGCAAATAGATTGTCACAATATGCATTATGCGACGAATTAAAGAGGATGATATGTCCCAACATGCAAATCTAAATAGCCAGACATGGCTTGCCCCAGTATTAAAAGTTTCCCTTTTAGGTACGGTATTAATGTTATCTGGCTGTGCCGGGTTCAAAGTTTTTTCGCCATCAACATGGTTTAGTAGCCCACTAATGGTGTCCAGTTCTGGTCTTGGACAAGTGACTAATTTTACACCCATGCAGGCTGATACTATTAAACAACAACTGAATGACCGTTATTCCATCCGTAATGGGATGCAAATGGAAAATGGCGAGGTCGTCACGGTTTTTCAAGGTATTGATGACGATAAAGTCAAAGTTGAAATTATTGGCCCTGAGCATGGTTATGTTTCACGGATTGTGGTGAGTGATCCGAATGTGGTGACGGAATGGGGGCCAAAAATTGGTACACCATTTAGCGATATTTATGAAAAAGCCTTTGGTGTCTGTGGGGTAGGTGAGCGCATAGACAACGTCCCTACCGTGGAATGTAATTCGCCACAATCTAGCCAAGTGGTGTATCGTTTTACAGGTAAATGGCAGGGGCCTGAGGATTTAATGCCATCAGATAACGACCTAAAAGAGTGGGAAATCTCTCAAATCCTTTGGCATAAATAATCTTTTTTCTAAAAATGCCGTAAGTGGCTAAATCATTTACGGTATTTTTTTATCTCTCAGGTATTTTTTCTACTAAGTTTCTTAAAGAAATTTCCCCTTTGTTAAATTATCTTTCTTATAATAGAGAACGAAACCTATAAAGCCTTGCGTTAAAACAAGGTGAAGAACATGACGATAAGGTAGGATAGCGATATCGTCCTAGATAACAGATAGGTTAGATAACATATTCATATTACGAGGTTTACCGTATGTCTCATTCTCAAAGTGGTATTTTGAAAGAACATAGTCGTTTCGGTATTTTTATTGAAGCATTGATGCAAGAAGGTTCGCTGGATGAAGTGAAAGCGGGTTGCAAAAACTTTATCGATGCTTTAACAAAATTACAAGCACAATACCCAGATGATCGCCTTGGTGCAGTGATTGCATTCGGCTCTGATGCGTGGAAGCAAATGGGGCGTGCAGATAGTGCACCTGAATTAAAGCCATTTCGGCCTTTAGGTAAAGGTTTAGCACCTGCAACTCAACGAGATATGTTCATTCATATTCAATCCCTGCGTCATGATATCAACTTTTCTTTAGCGCAAGCGGCATTGAAAGCATTTGGTAAGTCCATCAACGTAGTTGAAGAAATTCATGGTTTCCGTTGGGTTGACGATCGTGATTTAAGCGGCTTTATTGATGGTACTGAAAATCCACAAGGTGAAGAGATCGCTGAAGTCACTCTTATTGATGAAGGAAATGATAAAGGCGGAAGCTACGTTTTAGTTCAACGCTATGAGCACGATTTAAGAAAGTGGGATCGTTTTTCTGAACATGAACAAGAAAAAATGATTGGCCGCACGAAGAAAGATAGCGTCGAACTGGATGAAGATGCACGAAACATCACTTCCCACGTTTCTCGTGTAGTGATTGAAGAAGACGGTGAAGAGCTTGAAGTGATGCGCCATAGCTTGCCATATGGTACAGCAAGCGGTAAGCACGGGCTATTTTTCATCGCCTATTGTGCAAAATTACACAATATTGAACAGCAACTGTTAAGTATGTTCGGTGAAAAAGACGGTAAATACGATGATCTTCTACGTATGACTAAAGCGGTTTCTGGTAGCTATTACTACGCACCTTCAATTGAAACATTGCTTGCATTATAGATGACTCCTTGCCGCACGGATGCGGCGATTTCCTTTTCTTTAGTTTTACTTCCATCATTGAACAGGTTTCATGTGTTTAACTCTTTGATAGCTAATAATATTTTAGTGCTTATTTCCTCTATTTCTTTGTTATTCCAATTTGATATATAAAAAATTGATTGATAGCTATCCAGTTATAACCAAAACCGCTACAGTGGAGTCATACAGATATTTTGGTTTAGTGACGAATGGGAATGACATGAAAACAACTTTTTTTAAGAAAACAGCTTTAGCCAGCTTAGCGACCGTGTCTTTGTTAGGAAGTCCGCACCTATTCGCTGCTGAACTCCTTAACAGTTCATATGATATTGCTCGTGAATTGTTTGTAGCGTTGAATCCAACGTTTGAAAAACAATGGAATGAGGCTCACCCCGATGACAAATTAACTATCAAGCAGTCACATGCTGGCTCATCAAAACAAGCCCTGGCGATTTTGCAGGGGTTAAGAGCAGATGTGGTGACCTATAACCAAGTGACTGATGTACAAATTTTGCATGATAAAGGGAATTTGATCCCTGTAGATTGGCAGTCTCGCTTACCGAATAACAGCTCACCCTACTATTCCACAATGGCTTTTTTAGTGCGTAAAGATAATCCGAAAGGGATTAAAACGTGGGATGACCTTGTCCGCAGTGATGTGAAATTAATTTTTCCAAATCCTAAAACATCTGGAAATGGCCGTTATACCTACCTTGCCGCTTGGGGAGCATTTAACCAAGAAAATAAAGGGGATACAGCAAAAACACGCGAACAGATGAAACAGTTCCTCAAAAATGTGGAAGTGTTTGATACAGGTGGTCGTGGCGCGACAACCTCATTTATTGAGCGTGGTCTTGGGGATGTGCTGATAAGTTTTGAATCCGAAGTTAACAATATCCGTTCACAATACGGTGAATCCGATTATGAAGTTATTGTGCCACCAGTGGATATTCTGGCGGAGTTCCCAGTGGCTTGGGTGGATAAAAATGTGCAAAAAAATGGTACGGAAGATGTCGCTAAAGCCTATTTGAATTATTTATACAGCCCGCAAGCGCAGGAAATTATTACTAACTTTAATTATCGTGTGAATGACAAAGCGGTGATGGAAGCGAACAAAAGCAAATTCCCAGAAACAAAATTATTTACCGTTGAATCCCAATTTGAGAGCTGGCCAAAAGTCATGGATATACATTTCTCAACGGGAGGAGAGTTTGACGAACTAATGGCACAAGGGCGCCGTTAATGAATCAATCTGGGAAGCGATTTTTGCCAGGCTTTGGCCTGACGTTGGGTAGCAGCTTATTTTATACCTGTTTGATTTTGCTGCTACCCATGAGTGCGTTAGTGATCCAACTGTCGGAGATGACATGGCAACAATATTGGTCGGTGATTAGCTATCCACAAGTGGTTGCAGCTTATAAAGTGACATTATTGTCTGCTTTAGTGGCAAGCTTATTTAATGCGGTATTTGGCCTGTTATTGGCATGGATTTTAACGCGCTATCGCTTTCCAGGCAGAACATTATTAGACGGTTTAGTCGACTTACCCTTTGCATTGCCAACCGCAGTAGCAGGGTTAACATTGGCGACCTTGTTTGCGACATCAGGTTGGTATGGCCAATATCTCCACCAGTTTGATATCAAAGTCGTGAATACTTGGCTGGGGATTGCTGTTGCTATGGCATTTACCAGTATCCCTTTTGTTGTGCGTACCGTTCAGCCTGTATTGGAAGAACTGGGGCCAGAATATGAAGAGGCGGCACAAACACTGGGAGCCAGTCGCTGGCAAACTTTCCGTCGTGTGATCATGCCAGAGCTTTCCCCTGCATTGCTTGCAGGAACCGTTTTGTCATTCACACGTAGCCTAGGTGAATTTGGTGCAATTATCTTTATCGCAGGAAATATTGCTTGGCAAACAGAAGTGGTTTCTTTAATGATTTTCAGCCAATTACAGCAATTTGATTACCCTGCGGCAAGTGCGGTTGCATCGGTTATTTTAGCGGTTTCACTACTCTTGTTATTCAGCGTTAATTTAGTACAAAGTCGTTTTGGTAAGCGACTGGGGGGGAAATAATGGCGCAAATCACTCCGCTACAAACCGCCCAACGGTCACCCGTTAATTGGGGTAAATGGTTTCTCATCGCTGCAGGTGTTTTCTTTGCCATCTTATTGCTGGTGATCCCCATTATTTGGATTTTTATTACGGCGTTTCAAAAAGGGGTTGGTGAAGTTCTACTTAATTTATCTAACCCAGATATGCTTCATGCGATTGGATTAACTGTATTAATTGCGTTGATCACGGTTCCTGTTAATTTGATTTTTGGCACGATGATGGCGTGGTTAGTGACACGCTTTCAATTCCCAGGGCGGCAATTATTACTCACACTAGTGGATATCCCTTTTGCGGTTTCACCTGTGGTAGCGGGGCTATTATATCTACTGTTTTATGGTTCAAACAGTTGGCTTGGTGGATGGCTTGAAGGTTTTGATATTCAAGTGATGTTTTCATGGCCAGGTATGGCATTAGTCACCATATTTGTGACTTGTCCATTTGTGGTGAGAGAGTTGGTTCCATTGATGCTAAGCCAAGGCAGCCAAGAAGATGAAGCTGCGGTATTGCTTGGTGCATCAGGCTGGAAAATGTTTTGGCGCGTCACATTACCAAATATTCGCTGGGCGCTGTTATACGGTGTTGTGTTAACCAACGCGAGGGCGATTGGTGAGTTTGGTGCGGTATCCGTCGTTTCAGGTGCTATTCGCGGTGAAACTTATACGTTACCGTTACAAGTTGAATTATTGCATCAGGACTATAACACGGTCGGTGCATTTACTGCTGCGGCTATTCTTGCGCTCATGGCCATTATTACGCTAATTCTTAAAAGCGCATTGCAGTGGCATTTAAGTCGTCAGCAGTCTGAATCAGGAGTCCATTAAACATGAGTATTGAAATTGAAAAAATCGGCAAGTTCTTTGGGAAAACCCAAGTACTCAACGATATTTCACTGGATATTGCATCGGGTGAAATGGTGGCCTTATTAGGCCCTTCAGGTTCAGGAAAAACCACCTTACTGCGAATTATTGCTGGGCTTGAGCAGCAAAGTGGGGGCGTACTACGTTTTCACGGGCAAGATGTGAGTCAAATTCATGCGAAAGACAGGCATGTTGGTTTTGTTTTTCAACACTACGCGTTATTTCGCCATATGACCGTATTCGATAATGTGGCATTTGGTTTAACGGTGTTGCCACGCAAGCAAAGACCCTCATCCCAAGCGATTAAGCAAAAGGTGATGCAATTACTGGAGATGGTGCAATTAGCCCATCTATCTTCGCGTTATCCTGCGCAACTTTCTGGTGGGCAAAAACAGCGTGTTGCGTTAGCGCGTGCATTAGCGGTTGACCCGCAAATTTTACTATTAGACGAGCCTTTTGGTGCGTTAGATGCACAGGTGCGTATTGAACTGCGCCGCTGGTTACGTCAATTACATGATGAGCTTAAATTTACCAGTGTGTTTGTAACGCATGACCAAGAAGAAGCTATGGAAGTTGCGGATAGAATTGTGGTCATGAGTCAAGGGCACATTGAGCAGGTCGGCACACCAAATGATATTTGGCAGCGCCCAGAAACCCGCTTTGTACTGGAGTTTATGGGGGAAGTTAATCAGATTTCTGCACAGATAAAAGGCTCGGTCTTAGCGATTGATGGTTACGAATTTTCGTTAAATCATACTAGCGCCCATCAAGGTGAGGTGGATGTCTTTTTACGCCCATGGGATGTTTCATTGAGACCTGAAGTGGATGTACAGCATCGTTTGCCAGTTAGGGTGACCGAATCAGGTCCAAGAGGGCACTTTTGGCAATTGACGGTACAACCGATAGGGTGGGGGAATGGCCCATTATCTGTGATTTGGCAATCCAATTCGACAATTCCTAAGCGTGGTGAACACTATTTTCTTGGCAGCCAAGAAGCGAAAATATATCAAGGTGATACTGAATTAGTTTTTCCACAATTAGCACAAAGCGCGTGAATATAGCTTTCCATTATTTATAACGCCAATAAGTTAAACATTATTGGTGTTATTTTCTATTATTTTTGCCATGTATATCGCCCTCCACTAGCCCATTCTTTGATTATTGGCAATGGGTTTCACCTGTCGTATTTTAATTTTAATTGATTGATATATAAGTATTTTATTTATCATTAAAATAAGAGATATAGCTGACAATTCTATAAACTTATTGTAATATAATATATCAATTAGCTATATCATTATGGGTAATAAAGATAATCTATTTTTCTAATAATAATATGAAGAGAATTCATGTTCACTCATAGGCTTATTGGGGTAATATCTTATTTCTATTAATTCTAAGTGATAAATAAAAATTATAAGGATGCGAAAGTGTCAACTCTGGAACAATTTATTGGCCACACCCCATTAGTAAAACTTCAGCGTTTGACGCAAGGGATTGATACTGAAATTTGGGTAAAACTCGAAGGCAACAACCCTGCTGGCTCCGTAAAAGACAGAGCGGCTTTTTCCATGATCAGCGAAGCTGAAAAACGTGGTGAAATTAAGCCAGGTGATACATTAATTGAAGCCACAAGTGGCAATACAGGTATTGCATTGGCAATGATTGCTGCGGTAAAGGGATATAAATTAAAGCTGTTAATGCCTGAAAATATGAGTAAAGAGCGCCAAGCATCGATGCAAGCTTACGGCGCGGAGTTAATTTTGGTCAGCACCACCATTGGAATGGAAGGGGCGCGAGATCTTGCGAAAGAGATGGAAAAAAACGGGGATGGGAAGGTATTAGACCAATTTAATAACCCAGATAACCCACTTGCTCATTTTAAAACAACAGGCCCTGAAATTTGGCAACAAACGCACGGTAAAATTACTCACTTTGTGTCAAGTATGGGGACAACGGGTACGATTACAGGTGTAAGCCGCTATTTGAAATCACAATCAAAAGACGTACATATTGTCGGCTTACAGCCTGCCGAAAAAAGCCAAATACCAGGTATTCGCCGCTGGTCACCTGGTTATCTTCCTGGGATTTTTGATGGCGAATTAGTGGATAGCGTACTGGATGTTAATCAGCAAGATGCAGAAGAGACGATGAGAGCGCTAGCAAGGTTTGAAGGTATTTTCTGTGGAGTGAGCTCAGGCGGTGCGGTATCGGGGGCTTTACGCGTGGCGAAAGAAAACCCAGGAGCGGTGATCGTTGCCATTATTTGCGACAGAGGCGACCGTTATTTATCAACGGGGGTTTTTGATTCTTAACACGTTGTTTTTAGGTGGCAGTCAGGCTATCACAAGGAAACAATAGAATGAATTAAACCATCAGGTTATCAACCTGATGGTTTTTCAGTTATTATGCGTAGTAATTATTTCTTGATACGCATAATGACAGTTTCACCCACTGTCACTGACCCTGTTAGTTTATTTAACTCTTTGATTTCGTCCATGTTCGAAATCACAACGGGGGTCAGAACGGATTTTGCTTTTTCTTCTAACAAAGCTAAATCAAATTCAATGACTAAATCGCCTTTTTTGACAGCTTGGCCTTCTTCAGCGATACGTTTGAAACCTTCACCTTTGAGCTCAACGGTATCAATACCGAAGTGAACAAACAGTTCAATACCATCGTCTGACTCAATAGAAAACGCATGGTTAGTTTCAAATATTTTACCGATTGTACCGTCTACTGGAGCAACAATTTTATTGCCAGCAGGTTTGATGGCGATACCGTCACCGACAATTTTCTCTGCAAACACAACGTCTGGAACATCTTCAATATTGACGATTTCGCCTGATAATGGGGCGATAATTTCAATACTGCCACTGCTACTTTTGTCTTCCGAAACTAGTGATTTCAGTTTGTCAAACAGACCCATGGACCTTCTCCTAATCGTTTTATATGGGACCGAACTAATGTGCTGTTCTTAGCATAACGTTTTTTCTTGGATAAAGGTATCTACAAGTTTCATCAATTCATCTGCGGTTGGTTGAGCAAGTGCTTGTTCAGCCAAGGCCTGAGTATCAGCAAAGTTCGCATTGCGAATTAATTTTTTGATACGCGGAATTGAGATTGCGCTCATACTAAATTCATCCAGCCCCATGCCTAGTAGCAATAAGGTTGCACGTTCATCACCCGCTAACTCGCCACACATGCCTGTCCATTTCCCTTCCGCATGTGATGCATCGATCACTTGTTTGATAAGGTTTAGAACAGCAGGTGACATTGGGTTATAAAGGTGAGAAATCAGTTCATTACCACGGTCAACCGCTAAAGTGTATTGAGTGAGATCGTTCGTCCCAATACTAAAGAAATCAACTTCTTTCGCCAAATGGCGCGCAATCACAGCGGCAGCTGGAGTTTCTACCATCACACCGACTTCGATTGTTTCGTCAAAGGCTTTACCTTCTTCACGTAACTGAGCTTTTAGCATTTCTAGCTCTGCTTTTAGTTCACGAACTTCTTCAACGGAAATAACCATTGGGAACATAATACGCAGTTTACCAAAATTTGACGCTCTTAAAATAGCCCTTAATTGTGAGTGTAAGATTTCTTTGCGATCAAGACAAATACGAATAGCACGCCAACCGAGGAATGGGTTCTCTTCTTTCGGTAAATTCATATAAGGCAGGTCTTTATCGCCACCGATATCCATTGTACGGACGATAACGGCTTGGCTGCCCATTGCTTCGGCAACCGCTTTGTAAGCTTGGAATTGCTCTTCTTCGGTAGGGAAGGCATCTCTATCCATAAATAAAAACTCGGTACGATAGAGACCGACTCCTTCAGCGCCATTACGTTCAGCACCTGCGACATCACGCACAGTTCCGATATTGGCACAAACTTCAACTTGATGACCATCGAGAGTCACAGCAGGTAAATCTTTTAATTTAGCCAGTTCTTCTTTTTCTTGCAGATAGTCATCACGGAATGCTTTGAGTTTATCAATTTCTGCATCAGATGGGTTCAGGTGAATGGTATTATTCACGCCATCTAAGACAATAAAATCACCATTTTTAATTTTGCTGGTGGCATCGCTAGTCCCTACAATTGCAGGTAACTCCAATGAGCGAGCCATAATGGAGGTATGGGAGGTACGGCCACCTAAATCGGTAATAAAGCCTAAGACTTTATCTAAGTTTAATTGCGCGGTTTCTGACGGGGTTAAGTCAGCGGCAACTAAAATAACTTCTTGGTTGATAGCGCTTAAATCAACAATAGGAATATTTAAGATATTCTTTAATAAGCGTTTGCCGATGTCACGTACGTCAGCCGCGCGCTCTTTAAGGTATTCGTCATCAAGAGATTCAAGCGCTTGAGCTTGGTCTTCAATCACAGAATAGGCTGCGGCATCCGCTGTTTTTTTATCGCCTTTGATTAAAGAGACAATTTCTTGCTCAAGTTCTTCATCTTCCAGCAGCATGATATGACCTTCAAAAATCTCAGCTTTTTCGGCTCCTAGATTTTTTTCGGCTTTTTCTTTAATGAGACTAAGTTGTTCGGCGGATTTATTACGCCCCTCAATGAAGCGTTGAATTTCTTTTTCGACCTGATCGTCTGCGATTTTTTTTGTGCTAACAACGATAGGGTCTTCTTTGAGGATCAAAGCCTGACCAAAAGCAAAACCTGGGGATACTAAAATTCCTGAAATCATAATATTACCTTACTGCTGTTAGTGCTGGGAGTTCTGATGTTGTAGAGACTGCGGCGCGTTTTATTGATTATGCAAATATCCCCGAATGAAATCATTCAGGGACAGCGAATGAGATCGATGAAACGCGTTCTCTTGCGTGCGAAATTATTCCAGTTCGCCCATCAGTTTAACTAAATATTCAACCGCTTCTTTTTCATCTTCGCCTTCTGCGGAGATGGTCACAACAGTACCTTGCGTTAAACCTAAGGTTTGTAATTTGAACAGGCTTTTTGCACTCGCAGATTTACCGCCAGAAATCAAAGAAATATCAGAAGTGAATGCTTTTGCTTCTTTCACAAATTGCGCGGCAGGACGAGTATGTAAACCGTTTGGTGCTGTAATAGTGACTTCTTGCTGGAACATAGTATTTCCTCAATAACTTTAGTTTTTTTAATTACCCAGCCAATTGTAGATGAAATAGACTAGGTTTGCGTATAAGTTAGATTATTAACTTGTAAAAAGGTTTCCTACTTTGTGCGGTATCAATCCTTTTTACTTTTCATCCTCAAAATAACGATGATTAGGTTAGTCGAAAAACATCTAAATAGGCACGTTCATTTGACTAAAATTTGATTAATTTTGAGGTGCGAAATAATTACTATGTTTAATACTAAACCCCAGATTAGAAATCATCCCTATCCGTGCTAAACTTTGATCCGTGCCACAAAAAAAGCACCTTTGAGGTGCTTTTTTAACGATTGTGTAACGAAAGTATGCTACTCGGCAGAGATATCCGCGAACAAGACAGTAGAGAGATAACGCTCACCAGAAGACGGTAAAATCACGACAATATTCTTGTTTGCGTAAGCAGGGTCTGCGGCAATTTTTGTTGCTGCTGCAATCGCTGCACCTGAAGAAATCCCTGCGAGAATACCTTCTTTTTCCATTAACTCACGTGCAGTTTTAATTGCTTCATCATCGCTGATTTGAATCACTTTATCTAGTAGTGTGAGGTCTAAGTTACCAGGGATAAAACCTGCGCCGATACCTTGAATTTTGTGTGGACCTGGTTTGATTTCTTCACCTGCTAATGCTTGAGTAATCACTGGAGAAGTTTCAGGTTCAACGGCAACGATGGTCACATCTTTACCCTTGGTCTTTTTCAGATAGCGTGCAATACCTGTGATAGTTCCGCCTGTACCAACGCCTGCGATGATGACATCGACATTGCCATCCGTGTCTTCCCAAATTTCTGGACCCGTGGTTTTTTCATGGATCTCAGGGTTGGCAGGGTTATTAAATTGTTGTAACAGAAGATATTTTTTGGGATTGCTATTGACGATTTCTTCTGCTTTAGCAATCGCCCCTTTCATCCCTTTAGCGCCCTCGGTTAGCACGAGGTTAGCGCCTAATGCTTTTAATAGCTTACGGCGCTCTATACTCATTGTTTCAGGCATCGTTAAGGTTAATTTGTAACCTCTCGCTGCTGCAACATAAGCGAGAGCAATCCCCGTATTACCACTGGTTGGCTCTACTAGCTCTTTGTCTTTATTCAGGATACCTTTTTTCTCTGCATCCCAAATCATGTTTGCCCCGATACGGCACTTAACGCTGAAACTTGGGTTACGAGATTCCACTTTTGCCAAAATATTGCCATTACCAAAATGTTTTAAACGAACAAGTGGGGTGTGGCCAATGGTCAACGAATTATCTTCATAAATTTTGCTCATGGGGTATCCTTTTAAAATCGGTTAGCCAGTAAACAGTATTTGGCGTTCACTATAAAATAGGGTATGGATTCAACATACGTGAAGAACAGATTAATGCAAATATGATTTAGGTCTAAGCTTATAACAAAAGGCTATTTTAGATCCAATAGTTCTAAAGAATGGGTAACAAGGCAGAATAGCGTAAGAAAATAGGTAACTGCGCAGGCGATTAAACCTGCGCAAAGAGAGATTAATAACGTGCGTAGCGGCTACGATAGCGGTCAACCCACATTAATGTTGCACCACAAACGGCAACAGGCATGATGACTAAGTTGATAAACGGCACCATCATCAGCAAGCTGACCACACCTCCGAATTGAATGTTTTTTATGCGATCTTTAGCAAGAGCTTGCTTCATTTCACTAAAACCAACACGGTGGTTATCAAAAGGGTAGTCGCAGTACTGGATTGACATCATCCATGCACCAAATAGGAACCATAAGATGGGGGCAACAGTTTGGCCAATACCAGGTATTAAAAATAAAATTAATAAGCCAATTGCCCGTGGTAAATAGTAACCAATACGCACAAACTCACGTTTGATCATCCGCGGAACATCTTTTAATAACTCAGCCATACCAGTGTCTGGCGCGGGTTTCCCCGTAAGTTCTGCCTCGAGTTTTTCGGATAACCAACCATTAAATGGTGCTGCAATGATATTGGCAATGGTGCTAAAAAAATAGGTGAATACCAATAAAATAGAAATCAAAGCAACAGGCCAAATAAGATAATTAAGCCATTGTAACCAATCAGGAACATAGCTCATCACTTGGTCAATCCAGCCACCAAGCTTACTGTATAACCACCAAAATGCGCCTCCTAAGAAAAGAATGTTTGCTAATAGGGGCAAAATCACAAAACGTTTAATGCCAGGACGTGTAACGAGTCGCCACCCTTGTGTAAAATAATAAAAACCAGAGTGGTCTTTTTGTGGCGAAAATGTCGATTGGGTCATACTTCTTGTTCTCTCCTTTTCGGTTGACCTTGTATCATATAGATATGAATTTAGGCTGACTAGCCATTATTTGCTTAAAAAAGCAGCAAACGAAAGCGGAATATTCTCTTTCTTGTAAGAAAATCGTTCTGAGGGTTGCACTTAGAGCAATTGAGAAATAATCTTAAGGTAGTTTCCGCCGTGATGGCACTTTCATTCATCAACTAGAGATAGCAGCGATGCAGGATTTGCGTCTAATATTAGTGGTCGTAGGTGCGATAGCGATTGTCGCTTTATTACTGCATGGTTTATGGACCAGCCGTAAAGAGCGCTCAAAGTTATTTCGCGATAGACCTGTAAAACGTAGAAAAAATGATACGCAGGAGAATTCATCGAATTATGATGATTCTGCATTATTTACTGAAAATCAATCAACTCAGCAGGTACCTGTTCAACCCGCTGCGACTGAGCCTGTATATCCGGTAAAAAATGAGTCTCAAGTTGAACCTAATATACAGCCATTACCGTCGGTTGAACCTGAAATTAAAATGAGTGCTACGTCAGAGCAGCCTGTTCATGATGAGCCTGTTGTTCAGCGTATTCAAGAGCCGCATGTGCCAGAGCAGCTCACCATCAACATGAATGATGATATTGTGGCTGAGCCTGAAATACATACTCAACCCGTGCACCATAATGCATCGGAGCCCCATATTGACACCCACAATCTACAAGAAGAGACACAACCGATACATCATGAACAGACGCCGCCGCACACTGAGACGAAAACTGAGCCACAGAAAAATTCTGCTACAACAAATAGCAAGGAGACAGTCCTGGTACTTCATGTAGCGGCGCATCAGGGGCAAGAATTACAAGGTGAGCTCTTGCTACAAAGTATTCTTCAAGCGGGTTTCCAATTCGGTGAAATGAAAATATTCCACCGTCACGTGAACCCGTCAGGTACTGGGCCTGTGCTGTTTAGTTTAGCGAATATGGTAAAACCAGGTTCTTTTGACCCTGAAACCATGGCTGATTTCTCTACACCAGGTATTTCCATGTTTATGATGGTGCCATCCTACGGTGATGCGAGCCAAAACTTTAAACTGATGTTACAAGCGGCGCAGCGCATTGCATCCGATGCAGGCGGGGTGGTGCTAGATGATGAGCGTAAGATGCTGACACCGCAAAAAATAGAGGTGTATCATGCGCGGATCAGAAACACACTAAATTAAACAAGCGTTTTACAAAGCCCCCTTGATTGGGGGTTTTTTATCTTTACGAGTGGATCATGACTACCAAAAACGAAATCGACCAATTAAAAAAACAGCTGCGTCATCACGAATATCAATACCATGTATTGGACGCCCCAGAAATTCCTGATGCGGAATATGACAAATTAATGCAACGCTTGAAGGCACTGGAAGAAATGAACCCAGAGCTTATCACCAGCGATTCCCCCACTCAGCGTGTCGGTGCTGCACCTTTGTCAGCATTTGAAACGGTGCGCCATGAAATTCCGATGCTGTCTTTGGATAACGTTTTTGATGAAGAAAGTTACTTGGCTTTTGATAAACGGGTTAGAGATCGCTTAAAAAACCATAATGAACTCACATTTTGCTGTGAATTGAAGCTTGATGGTTTGGCGGTTAGTTTGTTGTATGAGAATGGTGAATTTGTGCAAGCTGCTACTCGTGGTGATGGAACGGTGGGGGAAAATATTACCGCAAATGTACGTACTATTCGTGCAATTCCACTGCGTTTAATGGGGGATAATATTCCTGCTCGTGTGGAAATTCGTGGCGAAGTGTTTATGCCACAAAAAGGGTTTGAAGCACTAAATGAAGAAGCGCGTAGAACCGACGGTAAAGTTTTTGCTAACCCACGTAACGCTGCTGCGGGCTCTTTGCGACAGCTTGACCCGCGTATTACCGCTAAAAGGCCACTGACATTCTATTGTTATGGCGTTGGGCTAGTTGAAGGCGGTACATTGCCAGATACACATTATGAACGTTTACAGCTGTTTAAAGCGTGGGGACTCCCTGTCAGTGACTATGTACAACTGCGCCAAGGCCACCAAGCTGTACTGGATTTTTATCACCAAATCGAACAAATTCGTCCAGAATTAGGGTTTGATATCGATGGGGTGGTGATCAAGGTGAATTCAATTGCGATTCAAGAGGAATTAGGTTTCGTTTCCCGCGCACCGCGCTGGGCTACAGCCTTCAAATTCCCAGCACAAGAGCAAATTACTCTATTGAAAGACGTTGAGTTCCAAGTTGGGCGAACAGGGGCGATTACCCCCGTAGCACGTCTTGAGCCTGTCCAAGTGGCGGGGGTTATGGTCAGTAATGCGACATTGCATAATGCAGATGAAATCGAGCGTCTTGGCGTGCATATTGGCGATACAGTGATTATTCGTCGTGCTGGGGATGTCATCCCGCAGATTGTCAGTGTGGTGGCGGATAAACGTCCTGCGGATAGTCGTGAAATTGTCTTTCCAACCCAGTGCCCTGTTTGTGGTTCAGACATTGAACGTATTGAAGGTGAAGCCGTTGCCCGTTGTACTGGTGGCTTAATTTGTGGGGCGCAGCGTAAAGAAGCACTCAAACACTTTGTGTCTCGCCGTGCAATGGATGTTGATGGCATGGGCGATAAAATTATCGATCAACTTGTCGAAAAAGAATATGTGAAAACGCCAGCCGATCTTTATCAATTAAGCGCAGGTAAATTGACGGGGTTAGATAGAATGGGGCCAAAATCTGCGCAAAAGCTGATTGATGCGCTCGAAAAGTCTAAACAAACTACGTTAGCGCGCTTTATTTATGCATTAGGGATCCGTGAAGTTGGGGAGGCGACCGCGGCTAATTTAGCGGCACATTATGCAACGCTAGATGCGGTCATGGCTGCGGATGAAGAGTCTTTAAAAACGGTGCAAGATATCGGCCATGTGGTTGCGAAACATGTGGTGAATTTTTTCCACGAAGCGCATAACCAGGCAGTTATTAACGATTTAATCACGAAAGCGAATATTCATTGGCCAGAAGTCAAAGTGATTAATAGTGCAGAAATCGATAGCCCATTTGCAGGTAAAACTGTGGTTTTAACAGGTTCGATGAGTATTTTAACCCGTGATGAGGCGAAAAATAAGCTGGTGGCTCTGGGGGCAAAAGTCGCAGGTAGTGTTTCGAAGAAAACCGATATGGTGATTGCGGGTGAAGCTGCGGGTTCGAAATTAGCAAAAGCGAATGAGTTAGGTATTCCAGTTATTGATGAGGATGAGTTGATTCGTTTGCTGAATACTAAATAGTGAACTATATTCTATTTGGCTTAGTTATTTCACTTAGGTGAGGTGACTAAGTCACTGATAGGTTATTAGACCTAAATTAAATTTTGAATTTAATTTCTATGCAGAAAAGGTCATCTGTCTCTTTTCTGCTATTTAAAACGTGATCCTCTTCTTCTTTCTGCAAAATACACCCACTCTGTTTTCATATTAATGTGATGCCTGTCTCATTTAAATGTTGTCTATTACATAGAATATGCACATAGACTGATTCTTAAATTTGTTGGAGTCGCATATGACCTCGATCCTGCATTTCGTTTTATCTTTAGTAGTAATCGCCGCTCTTGCTATTTTAGCAAGTAGTAACCGTAAGGGGATCCGTCCTCGTTATGTTGTTCAACTACTTGTTATCCAAATTGCATTAGCATATCTGTTCTTAAAATCGAATATCGGTGAATCTTTTGTTCTCGGTGTGGCGGGGGTGTTTACTCACTTACTCGGTTACGCAGCAGAAGGGACAAAATTTATCTTTGGTGGCATGATTGAAGGGAATTTAGCGTTCTTCTTCTTACAAGTTCTGTGCCCAATCATCTTTATTTCTGCGTTAATTGGTATTTTACAGCACGTTAAAATTCTACCGATCGTTATTCGTATCATCGGTACGGTGTTATCTAAAGTTAACGGAATGGGTAAACTGGAATCATTCAACGCAGTAAGTTCATTGCTGCTAGGTCAGTCTGAAAACTTTATCGCTTATAAAGACCAGCTTAACCGCATGTCTGATCGCAGAATGTACACCATGGCAGCGACAGCTATGTCGACTGTTTCCATGTCAATCGTGGGAGCATATATGACTATGTTGGAACCGCGTTTTGTGGTTGCAGCATTAGTTCTGAATATGTTTGGTACTTTCGTGGTGCTGTCTTTAATCAACCCGTACCCACCAGAAGGTGAAGAAGACATTCAAATGAGCAACCTGCATGAAGGCCAAAGCTTCTTTGAAATGTTAGGTGAATATATTCTTGCAGGGTTTAAAGTTGCGATTATTGTTTCTGCCATGCTGATTGGTTTTATCGCTCTGATTGCCATGATTAACGGTATTTTCTCTGCGATTTTCGGTATCGATTTCCAAACTATGTTGGGCTATGTATTTTATCCATTTGCTTGGATCTTAGGTATCCCAGCGGATGAAGCCCTACAAGTGGGTGGGATCATGGCAGTTAAAATGGTAACGAATGAATTCGTTGCAATGGATGGCTTACAAGCTATTGCAAGTGGTTTATCTGAGCGTTCTGTCGGTATCTTATCTGTGTTCTTAGTGTCATTTGCTAACTTCTCTTCAATTGGTATCATCGCTGGTGCTATCAAAGGGTTAGATGAAAAACAAGGTAACACAGTAGCACGTTTCGGCCTGAAATTACTGTACGGTTCAACTTTAGTCAGCTTCTTATCCGCTGCGGTTGTCGGATTAGTATTGTAATTCGCAAAAAAGTGTTAAATTAAGAGCGGCGTTCATTAGGACGCCGTTTTTTTATGGGAGCAAGAATGGAAAAGCAAGATCTTATCGATATGGCAAATACCTATATGCCATTTGGTAAATATAAAGGCTGTATCTTGATTGATTTGCCTGAGGAATACCTTCTTTGGTTTTATAAGAAAGGAGAGTTCCCACCAGGGCGTCTTGGCCAATTAATGGAAATGGCCCTTGGGTTAAAAATTGAAGGGTTAGAAGGGCTTGTAAAGCCATTAAAACGGGCTAAGTGATCAGATCACTCATGCCCTAAAGCGGCAGTAATTTTTTTGCTCAATTGAATAAAGATATCTTGTTCTTGCTGCGTTAATGCGGCTTTAACTTTTAATGCATTTTCTGCTCGCCCTGTTGCTGCACGCTGTAAAAAATGAGCCCCTTTTTCTGTTAAGTGGGTGATCAATTCCCGCTTATCTTCTTCAGACTGATATTGTTCGACAAACTCAAAAGATTTTAATACCCGCAAAAACTTCGATAAATTTTGCCGTGAAATTCCCAGTGATTGACTTAGCTGGCTTGGTGTTAAGTCACCTTTAAGCCTCAATATCTCCAGTACATCGTATTGTCCCCATGTAATTTGCTCAGGTGTGAAACTGACACGGCGAGCAACAAGTGTGCATTGCAATAATGATAATGCGTCTTCAAGGGTACTGGGCATAAAAATTCTTCCTTATTATTCAACAGTTGAAGTATACCTTGGCGCTAGGCAGAAAACGAGGCATTGATTAACCAAAGTTAATCAATTATAGTTAACTAAAGTTAATTATAATTGAGGCGGCTATGCAACAATTCACAAATCAAATCGCATTGGTAACAGGGGCATCTTCAGGTGTCGGTTTTGGAATTGCACAAAAACTACACTCATTGGGTGCGACAGTCGTTATGACAGGACGTCATGAAGATGCACTAACGCAGGCAGCCCAGGAAATTACACCAACAGGGGAGCGTATTAGTGTAATAAAAATGGATGTGGCAAGCGCAAAGGATTTTCAATCAACGATTGAGCAGGTAGAAATGAAATATGGTGCACTGCATTTCTTAGTCAACAACGCGGGGGTGACAGGTCCACATGGTGTGAATATCGAAGATTATCCATTAGAAGCATGGCATGACGTGATTGAAACGGATATTACAGGGGCATTTCATGGCTTGAAATATGCAATACCTGCAATTCATCGCAGTGGCGGTGGGGCAATAGTAAACTTATCCGCTTGCAATGGTGTAACAGGGATAGCAGGGATAGCCCCTTATACCGCAGCGAAACACGCGGTGTTAGGCCTCACTCGTTCAGCGGCATTAGAGAATGCCCAAAAAGGCATACGGATTAATGCTGTAGGGCCAGGCTATGTTGAAACACCGAATATTGCGATGTTACCGCAGGATACTCAAAATTGGATGGCATCAACGCACCCGATGGGGAGGATGGCAAAAACAGAGGAAATCGCCAATGTGGTGGCTTTTTTATTATCAACAGACAGCAGTTTTATAACGGGGGCGTTTATTCCTATTGATGGTGGCTATACAGCACAGTAATAGATGATAAAACGTGAGCTTACAGGCTTTCCTTATGAAGTGTTTGAGGTTGGATACGCCGAATACTGCTGAGTACAATAGGGGTATTTTGAGGCTCGAAATTATTAGATTTAAGAAAGATAAAGCAGAAGGAAATTATGGTGGAGCTAAGCGGGATCGAACCGCTGACCTCTTGCATGCCATGCAAGCGCTCTCCCAGCTGAGCTATAGCCCCAAATCGATAGACTTTGTTATTTAGAGCCATCTAACAGGGAATTAGATGGTGGAGCTAAGCGGGATCGAACCGCTGACCTCTTGCATGCCATGCAAGCGCTCTCCCAGCTGAGCTATAGCCCCAATCAAAATCTTTTGGACGGGAGGCATCATATTCAAGCTCGGTAGGAGTGTCAATAAAATAATCGGCTTTTCCGTTTAATTGCTGAAATATAGAGCATTTTGCAATCAACGCAAGGATAGAAATAAGAGAGAAAAAACTGCCCCCAAGAAATGAGGGCAGAAATGGCATAAATTATTGTGCAGAAGATTCGCGTTCAGCAATAAATGCTAAGGCTTTTTCAATGCGTGCAATAGAACGTGCTTGACCAATGGCGTGGACGGTCACATCGAGGCCTGGGGACTGGCCAGCACCCGTCACAGCAACACGTAACGGCATACCCACTTTACCCATTCCCACGTCTAATTCAGCGGCAGTGGCTTCAATTGCTTGGTGGACATTTTCTGCGGTCCAATCGGTGATTGCGGTTAATTTTTCTTTAACCACTTCTAATGGTTGGCGAGCAACAGGGCGCAGGTGTTTTTTCGCTGCGTCTGCATCGAACTCTTCAAAGTCTTGATAGAAATAATGACAAGATTCAGCCATTTCTTTCAGTGTCTTACAACGTTCGCCAAGTAACTTAATTAGCTCAACTAATTGAGGGCCATTGCGGGTATCAATATGTTGTTGCTCAATATGCCATGCAAGGTACACAGCCACCTCTTCAGCAGGCAATGTATTGATATAATGGTGATTTAGCCATTGCAGTTTTTCAGTGTTAAATGCACTTGCTGATTTGCTGATTGCATCAAGGCTGAAAAATTCTTTCATTTCGTCAACGGTGAAAATTTCTTGGTCACCGTGAGACCAACCTAGACGGACTAAATAGTTCAGTAGCGCTTGTGGCAAATAACCATCATCACGGTATTGCATGACACTTACAGCACCATGGCGTTTAGACAGTTTTTTACCGTCATCACCTAAAATCATGGAAACGTGTGCATACACAGGCACTGGTGCGCCTAGTGCTTTTAGAATGTTGATTTGACGAGGTGTATTGTTGATATGGTCTTCACCGCGGATAACGTGAGTAATTTCCATATCCCAGTCATCAATAACAACACAGAAGTTATAAGTTGGTGAGCCATCAGTGCGACGAATAATTAAATCGTCTAACTCTTGGTTACTAAATTCAATTGGGCCGCGGATTTTATCGTCAAAAATCACAGAACCGTCTTGCGGGTTACGGAAACGAACAACATGCGGTTCATCAGCGGTGTGGTTATGCGCATGGTCGCGGCAGCAACCGTCATAACGAGGTTTTTCATTGTTCGCCATTTGCTCTTCACGCAGAGCTTCCAAACGTTCTTTTGAGCAGAAACAACGATAAGCGGTGCCAGCTTCTAACATTTGGTCAATCACTGCGTTATAACGATCAAAACGCTTGGTCTGATAATAAGGGCCTTCATCCCAATTTAAATTCAACCAGTTCATACCGTCCATAATGGCATCGATAGCTTCCTGAGTTGAACGTTCTAAGTCGGTATCTTCAATGCGCAGGACAAATTCGCCCTGGTTGTGGCGACTAAATAACCAGGAATAAAGAGCGGTACGCGCACCACCAACGTGTAAATAGCCAGTTGGGCTTGGTGCAAAACGGGTTTTGATTTTACTCATCGAGATTGCCTTAATTGCAAAACATTGTTTTTGAAGTGCTTAAGAGTTCACGGCTGAATAAATAGAAGGCTAATGTATGCAACACATTACAATAGATAATAGTGCCGTATGAAGCTTTAAACGCGTGAAGTCTGTCAGCATTGCTAAAATGTGCCTCTATTCTATCATCCTGTGGTGATTCCTCAATCAAGTTATGAAGATACAAGAAAAGAAAATGGAAAAGTGAGGCAAAAAATGAAATTGAAGCTGAAGTGAAAATTTATTTTCTGTTTATGAAAGAATATAAACGCTAAATTATATAGGTAATTGATTAAAAAGGCAGCTTTTCTGGCGAATATTGAAACATCTTGATTAATTTTGCAACGAACGAAAAAAATCTATCGAAAAAGCGTTGACTCTGAACTCCGTATCCCTATAATGCACCTCCATCGACGACGGGGCGATTAGCTCAGTTGGTAGAGCACCTCCCTTACAAGGAGGGGGTCAGTGGTTCGAGCCCGCTATCGCCCACCACCGTTGACGATGAAAAATAAATGATTGGGCGATTAGCTCAGTTGGTAGAGCACCTCCCTTACAAGGAGGGGGTCAGTGGTTCGAGCCCGCTATCGCCCACCAATCATTTATAATGTGGAACAAGTTATGAAGTGGGCGATTAGCTCAGTTGGTAGAGCACCTCCCTTACAAGGAGGGGGTCAGTGGTTCGAGCCCGCTATCGCCCACCACTTCATTAACTACTCACATTAAAACACAAATCAAATCTAGATGGGTCGTTAGCTCAGTCGGTAGAGCAGTTGACTTTTAATCAATTGGTCGCAGGTTCGAATCCTGCACGACCCACCATCTTAAGTCATCACCTCAGCTTCCAAAACATAATCCAGTAAATACTCAATCGGTTAGCGATACCTCGACAAGCTGGTTGCAGGTTCAGGCCGAAGGCTAAATCCGAAGGATTTAAATCCTGCACGACCCACCATCTTAAGCCATCATCTCAGCATCCAATAGTGTATAACAGAACATAGTGCTTAAAGGTTGAAGGACTATTTCTATATATTTCATGTTCTGAAAGGTCATCTACTCATTGAAAATCAATATAAGCGATACCTTTTCCTGACTGCTGCTATGATTGAGGATATAGAGGTATATTTTTAGTATTGTTATCAATAAGTTACAAATAATGAATTATAAAGTAAAGAGAATTACTTTATAACGTTAGATTAGAATGTGCTCATAATAAATATGGATGTTTAACGTTAAAAAGGGTGTTTGAGTATTTTCGGGGTTAAATTTTAATAATTTGTAAATTTTGAGGGTTTAATATCGCCACTTTCATTCGAAGATAAAATTATCAATATTAAAATAAGATAATCTAATAGTATTAGTTTGTCATATTTTTGTGATGTTCATCAAGTAAAGTGAATAATAAACTTCCTTAACGTTATGGTTTTGTTATGTTGAGCACTGTTATTTGGTAAATATTTACCATGCTACTTTAAAAATTTAGCGTTTCATTAATTGTAACAGAATATTCATTCCTATATGTTATTGATATTTAATGTTGCCAAAGGTTTTTAGAGGTAAAACTTATTATTTTTACCATTGTTTACAGATATAAATGATATCTGATTGTTTTTTATTCGTTAAATGATTGTTCATTCTTAAAATCATTAATATTGTTACAGTGTTAAATTATTCTATTTATTTCCTTTGTTTTCAGATGATACATCGGATAAAATCTGTTATTTTAGTGTAATATTCCGTCGTGTTCATTGTGATACAAGTAATATGGGTAAGGGTGGGAGTTGCCTTACTAATCATAATAGTATGATATTTATGGGATAATTATTGTTTTTTTATAGGGTAAATGACTTGTAATATCTCGTTACATAAATGTAACATCATTTTAAGATTAGTTGAAACTAATTAGATTGCTAGTATATCATTCCCATCGATATATGCTGAATCGTCAGCAATACTATCAAAGTTCTACTTATTATATAAAACATAAAAAATAAAAAAATGGCAGCTACTTATCTGCTAATTTTTATTTCATTAATATAAATTGAAGCGAGAATGTTTATGAATACAAAATATCCTGTCGCTTGTGCAGTTGGACAAAAAATTAAAACGCTAAGAAAAGCTCAAGGCTATACTGTGTTTCAGTTAGCTAAAGAGATAGATATTAGTGAGCAACAATTATTTCGTTATGAGCGCGGTGTAAATCGTATTGATATTGATTGTTTAGTTCGCGTATTAAAAGTCTTAGGCGTTAATATGGGTGAGTTTTTTAGTGAAGTGCTGCAAGATGATACCCAACCAGAAGAAAGAAGGGATACTAAAGGGATCGATGATTCTATTTATTCTTTAGTATAATATAAATAATTATTTTGTCTCATAATGAAACTTAACTTGATTTTAACTTCTAATTGTTTCAATTAAGGACTTAAATTAAGTTTGATCACCATTTAAAATTCATTAAAAAGAATAAATACATTATTTATCTCTCATACTGTGTAACTTTAAAAATAAAAGCCTGTAATGGGCTTTTATTTTTTTATTATATAAATATACCTGAAATTAACTTTAAATTAAACAGAGATTAATTACAGGATAAATAGTCAAGCTTTAGATTCGCTACTAGGTGAGCTAAATTGAAACCGCGAAAATAGAAAAATAAAGTTGATAACGCAACGCTACCAACTTTAAGAATCATCAATGAAAACGCGCTTTTCTGGCAAGGTAGTCGCCAATAAATTGCATCCCTTGGACAATGATGATTAATGTCACAACAGTAATGGCCATTGCCACATTATCAAAGCGTTGATAGCCATAGTTCAAAGCAAGATCGCCAACACCACCACCGCCTACTGCTCCTGCCATAGCTGTCGCACCGACTAAAGTAATACTTGCTGCAGTCAAACTTAAAATAAGAGAAGATTTAGCTTCTGGTAAAATGAAATGCCAAACAATTTGCCAATTTGTTGCACCCATAGAATCTGCCGCTTCAATGATCCCTGAGTGTACGCTTAAAAGAGAATTTTCCACTAAGCGGGCAGTGTAGGGAGCAATAAAAATCACTAATGGCACTATTGCCGCGGTTGTTCCTATCGATGTTCCGACCATAAAACGGGTTAGTGGGATCATCGCCACTAATAAGATAATGAATGGTAAAGAGCGAATGATATTGATAATTGGGTTAACAATTCGGTATATGTATTTGTTTTCCCAAATCCCTTCAGGTCTCGTTATAACGAGTAATATACCCAGTAAAATACCAAACAAGGAACCGAGTACTAAGGCAATACTCACCATGGTGAATGTTTCTGACATAGCGAGTAAAAATTGTTTACTTGTTAAGGCTGTTTCAAATAACTCTGTCATAATGCCCCCTGGCTAACCGCTACGCCACGCAGGCGTAAAAACTGTATAGCTTCTTCAATCTGTGCTTTATCACCCACAATCTGCACAAACATGCTGCCGAGTACTACCCCACTGATTTCTTTCATATTGGCAAAGAGAATATTTATTTTGACGATTTTTTTTAAAATTAGCTCATTAACAACAGGCTCTTGAGCTGATGACCCGAGGAATTCAAGGCGATAAACATCTTGCTGGTGGTCTAAATTGTGCAGCACACGCTCTGGTATTTCTTCATTTAAAACAGTCCCAACAAACTTTTGGGTCGTTGAATGTTTAGGATTTGCAAAAATATCTAATACAGTGCCTTCTTCCACGACTTTACCCGCTTCCATCACCGCAACACGGTTACAGACTTGCTCTATAACTTCCATTTCGTGTGTCACAAGTAAGATGGTAATATTTTGTTCGCGACTGATTTTTTTTAATAGCTGTAAGATGGAGCGTGTCGTTTGCGGGTCAAGGGCAGATGTGGCTTCATCACACAGCAGAATTTGTGGGTTATTGATAAGGGCACGGGCAATACCCACGCGTTGTTTTTGCCCACCAGATAATTGACCTGGGTATTGATTTTTTTTATCACTCAGCTCTACATATTCAAGAATGCTATCAACACGTTGACTGATTTCGTTTTTATCAAGTCCTAGCAAGACCAAGGGCATTGCAATATTTTGAGCGACAGTTTTGGTTTCCAGTAAATTAAAATGCTGGAAAATCATTCCTATACTTCTCTTATGGGCCCGAATTTCAGCGGGAGTTTGATGAGCAATATTTTGCCCATCAATAATCACAGCACCACTGGAGGGCTTTTCTAATTGATTGACCAAACGAATAAGTGAGCTTTTTCCTGCTCCGCTATAGCCAATAAATCCAAAGATATCTCCTTTATTGATATGCAAGTTAATATCTTGCAATGCAACTAAAGATTGCCCATCTTTTTCATATACTTTTTGGACATTTTGAAATGTAATCATAGTTTACTCTACATTATCAGTTAGCTGCATACGTTCTGAAGGCAAGGCTGCTGGTTGCCATTCATCACCTAATAATTCAAATTCTTGGCTTGTTTTCACTAATTCGAGGTGTTCTTCTCTATGAGCGAGGTACAATTGAGCGGCAATATGATCAGCTAAACGTTCTGCACCTGTATTGGTACCAGGGATCAAACCAATAACAGGGCCCATGCTAAGTGAAGCACTTAAATTGAAACAATAAAATTGTTTTAACTTTTCAGTGTCAGCCGTTTTTTTGCCTTGTAATTCAAAATGCGAGCCTAAATAAGGGTGTGCGCCGAGTTCACTATTCGCTTCACTAATTGGTGGAGTATAAACATCAGCCCACGTTTTAATTAGAGGGGTAATTTGGTTAAATGCAGGATGTTTGAACCAATTAATTTTATATCCTGTCGCGAGGATCAAATAATCTAACGTGAATTGTTCAGTTGTCGTCGAAATATGTAGTTTTTTATCTTTTAATTCAATCTGTTTAATTTGAGTATTAAAATTAAAAAAAGCATTTGGATGACAAGAAACTCGTAAAGTACTGCCATGAGGGGCAGGGGTTTTAGCTTCAGCAACATACGCTGAATAATGCCATTTTTGTGCATCTGTAAAATAGGCATAAGCATTAGTAAAACCCGCGCTTCCTGCAACTTTACCTCTGTTTACCCGTGGCATATCTGTGGCACGGATTAAAATTTCCACACTCTTAGCCCCGTTCTCTAAGGCTGTTGCAGAACTATCCATTGCACCTGCGCTATAGCCAACAACACCAATGTCTAACCCTTTAAAGCGGCTGTAATCAGTGCCTGCATACGAATGCTCCCAATAGTTTTGTGGAATATTATCCATAAAACTGGGAATATTCGGTTCACTAAAGGATTCCATACCTGTGGCTAAAATAACATGCTGTGCGATGTAATTTGTTGTTCCTTCAGGTGTTTTAAAAATTAACTTGCTACCATTATCGGTTGAATGTAGGTCAATCAGTTCGTATTGATTAAATACTTTTGGTGCAGTAATCGCTTTAAACCACTGCAAATACTCTCCCCACTGAAGGCGAGGAATTTTATCTAACTCTTCCCATTTTTCATCGCCAAACTGCGCTTTGAACCACGCTTGAAAGGTCAATGAGGGGGAAGCTAAAGCGGGCCCTACAACCTGTTTTGGCGAACGTAGTGTTTCCATGAGAGCAGGTTTTTGCCAAGGCCCTTCACTTCCAGTAATGGCTTTATCAAATACGACTGCATTAATACCACGTAACTTGAGTGCAAATGCAGCCGTGACACCTGACATACCAGCACCAATAATGGCAACGTCAATATGTTGTTTGTTGATATTATTATCTGATAATGCCCATGATGTGATTGGGAGATTAAGATATTGCAAATCTTGTGCAATGTGCGCTTCTAAAGCCGCTAAGCCAATGATCCTATCCATGAAATTATTCCTTATCCTCCATAATTTCAAATGGCTCACCGAGGGAAAGCATTAAGCGGTTTGCCCATGAGAAAAACGCAGTAGACTGAATTAAATCAAGCAATTCGAGTTCAGATAGTCCCAGTTGGCGTAGTGTTGCGACTTGAGATATTGTTGCTTGAATCGGTGTTGCTGATAAAGACGCCACGAGATCGGTGATTGCTAACAATCTATCGTCAAAGCCATCCGCAAGAATCTCACCTGTCGGCGTTGCTAATAGCTTATCGACATCACTACGGCGTTCTTTGGCATACTGGCTGGCTTTGCGTGCATGAACAGAAGCACAGTAAATGCAACCATTCACTTTACTGACAGCGGCAGCTGCAAACTCACGTTCCCAGCGTGGTAGGCCGCCAGCGGTGTAAAAGACACCACGATCGATTAAGGTTCTAATTTCTAAAATCTTGCTTTGGTGAGCGAGCAGAAGAAAGTATTCAGAGGTTAATTGACCAAATTTCTTCATCACCTGAGTTTCTTCATCGCTTAGCGTTTCTGCTTTTCTAGCCGTTATCCAAGCTTCCCAACCTAAATTATCTTGTGTAAAGGCGGTAGGAGATGGGCGTCCCTGGCGAGTGAAAGGTTGATGATTCCATTTGCCCGCGACTATTTTCGCGACATCCCGTGGATCATTTTTAGATGTCGTTAAAAGCTCAATACCTTCGACTAAACGAGCTTGATAGGTGACAAAGGTAATTAACTGAGCGAGCAAAACGATGTCGCTATTTTCCCAGCCTTGTGTAATTAAGGTTTCGATGAGTGAAAACTGAGTATCTTTAGGAGATAACGTTAATATTTGCAGATATTCCGCAGCAGCTTGCAGAGCAGGTGAAAGATTTTCTATTTTTAGTGCTGGTGCTTGTTGAAAATAAAAATCTGCTAATGTTTGGCTGCCAGTCAATTTTGCAACCTGATGCGCAAAACCATAACGAACATCAATAGGAAATTGTGTTGATGGTACAGAGAAAATTTCGCTGTATGCGGCTTGGGTATTTAAGGTTGCGGCTGATCGGTCTTGGCGGATTAATGCTAAATCGGAATCTGGTGGCAAGTGTGTCAGGGTGTTAATTAAATCATTATTGAAAATAGTCATAAAGCAACTCACTTTTTTTAAACGTTTTTTATCTCCTTCATTACATATCAATCACATCATTTATCGAACGATCTATTTGTTATATCCATATAACTTAAAGGAATTAAAACCTATTCTTATATCACTAATTAACTAAGTTATAATTATCTGATCTAAGAACAACCAAATTAATATGATTATACTGGCTGAAATATTTTCACAGGGTTGTTACATATGTTAAAACAAAAATTAATAAATTTATCTTTAATCGCATCAGCTGTTTTTGTGCTTTCAGCATGTGGTGATAACAATGAAAAAGATAATCCAAATAAAAAACAGATTACGATAGGTTTTGGAGTTGGTAATTATATCGATCAAGTAGATAAAGGAATCGTCCCTATTTTAGAGAAAAAAGGCTATAAGGTAACTTTGCGTCAATTTTCACAAAATAGGCAAATTAATCCTGCATTTGAAGAAGGTTCTATTGATGCATCGGTGAACCAAAGCCGCGCATATATGGATGCATATAACAAAAAGAATAATATTAATATGGTCGCATTGACAGACTCACCAAGCGCGCCACAAAGTTTACGTTCAAATAAACACAAATCAATTAATGATGTAAAAGATGGCATGATTGTCGCTTTATCTAACGACCCTGTAAATGCAGAAAGAGGGGCGCGGATCTTAGAACAACTAGGCTGGATTAAAATTAAACCGAATGTCAGCACATTGAGTTTTAGTGTTAATGATATTTCATCAGGAAAATATCATTTAGATGTGCGTGAAACGGACGCAGCTCAAGGATTAAGATTACTTGATGATGTTGATTTTGTTGTGGTAAATGGCAATTATGTCGCAAGTGCAGGCCAGCGTATTGCCGATGGATTAGTTGTTGAAAACTCACCATTAGAACACCGTGTTATTGTCACTGTCATGCAAAAAGATCTTGATTCTCAATGGGCTAAGGATTTAAAAGAGGCTTTTGAGTCTAAAGAATATGCGGATTATATTCGTTCTCAGCGTATTTATGATGGCTTTATCGAACCAGAAAGCTGGAATAAATACCCTAAATAAAATCCTAGTCTAATTTTTATTTTTTTATTCTTACCTAGCCACTTATTATTAAATTAATAAGTGGCTTTTTTAAAACTTAATATGAAATTTATTCTTATTAAATTCCTAGACAACACAATATTTTTACTGCTATTAAATAGATAAGTAACACAACAAAAAATACAACGTCATAAAAACACTGAACAAAATCAACCTGACAGGGGAAGAATATGAGTCACGAACTGATTGATGCATTTAATATTATAAAGAGCAAGAAATGGGTTGATTTAACACACAGCTTTGATGGGAATTCACCGCATTTTTTTATGTTTGATGCTGCTGAGTTTAAAACCTTATTTGGCTATGCAGAAGGTTTCTTTGCTCAGCAATTTACCTTCCCAGGGCAATATGGCACGCACATTGATGCGCCATGTCATTTTGTTGAAGGTAAACGTTTTCTGCATGAGCTAGAGCTAAAAGAACTCGTTTTACCTTTAATTGTTATTGATCAATCCGAAAGAGCAAAACAAGATCCAAACTTTGCATTTTCTCTTAATGATGTACTGACTTTTGAGGAACAGCATGGAAAAATTGAACCTGACAGTTTTGTTGCACTAAGAACAGATTGGAGCAAACGTTGGCCATCACAAGAGCTTATGGATAATAAAGACGAAGAAGGTAATAACCAAATACCTGGCTGGGGGATGGATGCCTTAAAGTTCTTATTTGAAGAACGGGGTATTAAAGCAATTGGACATGAAACGTTTGATACAGATGCGGCAAAAGATTTCCGTAAAAATAATGCGTTACTTGGGGAGTATTACGTTTTAGATCAAGATACTTACCAAGTGGAACTGCTGGCAAACTTGGATAAAGTACCGACTCGTGGGGCAGTGATCTTTAATATTGTCGCTAAACCAAATAATGCGAGTGGGTTTCCTGTGCGTTCATTTGCTATTCTTCCCTAAATATTGAAATTTTATTACCAGCCATTTACTTAGCGTGGCTGGTAATAAATTGCAATTATTCTTACAAGACTAATACTATCCATATTGCCGCTAATATCATACATAACGCGGCAACAACACCACCCGATTTTGCAAACTCACTAAACGATATTTTTACGCCATAAGCCGCGGCTTGTTCAACAACAATAATACCTGCAAGGCTGCCAAATACTAATAAATTGCTGGAAAACCCTGAGCCTAGCACTAATGCTGCACCAAGGGCGTCAGCATTTCCATCAGGGGTTAAAAATGGAACGAGTAGCATTACCGAAGGGTTATTTCCCACAATTGTGCTGAGAACTCCAGTCACTAAGAATAAAGCGAATGGATTATTTAAATCAACGCCATGGGTGCGTAAATCATCGAGGAGTTGCTGGGGAATACCTGTTGAGGCAAACGCGGCATTGACGACAAACAGTCCCATAATTAAGAGTAACAAATTCCCATCAACTAACTTAAGCATATCGCTTGATGCGATTGAGCGGTTTAATAATAAGAATCCGGCAGCAGTAAGGGCAATTAATTCCCTTGGGATATCACTTACAATAAACGCAATAATAACGGCAAGCGTAATAACTCCTGCTTTAGTCGTTTCCCACACATTGAGGTTTTCTTGCATTGTCGATACTGTAGTTTGCGTTTCGTCCTTAGCTATGTACCAACGCTTGCGGTACAGCCAAACTAAGACGAACCACGTGATAGGTAATGACAGTAAGGCAGGGATTGCGGAAGCTTCTAATAAACCGACAAAGGAAATATCGAGCCCTTGAGCTGCAATCATATTCTGTGGGCTACCAATTAATGAGCCTGCAGCACCGTTATTTGCGGCAAAACAAAAGCCTAATAAAAATGGAATAGGGTTTAAACCGCGAGATAAGCTAATAGAAACTAATAATGGTGTCATGGCTACAACGACAACATCATTGGTTAATAAAGCGGAAAGAATTCCGCCAACACCGATTAATACGGCTAAAAGTGCTGGAGGAGAAACTTTTAGCATCGCAACACGGTTCGCTGTCCAACTATAAAAACCAGATACAACAAATGATGCAGATACGACCATTAAGCCGAACAGCATCCCAATTGTCCGATAATCAATGGCATTCCATGCATGTGGTGGGGTAATGCTATCAGCTGCCATCATGGCCAAGGCACCAATAATAGCGGCTCCCGTTCTATCTACTTTAAAACCAGGTAACTTACCAAAGCCCATGGCAACGTAAACCAAAAGAAAAACAATAATGGTTAAAGTCATTATATTCACATTTTAATGAAGAGGTTTAAGAATAATTTATCGGTGAACATCTTTTGAATCAAGGCTAAATATTCTATGGATAATAATAAGTTGCAGTTAATCCTATTAACGATATCGCAAAAAGATAGAAAATACAAAATGAGATGAGTGCTAAGCCTGTATTTTCAACTTTATATCCATTTCATAGGTGCTTTTTTGAAATAAGTAACGAGTGAAAATTAATTACAAAATAAAATCTACTAGCTATAAAAAGGTTAATCGAGTTTTTAATGGAGTTAAAAAAGGTGAATATGAAAATAATTTGTGATCAGGATCTCTTTTCTGAAAATTAAGGTAAGTATTTTTATGTGATATTAATCTCGTTTTTTTGCTTTATTTATGTGAAAAAACGTCTTTGTAGTAAAACTACACTATTTATTTGTGAGCATGATCAATATTTAGGTGGGGGGATGAGGGGGGTTTAGGTGACTTCCGTCACATAAGGCCCGCGTGGTACGCATCTGATAAAGGCCATGTTAGAGTGAAAGCGTCTAAATATTCACTAACGTTATTTGGCGATAACGTTGCAATCTTATCGTTCTCGTACCACGGGGTTCTATCATGGTAACATCAAATATCAAATTAAAGGTACAGAATTTTGGGCGTTTCCTCAGTAATATGGTTATGCCTAATATTGGTGCTTTCATTGCGTGGGGCTTAATTACCGCGCTCTTTATCCCTACGGGGTGGTGGCCAAATGAAACGTTGGCACAGCTTGTAGGTCCAATGATCACCTATTTATTACCACTGCTAATTGGTTATACGGGCGGTCGTCTTATTGGTGGTGAAAGAGGCGGTATTGTCGGGGCTATTACAACAATGGGGGTAATTGTTGGTGCCGATATGCCAATGTTTATGGGCGCAATGATTGCAGGGCCATTAGGTGGTTATGCTATTAAACGTTTTGATAGCTGGATAGATGGTAAAGTCAAAACGGGCTTTGAAATGCTAGTAAATAACTTTTCATCTGGCATTATTGGTATGCTTTTGGCGATACTTGCTTACCTTGCTATTGGGCCTCTCGTTGCTGGCTTATCAAAAGTGTTGGCGGCGGGTGTAAATGTGATGGTAGAAAATAATCTACTGCCCTTAACTTCGATTTTTGTTGAGCCAGCCAAAATACTCTTTTTGAATAATGCCATTAACCACGGAATCTTTTCCCCATTAGGTATTCAACAAGCAACTGAAACAGGCGCGTCTATTTTTTTCTTAATAGAAGCTAACCCAGGTCCAGGTTTGGGTGTGTTATTGGCATACATGTTTTTTGGTAAAGGGAATGCTAAACAGTCTGCGCCTGGTGCTGCAATTATTCACTTTTTCGGCGGGATCCACGAAATTTATTTCCCATACGTTTTAATGAATCCGCGGTTAATTCTTGCAGTTATTCTTGGTGGCATGACAGGTGTGTTTGTGATGAACCTATTTCATGCTGGTTTAGTCTCTCCTGCATCACCAGGCTCTATTTTTGCAGTTTTACTGATGACACCAAAATCATCTTTAATTGGCGTTATTCTGTCTGTGATTAGTGCAACACTTGTTTCTTTCTTAGTTTCTGCAATTTTATTAAAAAGAACCCGTGTGGGCGATGATGATGAATTAGATAATGCGACGAAAAAAATGCGTGATATGAAAGCGCAATCTAAATCATCGAGCAAGGAAGTAACGAATAACAATTCAACAGTTAATCTTGCAAATGTGCGTAATATTATTGTTGCTTGTGATGCGGGAATGGGCTCCAGTGCGATGGGGGCAGGTGTATTAGCGAAAAAGATTCGTGATGCGGGGTTGCTTGATATTTATGTCACGAACATGGCTATCAATGACCTTCCTACGAGTGTTGATATTGTGATAACGCACAAAGACCTCACTGAAAGAGCTAAAACATTTGCACCTAATGCAATGCACATTTCTTTAGCGAATTTCTTAGATGGTCAAATATATAATGATTTAGTGACTAATTTAATCGCGAAAAAACATCCTACTGCTGCAAATGATGGACGCTTAATCAAGCAAACAATTGTTGCTGCAAATGATGAATCTTTTGATATTGAAGATAAAGATGAAGCGTTGTTTACACTTAGCGCCAAGCATATTTACTTAAATTTATCAGCGAAGAATAAAACGCAAGCAATTCAATTTGCGGGACAAAAATTAGTTGAGGGTGGGTATGTAGAACCTGATTATATTGAAGCGATGTTAGCGAGAGAAAAATTAACCTCAACTTATCTTGGTGAATCAATTGCAGTCCCACATGGAACTATTGAAGCGAAAGATCGTGTTTTAAAAACGGGTATTGTTATTTGCCAATATCCTGAAGGTGTTCAATTCGGAGATGAACCCGATGAAATTGCACGTCTTGTTATTGGCATCGCGGCACAAAATAATGAGCATATTGAAGTGATTACACGAATCACCTCTGCACTAGATGAAGATGGGGTGATAGATAAATTGTGTAATACCCAAAGTATTCAAGAAGTGCTCGAAATTTTAGCATCGCAAAGTGCAGCGTGAGGAGAATAACAATGAAAGTCATTCATTTTGGTGCAGGTAATATCGGTCGTGGTTTTATTGGTAAATTACTTTCTGATGCGAATTCACAACTCACATTTACCGATGTTAATCAGCCATTAATTGATCAGCTAGAGCATCAGCAGTCATATCAGGTTCATGTTGTTGGGCAAGAAAGTAGCATAGAAAAAGTACAAAATGTGCACGCAATTAATTCTAATGATCCAAAGACAATAGAATATATAGCCTCTGCAGATATGGTGACAACCGCAGTAGGCCCACAAATTCTCGAAAAAATAGCAGGGACTTTAGCGCAAGGTATTGCTTTAAGGTGTAAATTAAATAACCAAAAGCCCCTCAATATTATTGCGTGTGAAAATATGGTTAGAGGAACAAGCCAATTAAAACGACATATTCTTGCTCAATTACCTGTAGAAACACACGGATGGGTTGAACAATATGTTGGTTTTGTTGACTCCGCCGTTGACCGGATTGTTCCTCCAATGGATGCAGCGAATGATGACCCTCTTTCTGTAACTGTCGAATCATTCAGTGAATGGATTGTCGACAAAACACAATTTATTGGCAATATTCCGACAATCGACGGTATGGAGTTGACGGATAATTTAATGGCATTTGTTGAGCGAAAACTATTCACGTTAAATACAGGCCATGCGATTACTGCATATCTAGGCCAATTATATGGCTACCAAACAATCAGAGATGCCATTAATGACCCTAAGATTCTCGCTATCGTAAAAGCTGCAATGGAAGAAAGTGGGCAAGTTTTAATTCAACGGTATGGGTTTAATGCAGATAAGCACCAGCAATATATTGAAAAAATATTAAGCCGCTTTGCTAACCCTTATTTAAAGGATGATGTGAGTCGAGTAGGGCGCCAACCTATTCGTAAACTCAGCCCTGAAGATAGATTGATTAAGCCACTATTGGGGACATTAGAGTATGAACTCCCTAATAAGAATTTGATAATGGGTATTGCAGCAGCGCTTCATTTTAGATGCACTAGTGACCCTCAATCTATTGAAATGACAGCTCTAATTGAAGATAAAGGTCTATATCAAGCTATAGTTGAATTAAGTGGACTTCAACATCACCCTGTCATTATTAATAAAATTTGTGCGCAGTATGAGCTAATGAAGTAGAGTAATAGGTAATATTACGGATAATGAGTTAATTGGTGAGGTTTAATCACTTTATGGTTAGTTGCGAATAAATATCAAGCTGCTGGCCATAAAGTGACAAAAGAAATTATTATGGAAAATAAACAAGACATTGAAAATCAAATTCTTGAACGGCTAAATCAGCGGCCAGAATTACACTTGTTTGTTCAAGAGGCTATTATTCTTATTTCACAAGCTATTGATAAGTTGATGTTAAAAGTGTTTAGAAAGGATGATTATGCCGTAAAATATGCGGTTGAACCTCTTTTAACAGGAAATGGCCCATTAGGTGATTTATCTGTACGTTTAAAATTGTTATTTGCTTTGGGAGCTATAACACGTGAAACCTATGAAGATATTGAATTATTTTTAGCATTAAATGACTCGTTATCTCACCAAGAATTAAAATTAGATTATACCGATGATGAAATAATAGGCAGTATTAAAACACTTCACTGTATAGGGCCATTACCTGAAATGATGCGTTTTGATCAACCTGAGGACATGGTTGACCAGCAGCTAATGAGTTTACAGAAACAACGCTATCAACAAATGGTCAAATCGTCTTTAGTGTTATCTGTTGCCGATTTAATTGCTCAAATATTAGAAACCGATGTTTTTTAATGAGTCACCGCATTTTATTTTTTCTTTATAAATCTTACTCACCTATTTACTTTATCATATAAGTATGTTCGAAATACCAATACGTATAACCAGAATGAATATAATTGAATATGAATATTGTTATTACACATGAAGTAAGTCCAGAAGATCGTGATGAATTACTGGCGGGGCTTCGTAGTTTTAATGTACAGTTTTTAGATGCCTCTCGATTCGGTCAACTAGGGGTATATTTTAAAGATGATGATGGTGTAATGCAGGGGGGCTTGATTGCAACAATCAGAGCCAATTGGTTATGTATTGATTATTTATGGGTAAGTGAATCTGCGAGAAATGAAGGAATAGGGAGGCAATTAATGCAAGCAGCTGAGCATGAGGCTTCAAAAGTAGGCTGCCTTCATTCTTTAGTCGATACATTTAGTTTTCAAGCATTACCATTCTACCAAAAATTAGGTTATATCCAGCAAATGTCACTGCCAGATTTTCCTGAAACGGGAATGCAATCTCATTATTTGACTAAAATGAATTTAAAATAGTGAAATTAATTGTCTTCATTACGTACATTCGAAAAACAATTGACCCCATTTGTTATTGTATTTTCATTTGCAATAGCAGATGGATTAACAGGTAAGTTTAATTGATTTACCCAGCATGCTAGGCTCTGTTCTGCATTTAATCCTACCCTTGTACTTTCATCATGAATTGAACGAATATTTATTGTTGAGTATTCCATCAATTTATTATCAATAAAGATAAACACATGATCCGCTTTCTGACTTGGCAGATTGGTTAATATTTGATCCGAATAAAATAACAAATCATACTGAGCTTGAGAGGCAGAGCTAATCGGTATCCCTTCAATTTTAATGACATCAGCTTTGCTCATTCCAGAAATAACGACTAATTTTCGCTCTTTCTTTGTGCAGGCTAAAAGTAAAAGTGGTAAAAAAAGAATAATGATAAAATTTTTCATTGATAGATTATCTCAGTGAATACGCGCAGTAGAGTTGATAATAGAAAGTTCTATTCTTGATAAAAATGTTCAGATGAAAAATAGGATTTTTCTATTTAGACTGATAAACGAACTGCCAGCACTGTTTTTCCCTAAGAGAGCAGATTATTCATAGTAACAGGAAAGTTTCAGTTGTTGGCTAACTAAGCAAGAGCCTCTAACTTGTATTCCTAATATATTGTGTATGCCCTGCCTACCGTTAATTGCGATATGAGTACTCAAGTGGTACAAGTATGATTAGTTAGCTATATTGATGTAAACTTTTAATTGGTAATTAAAATGAATGAATCAAGTAGTCTGATAATTGCAGAAACGATAATTAATGTTAATAGTATCATGTTTTCAGATAACGCATTTTTTCTGCCTGTGTATATCTATAGAGTAGTAAATATTATTTATCAGGTGAATTTATTAATGTGATTTAGGCTAATATTGAAAGAAAACAAATTGATGTTACTAGCTGAGGGGGCTAAAACAGCCTGATATTCCTGAACAGGTAAATTGGGGTGAGATGCCTCAGTGATTCGCTGATGCCATAAGCGCTTAGCAAAATGCAACTTGGACAAGAAATTCATTCGAGAGATTGAAAGGGCTAGGGGGAAATTCAACATTCAACTAGATGGTGATTGCGAAAGCGACAAGAGCTACATAGATAGCAGATAAGACCAAGGACACACCGATGATTGTCCTAGCGAAAAGACATAAAACACTACTTGGTGGTGATTTTGGAAATAGTGCTGAAAAGCTCCAATAAGCAAGCCACAGGAGTAAAAAGGCAGCAAATAAAAGATAAATAACGGTGAATGTCACTACATATATTCCAATATTTACGTTAGATAGATGATTGCTATGATGCAACGTACGCTATGATCATTCCAAGCATGCACATGGTGGCTATCAGGCATATTCCAGCGATAACTCGAATAAAAGACCAGAAAGTATTGGTTCTGTCTATATTCCAAAAGCAAAAAAACACTGCAATCCCTAATATGATTTCATAAGTAATCAGTTCAGCCATGACGATACATACATCCGTATGATTAAGTGATTAACAATATACATAAGTCAAATATCAATAGCCATCAATTAAAGACTAATGTTCTCTCCACCATGTGTTCATGCCAGTTTAGCTTTGTATAGTTCGGCATAACATGAATAGTTGCTATGATTTTTTGTGAGGATTGGGAATAGGTTGGTTTCGTTTGTACTGGTGTCCCCTGCAGGAATCGACTGGTGAATTTAATGTATTGATTTTTAATAAATATTATTTTCTTATTTTATTTTCTATACACATTGCTATACATAAAGTCTTTGCTATAGAACATCAATTTCATATATTTGTTTTAGAGTAAATATTATACAAATCATTTATGATTTATTTTAGATTTGTCCCTGAAATTTAAATATGTTAAATTTCAGGGTGTTATATTTTGTTTGCGTAAAATTACAAATAATTAAAATTCTTTACAGAAGAGAGTTATTTAACCGTTTGTTAAATTCTCAATTTTATATTGGGAGCGATTAGTTATGAATGATAATGACTAGTAATACGGATAATTATTTGTTGCTATTTGAGGTGTTTAAAAATTAGACATAGATAATAATTCTCAAAATCACGCCTTAGCCCCTCTCTTTACCATTCTTAATGTCTGTGTAAATATAAAGACATCCAACGACATCTAGTAACATATAATAAAATTCAAAAATAGAATTTAATTATAAGGGAATAACTATGAGCTTATTAACTTTGGGGGAACTTAACACCGAAAATAGGTTGTTAAGGCTACCAGAAGTAACTTTATTAACAGGTCTACCAACTTCCACAATTTATTTAAAGATGAAATCGAACGATTTTCCTAAGCAAATGAAAATAGGGCCACGTTCTGTTGCATGGTTAGAGTCTGAAATAAATGAATGGATAATCAATAATGCAAGGAGAAGATAATGACCGAAAATATATCTTTTTATAAAGATGAGTCATTAAGTTTTGTTTTAAATTATAAATCAATCCCATTTGAAGCTAACGGTAAAGATACAGGATTTATTATTCGCGCTATAGAAATAAATCATCTATTTATGTTAAGAAATAAAATTAATACATTAGGTGAAATCATAGGGTTTAGCTTTGATAATTTAATGCCAACTGCAAAAGAAGTGAAGCTGCTCATTGATAAAGGTAATCAACTGTTAGAAAAATATATAGCAGATTGTGATGTACAGGTTCAGAAACTAGAAGATGCAGAAACCTACTTGGAAAATTTAAGTGAAGGGCGACTGAGAAAGCCAAATAACTATAGAACTGCGCATGCATGGGCATCAGACTCCTACGATAACGTCGAAAGAGCGAGAGGATGCTTAGGTAATGCTCAAGACAAGTTAAGTAAGATTAGTGGGGTATATGGACTGTTAAGGCCAGTGGTTGAACAGTTATTAAAAGAAAACGTAACTGGTTATAAATCGGAATTTTTAATTTCAATACCGAACGAGAAAATAACAACTCATTCATTAAGGTCTAATTTTAATTGGGCTTATTCAAATGAATGTAATTTAATATTAGATGAGTGTGAGAACTTAAAAAAACACATAAATAAAATCGTTGCTGATTGTCATCTATCAACTGATAAATATGTGAGAAGAAACACCTCTGATAATCAACTAAATTATTATAAAGAGTATTACGATATTAATAATAAGTCAGTGAATACAGTATTAACTGCTGATGAATATGTTTCTAAAATGGTTTCTATTCAAAAAAGAATTCAAAATAAATTAGATCTAATGTAATAAATATAAAAGGAATATATTATGTATGCTACTACAGTACCAAACGTGGCAAGGGATTTTCACGCCAATTTTACACGCGGCGCAAATTACTTTTCTAAAAATAGTAAAACATTTTCAATTACTAATGCATCTGAAACGTTATTGCGCGTAGCAATATCAGACTCAAATTGGTTCTTAAATAAATTAACAATAGCTGATGTGAGTGAAATCAAAGGGGATACAGTTAACCTTGGTGATAGTAGCCTTCATACTGGTCGCTCAATTGAGGAGCGTTTTCATAAGCGTTTAAGTATGGATGCTATTTCTTATACGCTAGAGGAAACGGATACCTGTACGGCTCTTACGTACGAACAGCTTGCGATAATTGCAAATAGCCGTAGTGGTGATGATGAGCACTTTACTAAGGTGATATCTGATTTGTTCTCTAAAACAGTATCGTTAGACATGATACGTGTCGGCTTTAATGGCGAGTTTTGTGGGTTTCCAACAAAGCCAGAAAAATATAAACGAGGGCAAGATGTTAACTGTGGTTGGCATACCATAGCAAAATCATTTAATAACGGCTCTCAAATTGTAACGGATAAAATTGTTTTAGGTAAAGACGGTGATTTCCCTAACTTAGATGCCATGGCCAACTTTCTTATTATCAAAAAAATACCCGAAGAGTTCCGTGAAGACCCTAGATTAGTCGTATTGGTTGGCTCAGAACTTGCTGCTTTATACCGTGAAAAACTATTTAGAGGGGCAGATAACGCCGCAGATATTCAGGCAAGTCAAATGGCTTTAAGTACGGTTGCAGGACGCTTCGCTATTATTCCACCATTTATGCCTGGTCGTCGCTTAGTGGTTACCACATTAGATAATTTGCATATTTATACCCAGAAAAATACCCGTCGTTTTCGTGCCGAGTTTGTGGATGACAGAAAAGTCTATGAGCACAGTTATATTAGAAATGAAGGTTATGGCCTTGGTGATGGAAATCTCTATGCTGCCATTGATGAAAATGCCATCCAAATTGAAGACGGGGTATTTTCATTATGAGTGATCCTCAATTAATAACTAATTGGATTTGTGTTGCTACAGAAGGGCAAACAGTCGATGAGCGTACGATTAAACCTGAGTGGTTACAGGAAATGGCTGATACCTATGATCCTAAGTATTACACAGCTTTAATTTGGGAAGAACATAACCGTAATCTTGAGAATTTAGGTGAGGTTATCGATGCAAAAGCCGACATGATGAATGGTAAAATGCAGCTATTTTTGCGATTAAAACCAACCAAGAAACTGATTAAATACAATGAAGAAGGTCAGAAATTATTTTGCTCAATTGAGGTAGAAGAGGACTTTCAAGGAACGAGTATTTTTTACCTTGGTGGATTAGCAGTGACGGATAACCCAGCAAGCATAGGTACGGATAGATTACGTTTAAGAATTAATAACTTATATTTCGCTAATAAAAATTATAGGTATTTATTTAGTTCACCAATGCATTTTAATCTATCAGGTGGTTTAACTAAATCTAAAAATAACTGGTTTTCTGCTATCTCGGCGGGGTAAACCGTATGCCCAGATTGCTCTGGGCATAGCCTCAAATATCTATTCTTCCCAATTTAAGACATGTTAATTATGAAAATAAAAGGGTTGCATCCGTCTAAACGGTTGGGCTATATTGATCGCACGTTAGCAAAATCTAACGTCGGGATTGGCGTCCTGAATCAGTTACTGGCGACACATGACGCGCCTTGCGTCTTTTTTTGTGTCTATGCCTACGCGCACCCATTAAATGCGGTTTTGTATCGCCCTGATTCTATGGTGGCGTTGGCGGGGCAGCCTTCGGGCTGGCTGGATTCCAGTAACTCCAGTTACGCCAACCCTGTCAACGTCACCACCCCCGAAATTGGCGTTTCAGGTGGTGACTCCTTAACTAAGTTACTGGAGATCATCGTCATGATGGCAACCCCTACCCAAACTCAATTTAAATTCTTATTCTTGAGCATTAAATGTGCTGATATCACTGCAAAACCTTGCCGTCGTGCTGCTATTGCGTCAACTGAATATGATGCACGCATGCTACTTGCTCATGATTTCATCTTGCTTTTTGCAGGTCGCTTACCTGTAAGTCAAACAGGGGAGTGCTAATCATGAAAAATACAAATCATATCAATACAGTCATTTCTGCATCGGGCGAAAAACAATTATTAAGAGCCGCGCAAATGACGAGCTTTCTATCTGAATTACTTATTGCTAGTTCTATTAATGGTCAGCGCCATGTCTCAAGTGAGGGAATGGCGGCAATGATGGAATGTTTAGCGGAGCAGGTTGAATTTGTGATCAGCGAAAGTAGCTTAATGAATAAGGACATAAAACAATGAGTTTACTAAACAGTTCTAATTCATTAACTGCTTCCACTCAATTGCCATCCGTTACGGATATTATGCGCTCTGCAAATGGGCGTTGGCACTATATTTTAACGAGTTTGGGTGTTTGCGTTCCTGATAATCATAAACATGGCGCTTGCCCGAAATGTGGTGGTAAAGACCGTTTTCGTTTTGATGATAAAAATGGAAAAGGTACATGGTTTTGTAATCAGTGTGGCAGTGGTGATGGACTGGATTTGCTCAAACTAGTGACAGGCAAAGATACGAAAACCGCTTGTTTTGAAATCAATAAAATATTGCTTCTACCTGAGTTTAGTAAGGTCATACCTACCAAAATAAAAAAAGTAAATGCGGCTCGGAGCATCGAATTATTTGAAAAGCTGAAAGCATCGTCATACCTAGGGGAAAGCCAATACTTAACAAATAAGGGCTTAATTAACCATCAATGTTTAATTACCCAGAATTCCTATAAGCAAGGTGAATTAAGTTTCCCAATCGGCTCAATATTATTGCCATTGGTTGACAATCAATTTCAGGTTAAAGGTGGGCAACTTATCAGCCCAGAAGGTGATAAGGCATTGTTATCTGGCTCAGGGCTTTCAGGCTCATTTATTGTTGTATCGGAGAAAGCACAGGACACACTTGAACAAATTGTGATTACTGAGGGCTTTGCTACGGGGTTAAGTCTAGCGAAGGTAATTGATACCTTTATTGTGGCCGCTGTTGCGGCTACTAACCTTGAGAAAGTCGCCCAGCAGCTACGGGAACGTTATCCATCGGTAAAAATCATTATTGCGGGTGATAATGATTTTATAGACGGTAAAGAGAATACGGGTAAGGTGTGGGCGGAGAAAGCCGCCAAAGCAGTTGATGGTTGGATCACCTTACCACCAACTCATTACAAAGCAGATTGGGATGATTACCGACAAGAAAACAACACTGTCAAAGTCAAAGAAGCATTCTTTGAGGAAATGACATACTGCGGTAAGGATAAAGCCTATTTACCCCAAGGCTTTAGGCTGACCCAAGAATATTTGTGGTATGACAAACTAGTCAATAAATCGGATGGTGACACCGAGGTTAGAAACATCAAAATCAGCAGCCCGATAAAAGTCACCGCGATCACCTGCGATGCAGACGGCAGTAATTACGGCCGTTTATTGGAATGGGATGATACCTACGGAAATTGCCGTAAATGGGCAATGCCAATGGAAATGTTAAGCGGTAGCGGTGAAGAATTACGTCGTGTACTTTTGGTGAACGGGCTTTCATATATCAACATTTCGGGGCAGGCTCGTGCGCATTTAATGGAATACATTTCATTGTGCCGACCAGAGAAAAAAGTCACTTGCGTAAATAAAACGGGCTGGCATGGCAACGTATATGTGTTGCAGGATGAAGTTGTTGGAACTGGCGCAGATTCCGTTATTTTGCAAACCTCCAGTGTTCAAGGTAAAGATTTTAGGGTAGCAGGCACTAGCGATGAATGGCGGGAGCATATTGGTAAATATTGCGTGGGAAACGCTAGGCTGGCGTTTTCCGTAAGCCTTGCCTTTGCGTCATCATTATTAAAATTAGTCGGTGTGGGAGGCGGTGGCTACCATTTAAAAGGTGAATCAACAGACGGTAAGACGACCACAATGAAAGTGGCCGCTTCTGTTTGTGGTGGTACCGATTACTGGTACACATGGCGGGCAACAGGTAACGCGCTTGAGGGAACGGCTTGCCGTCGTAATGACGCTACGCTAATGCTGGATGAAATCCGAGAAGTGGACGGACGCGAAGCGGGTAACATTGCTTACATGTTGGCAAATGGCCAAGGTAAAGCCCGTGCAAAAACGGATGGCAGCGTCAGGGAAACGAATCGATGGAATTTACTGTTTCTCTCAACGGGTGAATTGTCATTGGTTGAACATGCGGCCAATGCAGGCGAACGCACTTATGCAGGGGTTGAAGTCCGTATGATACAAATCCCAAGTGATTCAGGTAAACACGGTGTATTTGAGGACTTACATCAATTTGCTAGCGGCAAAGCCTTAGCGGAATACCTAGAGCATGCAGTCACTAAATACCACGGTACCCCATTCCGTGACTGGCTAAAATATCTTACAAATGATCTCACGTTCATCTCAGGTACAGCAAAAACATTATTAAAAGAGTATACCGCTAAAATGATGCCTGAAAATGCAGGTAACCAAGTTGGTCGGGCTATCACCCGTTTTGCCCTTGTTGCGATGGCGGGGGAGATTGCCACAATTGCAGGGATCACAGGCTGGCAGGAGGGTGAAGCCTATATTGCGGCTGAAAAGTGCCTAGCGGCTTGGATGAAAGAGCGTGGGCATACAGCAAATCAGGAAGATATCACCGCCTTAGAGCAAGTGACTGATTTTATCTCACGTAATCAATTTAGCCGTTTTGCGGATTGGTATGATGAGAATAGCCGACCGCTCAATATGATGGGCTTTCGTCGTGTTGAAAAAGGTGCTGGCAACCAAGAACCGACGGTGCAGTTTTATGTTCTATCTTCTGCATGGAAAGAAATATGTAAAGGTTATGACTCAAGGAAGGTTGCGCGTTTATGTATTGATAAAGGTTGGTTAGAAGCAGGTAAGGACGGTAGGTCACAAAACAGCATACGCCTACCAGAAATAGGGCTTAAACGTGTTTATTTGTTTAATAGTGACGTGCTGGGCTCTGCCGAATGATAGTAATGAAACTAACCATCTTATATTTAAAGTGTAACAGTGGTAACAAAGGTAACAGCTAGGGCTATCAAGGCTTATAGCTGTTACCAGTAAATTAATGTGAGTGGTAACAAGAGGTAACGAAAATAGGGCGTTACCTTGCGTTACACGTAATTTTGCAGAAAAGGTAACAAGTTAAATTATTTAAAATCAATGATGTAACCAGTGTTACCACTGTTACCAGTGAAATTTGAAATGGATGTATTTAATAAGCTTTATTCTGGAAGGCATATAAGGCAAGGGGGATTAGCAATGCGAGTAATGAAAATATACTGCCCTGAGTGTGGTCAGGAAGCCAAAATTCAGAAAATTGATAGGCAGGGTAGGGATAATGCTCATTATATTTATTGTTCGTGCTCTGATTTTGAGTGTGGACACACTTATAGGCTAACGCTGACGTTTTCACATTCTATTTATCATAAAAAGCCCGAAGATCAGCCAAAGCAACTATGTTTTGATGTTATCGAAAATAGAGCATAGCAAAAAGTAAATTAAGGTGAATGGTATAAAGGTAATTTTGATATATAACCAAGTGGCGATTATTACCAAGGGTAATTAAATATGTTTAATAAAAAACGTAATATTCGAATAGAAGTGAGTGACAATAAAAAAGTTATAGAGCTAAGGGGATATACAGAAAAAGAAGTCCACCGTTTGATTGATACGTGGTTAAATAAAGATTCATTAGTTCAAAAAACAAACACTAAAATAAAAAAGTAATTCGTTCATATTTCAGTTTTCTATTTCCTCTCAATCCGCATGGATGCTGGTTTTTCAGTTTTTATGCGGCTTCAACTCTTAAGTGAAAATCTCACGTAAAATAGAAAAGCTATTTATATTCAAGTGATTATAAATTAATTCGCTAGGTGTGCCTCACTTGAAAACTGAAATTTATTGAAAATCTTTTCACACATTTCAGTTTGAGATTTTCGGCGACTCCCTAGTATTGGCAAGGCTTGGCGATATGTTTTGTAGAATTTTAAAACTGAAATAATTTTATGATCCAAATTGTGCAGGCGGGTGCGGTGTAGTGCATTTTACGCGGTAGAGAACTTTATTTCGTAAGGAGGAACTACGTATGTTATTTATTCCTAATTTTACTTTTAGAGGGCTAGATATGAGGTAAGCTGTATTAGCTCGTTGATGATTGATAATAATTTAAACATTAAGGATAGTAGAATGCATAGGATGAATTCTTCCCCTCAATTTCCACAATTAAAAAATGAAATCAGTGACTATAAAGAATCTATGTTTGAATGGTGGAACTCGATAGACGAGTCAAATATTGGTGAATGGACATTTGTGCTTAGTTTAGCTTGTTGGGGGGTCTCAGATGATGTATTTCAGTTGGTGGCTTTTACAATTGCATTACTTTTCTTTAGTGAGCGTTTTATCATGATTGCCAAAGCATCAACATTTACAACAAAAAAAGAATCTGAATTATTTAAAAAAATACGTGCGGCCAGAGTATCGGATAATGAGTTTTATGAGCTTATTAGGCAGCTTAAAAGTGTTATAAAAAATAGAAGCCTTTTTAAGTCTTGCTTAGTGATAAAGAGAACATGGAAGTTTATATTATCTTATGCATTTTTATTCTTCTCATTTTGGTATGTGATTGAAACGTACTTCAAACAATAGAACAAAAACTCAACTGGTAAGGTTGAGTTTTTGTATATGCAATTTCTTGCATGAAAGTCCGATATTTCAAAGCTAACAATATAAGTTTAATCTTTTCAGTTGGATATCTCAACCAATAACGGGCTGACACTTTTTAGGCGAAGTAGACAGTGCGGCGTAGTGAATTTTACGTGTAAATTACTTTTGTATTGCTAAATGCATAGTAGTACACCATATTGCAAACTAAGGTGTTGAATGTTTCATTTTTTTTGTTATTCTAACTGAACCTTTACGCGTAGGATAACTCATTTTATCCTTGTCGGGCGTTTCGCCAGACACTAATTTATTGTGGACATTTAGGGTTGCGCTTCAGCACTTTTAGCCAGATCCTGAATGCCACTCGCAGGCTTCGTGTCCTTCAGGAGCTGTCTAAAAGTCTAAAGCGCATCCTTTAGGTAAAGGTACCAAAACCAAAAGATGGCGTTTCTGCCATCTTTTTTAATTAGAAGAGGTTCATTGGTGTGAGTGACTCTACTTACATGGATTCATTACGGGAACAGTTTGGAGATCTTGTTTATTCAAATTTTACTGTTCAGTTTATGCCGCCTATTATTTTTGTTTGTGGGGGGCCGATGAATGCGACGCCAATGAGTGTTAGAGACCATTTTTTCCTACACGTAGCTAGTAATGAACCGAAACTGAGCGATTCACTTGTGCTAGCGGAGGATTTTAAAGACTATTTTAAAGATGGTGCTTATTCGGATTTAATGAGCTTTGAGGATGATATAGCCAACATTTCAACATTAGTTATTATTTGTCTAGAAAGTGCAGGGTCGTTAGTGGAGCTAGGATTATTTGTTAATAGAAAAAATTTAGCTCAAAAATTACATGTTATTGCACCCTTAAATGAGATAGAAGGTGATGCACAAAGAAATATCCCACCAAAGTCATCATTTATATACTTAGGGCCTTTAGAGTATTTAAAAACAATAGATCCAAGCTCAGTAAGTGTTTATCCATGGCCTGATAAAAATCGATTAAAATATGAAGAAATAGAATTAATTTTTTCTGATATTCAAGGGCGATTAAAACACGTTAAAAAAACAGAAAAGTATAATAACTTTAATACTGGTCATTTGGCTATTTTAATATATGAAATAATTTTGTTATCAGAACCCATAAAAATATCAGAAATCGAATGGGCATTATACTGTATGGATATAAATGTAAATCAGAAGTTAATTTCTAGGTTGCTTTATTTGTTAAATAAAATGAAGTTAATTTCATCTATTTCGTATAGTCGCACTGACTATTATTATGTGATTGGTCATAGGGAAAGTAAAATAAAATTTGGCTTGAGTGAGAATAAAAAAATAAAAGACTCTATGAGCATAAAAATAGCAATTAGACAGTCCTATCTAAGTTTGGATTCAAAAAATACTGATGAAACCGCTAGAAAGAGGCAGAATGCATTAAAACAAATAAATATTATTCGAGGGGTGTAGTATGAGTTTATTACAATTTATAGCAAATGGTCTTTATATTACCGAAGATGAAGCTATACGGTATATCGTAACAATTCCTCGAAGATATAAAAAATTTAACATAAGAAAAAGAAATAGTAATGAATTTCGCTTGATTGCTCAACCAGCAAAGCAAGTTAAGTCAATACAACGTATTGTTTTAAAATATGTAATTTCGGATTTTCATGTACATGAAAGAGCATTTGCATATGAATCATATAAAGATATCAGAAAGAATGCGTTAGTGCATCATAATAATGATTATATTCTAAAAATGGACTTCAAAAACTTTTTTCCTAGTATAAGACCTTTTCATCTAATGAATTGTTTTGCTAATATGAATATAAAATTAGACGAAATGGATTTCTTTGTAATTGAGAACCTTTTCTTTTGGAAACCTAGAAGAAATAGTCCTTTACAACTAAGTATCGGAGCTCCATCTTCACCAAAAATTTCTAATGTTATAATGTATTCTTTTGATTGTGAGATTTTTTCAAGATGTAAGGAAATGGGAATAGAATATTCTAGATATGCAGATGACCTTACTTTTAGTACAACTAAAAAAGGAATACTATTTGATATTCCTAAAATTGTTAGAGAAATTTTAAATGAAGTAAATTTAAAAAGTATCAAAATTAATCATGAAAAAACAATTTTTTCATCGAAAAAATTTAATAGGCATGTTACAGGTATAACAATAACTAATGATGGGGGGCTTTCTTTAGGTAGGGAAAAGAAAAGAATACTGCGAAGTAAAATTCATCACTATATTTGTGGTGTTCTCCCTGATGTTGAGATTTTGAAGTTAAGAGGAGAACTAGGTTATGCTAAATTTATTGAGCCTAGCTTTTTTAAAGCGATGGTTAATAAATATGGATATGATGTAATAGACTCAATTGCTAAGTATGGGAATTGCTCATGAGTATCTTTTGGGAATAAAAAATCATCATATCTTTTCTTTGTCTTAAATATTGAGCGTGATTGTAGACACCCCTAATAGTGTTTTTATCAACATGTGCAAGCTGCAACTCTATCCACGCACTATCAAAGCCTTTTTCATGCAAAATAGTACTCATCATGTGTCGAAATCCGTGACCTGTCAGCCTTCCTTTATAGCCAATTTTGGCGATGACCTTATTTATACTCGCATCACTGATTGGTTTTCGTGCATCATTACGCCCAGGGAAAAGTAGCGAATAGTTACCTGAAATGACTTTTAGCTTATCAAGGATCTCTAATACTTGTGGTGAGAGAGGAACTAAATGAGGGCGACGCTTTTTCATTCGTTCTGTAGGTATTTCCCAAAGTGAATTTTCAAAATCAAATTCTGACCATTCCGCGAATCTTAACTCAACAGTCCTAACACCTGTTAGCATTAATAGCTGGGTGGCATATTTCGTGATTTTACTGCCTTGGTAGTTCTTAAGTGCTTTCACAAAATCAGGAATTTCACTTTCTTGCAAGAATGGGAAATGTTTGGTTTCAGGCTTATTCATTGCACCAGACAAATCAGGAGCAGGGTTATATTTTGCTCGGCCTGTAATGACGGCATACCTAAACACTTCACCACAACGACGACGAATCTTACTTGCTTGCTCTAATGCCCCACGTTTTTCTATCTTTTGCAATACGGCAAGTAATTCTAATGGCGCTAATTGGTCAATAGGTCGACTACCAATGAAAGGGAAAACATCATTTTCAAAACAACGCAATATTTCGCTCGCATAGCCTTTTGACCATGTAGAGCATTTTGATACATGCCATTCCATTGCAACGGCTTTAAACGTATTTTCAGCAGCGTATTTTTGTGTGATCTTTTCCGATTTGCGGGCATCACTTGGGTCTATGCCATCTGAAAGCTGTTTTTTTGCTTCATCTCTTTTTCTTCTGGCATCGGCTAAAGAAATTTGCCCATACACGCCAAATGAAATCATTTTAGGCTTACCCGCAAAGCGATAACGAAAGCGCCACCCCTTGGAACCATTGGGTTCAATGAGAAGGGATAAGCCATTGCCATCATTTAGGGTGTAAGCCTTTTCTTTAGGCTTAGCTTTACGAATTTGGATATCAGTGAGTAGCATAATGCGTATAGTTTTTTTATCGAACCTAGACCTATACACAATACTATACACATTAATACTTAGATTCCACTAGAAGTTACTAGACCTTCTTGGAAGCCAAAATAATTAATCTATTGTTTTTACTTAAAAAACTGGAAGTCTTGAGAGGTCTTTAGAAGTGGCAATGGTGTCCCCTGCAGGAATCGAACCTGCAACTAGCCCTTAGGAGGGGCTCGTTATATCCATTTAACTAAGGGGACTTTTGGCTGTCATTGCTAAACAGGGTTTGCATTTTACTGTCCGCATCCAATGGAATCAAGTTGTTACATAGAATTAATTCAATTTATTGCTAATGAGGCAATTTTGTATGATTTTTAGTCTTTCTTTTATTAAATAATTATCTGACACGTCACCTCGCATGGTAACGTATTTAAAGGTTGGCTGATGGGAACTGTGCTTACAGGATTAGCGGTTAAAATACGTATTAAACCAAAAAGTAATGGTGAAAGGCTCATTTTACAGTGATTTTTTCTTTTATTGATATGTTTTTTATCTAATCGTTAAGTTAGCTTTTATTCTTGAGTAAAAATTGATGGCACTGCACACTATTTTCGAATATATAAAAACAATATTTAAATGGTTTTGTGTGAATTAGCCATAACTCTTATAATAATGGCATGATTAACTAGGGTATAATTAAAAGTCGATCTGTATAATCACTCAAAACGGTTAACAAAAATAATTTTTTCCCCTTATTATTATCAAATTCGTGAATATTGTGGAAAGTACCATAGCAGGGCGGTGCAGGGAATGGAGAAAGTGTTATGAAGTTTCGCATGACTAGCGTTTTTCTAGCGGGTGTATTAATTGCAGGTTGTGCAAGTAATATTGACCCAGATACGCAAGAACGTTCAGACCCATTAGAGGGTTTTAACCGAGCAATGTTTAATTTTAACTACAACGTCTTAGACCCTTATGTTTTAAGGCCTGTTGCTGTTGCTTGGAATGATTATGTTCCTATGCCTGCGCGTAATGGATTATCCAACTTCTTTGTTAACCTTGAAGAGCCTGCAAGTATGCTGAACAGTTTCTTGCGTGGGGAAGTGACCCAAGGTTTTAAACACTTTAACCGTTTCTTCCTCAATACGGTATTTGGTATGGGTGGGTTGATTGATGTTGCAACAATGGCGAATCCTCAATTAGCGAAAGAAGATCCTAAACGTTTTGGTAATACACTCGGTTACTATGATGTCGGTTATGGTCCTTATGTCGTTTTACCAGGATATGGGAGTGCAACACCACGAGAGGAAGGTGGGGATTTAGCTGATGGTTTATACCCAATGCTGAGCTATCTAACATTCTGGATGTCTGCAGGAAAATGGGCACTTGAAGGGATAGAAACAAGAGCACGATTGCTGGATTCCGATGGGTTACTTAAAAACTCTTCAGACCCATACTTAATGATGCGTGAAGCTTACTTCCAGCGTAATGATTTCTTATCAAATGGCGGTGTATTGAAAGCAACTGAAAACCCAAATGCAGCTGCAATTGAAGGGGATCTGGATTCGATTGATTAATTTAGTGAATTGACTCAGGAAGGTTTATCACTCTCTTGTCTAGATTAAAACGTGAGAGTGATAAATTAACAGCTAGTCATTGTCTCGCTTTCCTCGTTGGGTAACGGTGTCAATCAAGGCGATTACGCCTAACACCCCAATAAAACCTACTGTAAATAATGTCCCCATAAAACCCCCTACGTTTTTGTCATTGTTGCCTCTTTTGTACTTTTACTGCGAATTTATCGCATTAATAATACAGTTTAATGAATGGATACGTATTTTTTGTGTATCTGTATTCTAAAATACGAGTATGGCTTGTGCTTGCAAATAAGAACATTCAGAGAATGAAAGGTAATCTAATGAAATATATAAGGATTTATCTGAAAAAAGTTTATAGGGCTAATTTTTAGTATAAAAGTGGAAATTTGGATAAGAATTATTTTATTAACAATTAATTTACATAAGGGAGTGATAAGGGTCAAGAAAAATTTATGATAGGGATGTTTTTTTGAACACTGAGAGAGTGGGGCTATCAGGGAGTTGCCTCCCCGATAGTTAAGCATTCGGTTTATTAGAATGCGTAGTTAAAGTTCACACCGTATAACCAAGCAGAGCCTTCAGATTTGAATTGGTATGTACCTAAAGGTAATTTATCTGTTTCTACAAGTTTTTCATTTATGTTCACTTTCTTACCATGCATATAAGAAATACCTACATCAATAGAGGCATCTTCGTTAAATGCATAGGTGCTTCCTACGCTCAACCAATAGCGATCTTGATCAGGTATAGAAATGGAACGATATTTGGATGGAACAGGGCTTTCGTCATAAGCAATACCAGTACGGAATGTCCAGTTATCATTGTAGAAATAGGTTGTACCTATTGCAAACCGCCATGCATCATCAAAGTTTTCTGCTTTGTGGAATAATTGTTTGTTATCGCTACTACGATATGCAGTAAGATCTTTAAACTCACTCCAACCAGTATAAGCTACGCTGTAGTGGAGTGCCCATTTCGGTGCGACTTTATGATAACCAGAAAATTCCCAAATATCAGGTAAATTAAGATCTAGCTTACCCTTAATTTTGTTGCCGTCAGTTCCAACAATTCCGACCATATTAAGGGCTGGGTTATTACTCGGTAGGTCATTCGAGTATTTTCCGTCTTTGAATTTAACTTTGACTTTTGAGCGATAGGTTAAACTGAAACGATTATCGTCATTTAGTTCATAAAGGATACCAGCATTCCAACCATAGCCCCAGTCATCACCTGTTAATTTAGCCATGGTAGTGCTTGGACCCATATTGTTAAGTCCTAGCATAGGGCCTAACTGGCTTAAATCACCTGCGTGACGAGTGATCTCCGCATCAGCGTAAACCGCATTTGCACCAAGACCAAAACTAAAGTTGTTATTTAAACGGTATGCGCCGCTTAAATTTAAGTTAACAGTTTTTAAATCGGTTTTTCCACCGATAGGGCCTGCTGCATAACTTTTATTAAAATCCGTTGCTAAGCCGAAGTTAGTTGTCATGGATGTACCAACAGCCCACTTATCATTAACGGGGAAAATAAAGTGCGCATTAGGGACAACAGCACTTGGTGCGATATCATTAGCTGTTAAACGACCGTCATTTCGGCCTTTAATATCAACACTTGGGTCAATATACACAGCACCGATAGAAAGAGATGGTCGGTCAAATAGCATCATCGCAGCAGGGTTACGGCTTCCCTCACTTGCGTTGTCGCCCATCGCACCTGCCCCAGAAAACGCACGTCCCAGTGCGGATGTTGAATATTCATTGAGCAAAAAGCCAGCCGCGCCGGCGTTGGATGATACAATTGCCACTGCTATTGCTAAAGCTGACTTAGAAAACAGGTTTTTCTGGCTCATGACCAAAACCCTCTTATGTTTTATTTTAAATAAAGCGACTTCTATCGCAAGAAGCGCAGAATTGTAGGGTCCATTGTCGCCATGACAAATCAGACCAGTTACTAGAGTATAGGTCTGACCACCCGATATGTTGCAAGTCTGTTTTGTGTTTATTGCGACTTCGTTTTCAAAAATGCGATGCATTTAACAAAATAGCAACATAAAGTGACGAAATGGGAGCAATAAATAATCAGATACGGGGTAAGATCAAACTTATGTTTAATTATTAGCAATAAGTTTTGATTCACACTGGTTTTTACCACTTTTTCAGCGTTATGATAGCCACTTAACAGTTTGTTTATTTGGAGAATAAAATGACTGATGCGATTAACCGTTGTAGTGCGGATGAAACAGCAGCTTGCTGCTGTGTAGATGTAGGCACAGTGCTGGACAATAAAGACTGTACTGCGTCGTATCAGCATGTTTTTGCCACACAAGGTGAAGCGGAATCCATGTTGAAGATGCTCACAGAAAAAGCGAAGTCTGTTGAGTCTGAACCCTGTGCGATTAACCATACTTTTAAACAAGTTAATGGTGGTGTTGAACTGAGCGCAGAATTTAGTTTTAGCTGTGAAGCAGAAAGCCTGATTTTTCAGCTAGGCCTTCGTTAATCAAACGTTTGAATCTATTAGGTGAACCCTTATACTGTGATAGCGCCCTTTTATTAGGTGGCTAAGCGTTAGAAGGGTTTTTGATATTAGGTAGACCCATTCCTTTCTTTTTCGCACTATTTTTATGCTAACTTGCGTGCGCGCTCCCATTTTTTAGTCAATGCAATTGATAATTGTGAAAATTATGTTAACAATCATTACAGGTCAGACCTCTTTCGGCCAGTCATGAAAAAATTAACAATAATTTTTTATTTATGCTTTTGCAGGAGCGACCATGAATCAACATTCCCACCATGGTGACAGTACATATTCAACAAAAGAGCGTATTGCTATTGTCAGTGGTTTACGTTTACCGTTTGCAAAGCAATCAACAGCATATCAAGGTGTTGCTGCTGTAGATTTAGGCAAAGCAGTAGTCGCTGAATTATTAGTTCGTAGTGATTTAGATAACCAGTTGATTGAGCAACTTGTATTTGGCCAAGTGGTTCAAATGCCTGAAGCACCCAATATTGCACGGGAAATTGTGCTTGGAACGGGGATGAGCGTTTCAACAGATGCTTACAGCGTTTCAAGGGCGTGCGCGACAAGTTTTCAAGCCATTGTGAATGTGGCTCAAAGTATGATGGTTGGGGATATTACTGTTGGTGTTGCAGGAGGGGCAGATTCCTCTTCAGTTTTACCGATTGGTGTTTCGAAAAAATTAGCAGCAACATTACTTGCTTTGAGTAAGGCAAAGTCGGTTGGGCAAAAATTATCGCTTATCGCGAAATTACGCTTAAAAGACTTAATGCCAGTCGCACCTGGTGTTGCTGAATACTCAACAGGGCTTCGCATGGGGGATACCGCGGAGCAAATGGCTAAAAGTTACCACATTACGAGAGAACAACAAGATGAGCTAGCACATCGTTCACACGTCCTTGCTGCAAAAGCGTGGGATGGAGGCCTACTAAACGATGAGGTCATGACTGCGTATTTGCCGCCTTTTAAGCACGCTTTTTCGCAAGACAATAATGTACGAGGAAATTCAGTATTGTCCTCTTATGCTAAATTAAAACCCGCATTTGACCGTAAATATGGCAGTGTAACAGCCGCAAATAGTACACCTTTAACCGATGGTGCAGCAGCGGTATTAATGATGACAGAGTCAAGGGCAAAAGCATTGGGTTATACCCCGCTGGGTTATATTCGTAGTTACGCTTTTAGCGCGATTGATGTGTGGGAAGACATGCTATTGGGGCCATCCTATGCAACGCCCATAGCCCTGAAGCGCGCAGGGTTATCTTTACAAGATCTCACTTTAATTGATATGCACGAGGCTTTCGCCGCTCAAACATTGGCAAACATCAAAATGTTTGGTAGTCGCCAATTTGCACAAGATAAATTAGGTTTAACACAAGCCATTGGCGAGATAGACATGGACAAATTTAATGTTCTCGGTGGTTCTATCGCTTACGGGCACCCATTTGCGGCGACAGGCGCCAGAATGGTGACACAAACATTAAATGAACTTCGTCGTCGTGGTGGTGGTTTTGGTTTAACAACAGCTTGTGCTGCAGGCGGGTTAGGTGTAGCTATGATTTTAGAGGTGGAATAATGACACAAAATTCTACTACAGAATTAGTAATGGATAAGCTGCCGCAGGCTTTCTCATTAGAAATTTATGACGAGAACGTAGGGGTGATTTTCATTGATGTGCCAAATGAAAAGGTCAATACGCTTAAAGCTGAATTTGCGCAGCAGTTTCTAACCATCTTACAAAAAGCGCAATCCACCTCGGGTTTAAAAGGGCTAGTTATTACCTCAGGTAAAAAAGATAACTTTATTGCGGGTGCGGATATCAGCATGATTGCGCACTGTGAATCGAAAGCGCAAGCCAGTGAGTTATCAAAGGAAGGGCATTTATTATTCGACAAAATAGATAATTACCCGTTGCCGATTATTGCTGCTATCCATGGCGCATGCTTAGGTGGAGGGTTGGAGTTAGCATTAGCTTGTCATGTGAGGGTTTGCTCAAATGATGATAAAACCCGCTTAGGTTTGCCAGAAGTACAGTTAGGCTTGTTGCCAGGGTCTGGTGGAACTCAACGTTTACCACGTTTGATTGGCATTCCACATGCACTTGATCTAATGCTGACAGGACGTCAGCTAAAGGGCAAACAAGCACTTAAATTAGGGCTTGTGGATGATGTTGTTCCAGAGTCAATTTTATTAGATGTCGCTGTTAAAATGGTGAAAAAAGGTGGCGTAAAACGACCTGCTATTCATTGGCAACAGCGTTTATTGAGTTGTAAATTACTGCGTAATCAAGTGTTTAATAGTGCAAGGCAAAAAGTATTGGGTAAAACCAAAGGGCATTATCCCGCTCCTGAAAAAATTATTCATACAGTAAAAATAGGGATGAACAAAGGAGTACAGGCTGGGTATGCAGAAGAAGCTAAAGCATTTGGCGAGTTAGTTATGACGCCTGAATCAGCGGCTTTACGTAATTTATTTTTTGCAGTCACAGCATTAAAAAATGAAACAGGTGCACAAGCTAAGTCGTTGAATATCAAGCAAGTTGGTGTACTAGGTGGCGGGCTAATGGGCGGCGGGATCGCATATGTGAGCGCAACTCAAGGAAAGGTACCTGTTCGTATTAAAGATATTTCAGAAAAAGGCATTGCTCAGGCCTTGAAATATAGCTGGGATTTATTAACCCAACGCGTCAGCAAACGTCGGTTATTGGCACGTGAACGCGATGCAACAATGGCTAAAATTTCAGGGACATTGAATTACAAAGGGTTAGAAACCGCAGATCTGGTTATTGAAGCTGTTTTTGAAGATTTGGCGCTAAAAAGAAAAATGGTTTCTGATGTTGAAAAAATGACGAGGAAGGACGTTATTTTTGCGTCGAATACATCTTCGTTACCTATTCACCAGATAGCCGCCAATGCGCAACATCCAGAACGGGTTATTGGTTTACATTATTTTAGTCCTGTCGATAAAATGCCATTGGTTGAAGTTATTCCACATAAACAAACAGATGAGACAACGATTTCTACTGTTGTGGAGTTTGCTAAACGACAAGGTAAAACAGCCATTGTGGTTGGCGATGATGCGGGCTTTTATGTTAACCGAATACTGGCACCTTTTTTATGTGAGGCTGCGCAATGCCTTATTGAAGGAGAATCTATTGACCATATTGACAGTGCATTGGTTGGGTTTGGTTTTCCTGTTGGGCCATTTAATCTACTCGATGAAGTTGGTATCGACGTTGGCATTAAAATTTTACCTATTTTAGTTGAACGGTTTGGGGAAAGATTTAAAGCTCCAGATGTCTTGGATAAAGTTGTTAAAGATGACCGTAAGGGTAAGAAAAACGGTAAAGGTTTTTATGAATACGGGCATTCTTCGGGTAAGTTACTATTTTGGAAAAAAACTAAAAAACGGCAGGTGGATAAAACAGTTTATTCCCTTATTGATATCACGCCAGAAAACAAGTTGAGTAAAACGGATATTGCTCAACGTTGTGTGATGATGATGTTAAATGAAGCGGCCCGTTGCCTTGATGAGAAAATTATTCGTAGCGCAAGGGATGGTGATGTGGGTGCCGTTTTTGGTATCGGTTTCCCACCGTTTTTTGGCGGCCCGTTCAGGTATATGGATAATTTTGGTATCACGAAAACGGTAGAGACGTTAAAAACACTTGCTGCACGTCATGGTGATAAATTCCAACCCTGTGACTTATTATGCAGAATGGCTCAGAATAACCAGACGTTTTATGCTGTTGATGACCAAGAATAGCGAAAGTGGGTTAAACACTATTTTTGTTAGTTAGAGAGGGTTATGCGATAAGCTATAAATGCAATTGAATACCCTGAAAAATAAAGCCTGAGCTGAATATTGGCTATTCAGTCTTCAGGCTTTTTTAATCGATTGATTTAATAAGTCTTGGTAAAGAAAACTAAAAAATCAACAAAAAGTCACTTAAATCATTTTAATTGTTGATTATTTAATGCAAAATCACTTTTTACCCCAACTGATGGTTACTTTTACAATAATTATCTTAACAAAAAGAATAGCCACTTTAAGTCAGTAGGCTACTCAGATGGTGGATTATGCAAGTTTATATTATGCGTCACGGCGATGCAGCGTTACATGCGGTAAGTGATGCCGAGAGGCCATTAACACAAAAGGGAATAGATGAGTCAATATTAATGGCTAAATGGTTGAAAAACCGAGGTATTGAAATTGACACTGTATTAGTAAGCCCTTACCTAAGAGCATTACAAACGGAAAAAATAGTAGGTGAACACCTTAAACTTCCATTACAAAATGAGGTTTTAGCGCAATTAACGCCAGGTGGAAACGCGGCTTTTGTTGCCGATCATATACGCGATTTAGCGGTGACAGGTGCAAAGACAATATTGGTTGTATCCCATTTACCTTTAGTTGGCTATTTAGTTTCACAACTCTGCCCACAGAAAGAACCGCCGATGTTTACAACATCAACGATTGCATGTATTGAATTGGATTTGGCTTTTCAAAAAAGTGATGTTGAATGGATGTTGAGTCCGTCACAGTTACTATTTGCTAAATAAACCATCCAGTAATAAGAGCACTTAACGGCGAGTGCTCTCGTTGGTTTCAATCAAAAGTAGCAACGCTGCATTGCCACCCCATTCTTTAGGTGCTTGATGAAATGCAATAATATCAGGATGTTGTGCAAGCCATAGTGGTGTTTGTTGCTTTAATATATGTTTACCATGTCCATGCATAATGCACGCACAATACACATTTTCGCGTTTGCAAGCAGCTATTAGCGCCCCAATTTCTTGCTTAGCTTCCATTTGAGTCAATCCATGTAAATCAAGAAATAATTCAGGCGTATAGTCCCCACGACGTAATTTCTTTAACTCATAAGGATTAGAATCAGGTTTTAAATAACGAGTTGGGCCTTCATTTTCAAGCTGTGGCTGAAATTCATCAGAAAAGTAGAAAGAAGCATCAACTTGTTCCTGTTTCATTTTTTTGTCAGAAGGTTTTGTGACTTTCACTCGCACAGGTGCATGTAGGACTTGATCCTGATTAATTTTTTTTGCGCCACGAATTGCTTCTTTAAATAGATGAATTTCATCATCTTTAAGTCCAAATTTATTTTTCGTCATTTTACTAATGTGTATATAGTCATTTTCGCTGGTCTTTAGTGTAACCTATTTTAAAGGGGGATGGAGACAAAAGCATTTTTTAGCGTGACATAACAAAATTGTCACCTTTTGAGCGGCAGAGATTGACAAACTGGGTATAACTAGTCTAATTGTATATACATATCTATACCATTATTTTTCAAACTAATAAATCAACCTGCTACGACAATAGGAAAACTGATGCTATTTAAAACGCTGCCACAAGATGTGATCTGGCGTCATGGTCGTATTGCGACAATGGATTCAGATCGAATTGAGCCTTATGGGCTTATCGAAAATCATGATCTTGTCGTTCGTGATAATCAAATTATTGCAATTTTACCGCCAGAGAAAATTGAACAAAACCAATGTCAGATTATTGATGTAAAAGGAAAACTAATTACTCCAGGATTAATTGATTGCCATACCCATTTAGTTTTTGGCGGTGACCGAGCTACTGAGTGGGAACAGCGTATGAATGGTGTTTCATATGAAACCATCAGTGCACAGGGTGGGGGAATTAATTCAACAGTTCGTGCAACCAGGCAAATGAGCGAAGCTGAGTTATTTGAAAAAGCACAGCCAAGGTTAGATGTATTAATTCGTGAAGGTGTAACGAGCATTGAAATGAAATCGGGTTATGGCCTTGATTATCAAAACGAAGAAAAACAATTACGAGTCGCAAAAAGATTACTTGCAGAATATCCTATTTCTATTTCTTCAACTTTGCTATCCGCTCACACGGTGCCACCTGAATTTAAAGGAAAACCAGATGAATATATTGACCTTATTTGTCAAAAAATCATGCCAGAACTATGGAATAAAGGCCTATTTGATGCTGTTGATGTATTTTGTGAAAGTGTAGGCTTTTCTCTTAAGCAAAGTGAAAAATTGTTTGCGGCTGCCCAACAATTAGGGATCCCCGTTAAAGGCCATGTTGAGCAATTATCTAATCTTGGTGGTAGTGAGTTAGTGGCACGCTATCATGGTTTATCGGTTGACCATATTGAATACTTAGATTTGGCTGGAATTAAAGCGCTTAAAGAAAGTGGGACAGTGGCTGTGTTGTTACCTGGTGCATTTTATTTCTTACGGGAAACGAAGTTACCACCGATTGACTTATTACGTGAACATCAAGTACCAATGGCAATATCAACGGATTTTAATCCAGGAACAAGTCCATTTGCATCATTACGTTTGATCATGAACATGGCGGCGGTATTATTTAAATTAACCCCAGAGGAAATATGGGCTGGAGTGACGCGCCATGCGGCAAAAGCTTTAGGTAAAGAGCACACTCATGGCCAGTTAAAAGTTGGGTTTACCGCAGATTTTATCGTTTGGAATGCCAAAGACCCTGTAGAGATGATTTATGAGCAGGGCAGTAATCCGATGCATATGCGTGTCTATCAAGGGCAAATTACACACCATAACCAATAATATTGATAACCGTTAGCATAAAAAAAGACATTTAAATTGGCGTGATAATCGCCATAATTAATTAATAAAGTTCTTATTGCCGTATATAGTGTAAGTGGTCACTATATATGGCAGTATTTTGTTTTCTGTTTTTTATTAAGCATCATTGTTTAATTACACAATTAACGCGTTTTAAATATGATGGATTTTATTCGCGACTGTCATGATGACGATATCCGATAGCACTAAGGCCGCGTTGCGTAACGTAATGACGATTAAAACAGCATACGCATATTCAAGATTTTAATGACTAATTTGGAATGAACAGTGACAGCCGAACAAAAAAATAAACAAGGAACGCCAGTTCCACTCTATTTGCAAGTTAAGCAATCCATTATTGAAAAAATACACACTGCAAAGTGGCGTGCGAATGATCGCATCCCCTCTGAATCTGAACTTGTTTCTCAATTTCAATGTAGCCGAATGACGGCTAACCGTGCTTTAAGAGAATTAACAGCGGAAGGGTTACTTGTTCGTTTACAGGGGGTCGGAACATTTGTTGCTGAACCGAAAGGGCAGTCTGCATTATTTGAAATTCACAGTATTGAAGCGGAAATTATTGCAAGAAACCATAAATACAGCTGTCGGATTATTAAATTAGAAGAAATACAGGCGTCAACATCACTAGCAAGTGAACTGAATATTCCTCCAGAAACCCCAGTATTCCATTCGATTATTATACATATGGAAAATGATGTTCCAGTTCAAATTGAAGACCGTTATGTCAATGCGTTGGCTGCACCAGACTACCTTAAGCAGAATTTTTTAGCCGTCACACCTCATGATTACTTATCTCAAGTAGCACCTCTGACTCAAGGTGAGCATATTGTTGAAGCGGTTGAGGCAGATGAGCGCTCAGCGAAGTTGTTACAAATCAATGCGGGGGCATCTTGTTTGCTAATTACTCGTCGCACGTGGTCACAAGCATTTATTGTTACCAGTACTAAATTATTGTTTCCTGGAAATCGTTATAAACTTAAAGGTAGCTTTTCTTCCTAACGCCATTATTTATAAACGGAATCTTGCTTAAGGTGATTTTCCGTTTTGCCATTCTCTAAATATCATTCCCCTTTTTGTTTTCGACTAACTTAGTGTAAACGCATTGTGAAATAAATGTGATCTCACAGGCAAATTTAGAAGAAAAAAACAGCGGTTATAAAAAAAGCAGAATACCTATCTCAATGTTTTATCAAACGAAAAAACCTTTTTATATCAAATTTTTTTAATTTTTATGTTAAAAAATGGATTGATCATACATGTCTATACAACTATATCTATATAAACATAAATGGTATCCAATGATTCGATAAAAGAGGGTATATAAGTGACTGCACTAAATAATAAATACAGAAATATCGAAATTAGAGCACCGCATGGGAATACATTAACGGCAAAAAGTTGGCTGACGGAAGCACCATTGCGTATGTTAATGAATAACCTTGATCCAGATGTTGCTGAAAATCCTCATGAACTGGTGGTGTATGGCGGAATTGGTCGTGCTGCACGTAATTGGCAATGCTATGACCAAATCATTGAATCACTAAAACAACTTGAAAACGATGAAACACTGCTTGTGCAATCAGGTAAACCCGTTGGTGTATTTAAAACTCATTCGAATGCACCACGGGTATTAATTGCTAATTCAAACTTAGTCCCACACTGGGCAAATTGGGAGCATTTCAATGAGCTCGACGCTAAGGGGTTAGCGATGTACGGGCAAATGACTGCGGGAAGTTGGATTTACATCGGTAGCCAAGGGATCGTGCAAGGCACATATGAAACGTTTGTAGAAGCTGCCCGCCAGCATTTTAAGGGGGATTTAACGGGGCGCTGGGTATTAACCGCAGGGCTAGGTGGTATGGGGGGAGCTCAGCCATTAGCTGCCACATTAGCAGGAGCTTGTTCACTCAATATTGAATGCCAACAAAGCCGCATCGATTTTCGCTTAAGAACTCACTATGTTGACGAGCAAGCTATTGATCTTGATGACGCGCTTGCCCGTATCAAAAAATATACCGCCCAAGGTAAAGCTATTTCCATTGCACTGTGTGCAAATGCTGCGGAAGTCCTGCCTGAACTGGTTAAACGCGGTGTGAAACCAGATATGGTGACCGACCAAACCAGTGCCCATGACCCATTAAATGGTTATTTACCCGTTGGAATGACATGGGATGAATACCGCGAGCAAAGCGTAAAAGACCCGCAAGGTACCGCGCTTGCCGCGAAAAAATCTATGGCTGAACATGTTAAAGCAATGTTAGCGTTTAAACAGCAAGGTATTCCAACGTTTGATTATGGCAATAATATTCGCCAAATGGCACTGGAAATGGGCGTCGAAAATGCATTTGATTTCCCTGGTTTTGTTCCCGCTTATATTCGCCCGTTATTTTGTCGTGGAATTGGCCCATTCCGCTGGGTTGCTTTGTCGGGAGATCCTGAAGACATTTATAAAACAGATGCCAAAGTTAAAGAATTACTGCCAGATGACAAGCACTTACACCGCTGGTTAGATATGGCTCGTGAGCGTATTAGCTTCCAAGGGTTACCTGCGCGTATCTGTTGGGTTGGGTTGGGGGATAGAGCAAAACTCGGCTTAGCATTTAATGAGATGGTCAGAAGTGGCGAGGTTTCAGCGCCAATCGTGATTGGTCGTGACCATTTAGATTCAGGCTCAGTTGCTAGCCCTAATCGTGAAACTGAAGCCATGAAAGATGGCTCTGATGCGGTATCAGATTGGCCACTACTCAATGCGTTATTGAACACTGCAAGTGGTGCGACGTGGGTATCACTGCACCACGGTGGCGGTGTGGGGATGGGCTTTTCACAACATTCAGGTGTGGTCATTGTGTGTGATGGCACTGATGAAGCTGCTGAGCGGATTGCTAGAGTGCTTCACAATGACCCTGCTACAGGTGTTATGCGTCATGCTGATGCAGGATATGACATTGCAATTGATTGCGCGAAAGAAAAAAACCTTAATTTACCTATGATTAAAGCTCGCTAAGGAGTGCCATTAATGACTAAATTAACGATCCATCCAGGAAAAATGACACTCGATGAGTTACGTATTGTTTTCCAACAAACGGTGACGATTTCTCTTGATAAACGCGCACAAGCTGCAATTGAGAAAAGCGTTGCAACCGTCAATAAAATCATCGCGGAAGATAAAACTGCATATGGTATCAATACTGGGTTTGGTTTACTGGCAAACACCCGTATTGCCACGAAAGATTTGCAGTCGTTACAACGTTCTATTGTGATGTCCCATGCTGCAGGGGTTGGCGACCCACTTGATGATGAACTTGTTCGTTTAATTATGGTTTTAAAGATTAATAGCTTAGCGAGAGGGTTTTCGGGTATTCGTCTGGAAGTCATTAATGCACTGATAGCATTGGTCAACGCACAGGTTTATCCATTCATTCCTGCTAAAGGTTCCGTTGGCGCTTCTGGGGATTTAGCTCCTTTAGCTCATATGAGCTTGATTTTATTAGGAGAAGGTAAAGCACGCTTTGAAGGAAAATGGATTTCAGCAAAGAAAGCGCTGGAAAAAGCTGGACTGACCCCATTGAAATTAGAAGCAAAAGAAGGTTTAGCGCTATTAAATGGAACACAAACCTCAACGGCATTTGCACTTAAGGGGTTGTTTGAGGCGGAAAAATTACTACTTTCGGGTATTGTCTGTGGTGCATTAAGTGTTGAAGCTACATTAGGCTCTCGCAAGCCATTTGACTCTCGAGTGCAAGAAGTTCGAGGGCAAAAAGGGCAAATTGATGTGGCAGCATTGTTCCGTGAAATTTTATCGCCAACAAGTGAATTAGCCAAATCACACGAAAACTGCGTAAAAGTACAAGACCCATATTCACTACGCTGTCAACCGCAAGTGATGGGGGCGTGTTTAACGCAAATTCGTCAAGCGGCAGAAGTGATTCTCATTGAGTCGAATGCAGTGTCAGATAATCCACTGGTCTTTACAGATAACGGTGACATTATTTCTGGTGGGAACTTCCATGCAGAGCCTGTAGCAATGGCTTCGGATAATATTGCGCTTGCATTGGCTGAAATTGGTGCGCTGTCAGAACGCCGCATTGCGTTATTGATGGATACGCATATGTCCCAGTTACCACCATTCCTTGTTAATAATGGCGGTGTAAATTCAGGCTTTATGATTGCGCAGGTTACAGCTGCTGCGTTAGCCAGTGAGAATAAAGCGTTAGCTCATCCTTCTAGTGTTGATAGCTTACCAACCTCGGCAAATCAGGAAGACCATGTTTCGATGGCGCCTGCGGCGGGGCGTCGTTTATGGGAAATGGCGAAAAACGTTACGGGTATTCTAGCGATAGAGTGGTTATCCGCTTGTCAGGGAATGGATTTTAGAGAAGGATTAAAATCGAGTGAGGCCCTTGAAAAGGCACGCAAAATACTGCGTGAACAAGTGACTTACTATGATAAGGATCGCTATTTTGCCCCTGATATTGAAGCGGCAATTAACCTTATTAATCAACACAAGCTCTCAACACTGTTTACGGTAGGGACAGTCTTCCCTAAATAGCACATCAAGCAAATAAAAGGTGGCCGACAATGTATCGGCCGCCTGAAGTATTTATCTGCACGACTAATAAAATAATACGAAGGATAAATCATGCAAAGCACATCACAACTTGCGCGAGGGCTTTCTGCGCGCCACATCCGATTTATGGCTCTTGGTTCTGCGATTGGTACAGGGCTATTTTACGGTTCAGCAAAAGCGATTGAAACAGCAGGTCCGGCGGTCCTGCTGGCATATATTATCGGGGGAGCAGCAGTATTTATGGTCATGCGAGCACTCGGTGAAATGGCCGTTCATCGCCCACTTGCGGGGTCTTTTTCCCAGTATGCAAGTCACTATTTAGGTGCTAGGGCGGGTTTTTTTGCTGGCTGGACCTATGTATTTGAAATGCTAATTGTCTGCCTCGCAGATGTCACAGCGTTCGGCGTGTATATGAAACTGTGGTTTCCAGAAGTTGAACAATGGATTTGGGTTCTGAGCATTATATTTTTTATTGGGGCGATTAACTTATGCCACGTAAAAACGTTTGGAGAAATGGAATTTTGGCTTTCCATCATCAAAGTCGTGGCGATTATCGCGATGATTGTGGGCGGTGCAGCAATCATGTTGTTTGGCTTTGGTCAGGCAGCAGATCATGCGGTGGGTGTGTCGAACTTATTTATTCATGATGGGTTTATGCCAAATGGAATAGGGGGAGTGATTGCGTCATTTGCTGTGGTAATGTTTGCATTCGGGGGGATTGAGGTCATTGGTATTACAGCAAGTGAAGCGAAAAACCCTGAAACGACGATCCCAAGAGCTATAAATGCCGTACCAATTCGCATCTTACTCTTTTATGTCCTGACCTTATTTGTGTTGATGTGTATTTACCCGTGGAACCAAATTGGTCAACAAGGTAGCCCATTCGTCCAAATTTTTGATAGTTTAGGGATCCAGTCCGCAGCAAATATTTTGAATGTGGTGGTGATCACTGCTGCGATATCAGCGATCAATAGCGATATTTTTGGTGCAGGGCGCATGATGTATGGGATGGCGCATGAAGGGCAAGCCCCAAAAGCATTCACTAAGCTAACAAAAAATGGTGTGCCATGGATGACCGTACTTGTTATGGTGATTGTACTGCTAGTGGGCGTCGTCTTGAATTATGTCATTCCTGATGATGTGTTTGTCGTGATTGCATCCATTGCGACATTTGCCACCATTTGGGTGTGGCTGATGATTTTACTGTCACAATTTGCGATGCGCAAAAAAATGTCTCCTGAAGAAATTAGCAAATTGAAATTCCCTGTACCAATGTGGCCTGTCGCACCAATCCTCGCGATTGCTTTTATGGTATTTATTTTTGGCGTGCTTGGTTATTTCGAAAGCACACGAATTGCCTTATATGTCGGTATTGTTTGGTTGGCGTTATTAACTATCGCCTATGCGTTATGGGTTAAAAAGCCAGCAAAAGAAACTAAAGATCTCCTCCAAAGTGAAAATTAATCTCGCCATTTTTCTCTGATTGTTTTGGTATCTTCATTCATGCCCTTTAAGAACTTAAAGGGCATTTTTGCATCAAATCGCTATTTAAAGGAGTGGTTTGGTTACTTTGTTAATTATTTTATTGCATTAATCTGCTGATTTGTCTTTCACTTCGTGGCAAACTTTACTAATTCATATATTCCCTTTTAAAAATCACGTTGGAGAAAACCTTCTTGGAAAAGATCTTCGTTGATGAAGCCGTCGCAGAACTTCATACCATTCAGGATATTTTACGTTGGACAATGAGCCGCTTTAATGCCGCCAATGTATATTATGGCCACGGAACTGATAATCCGTGGGATGAGGCGCTGCAATTAGTGTTGCCAACGCTTTATTTACCTTTAGATCTGCCAGATGAACTTCTCACATCACGTTTAACGCCAACTGAGCGCCACCGTATTATTGAGCGTGTTTTGCGACGAATCAATGACCGAATCCCAGTAGCGTACCTAACAAATCGTTCATGGTTCTGTGGTCATGAATTTTATGTGGATGAGCGCGTGCTGATCCCTCGTTCACCAATTGGTGAGCTTATTAATAACCACTTTGTTGGGTTATTAGCAGATGAACCGCAAACGATTTTAGATTTGTGTACGGGCAGCGGCTGTATTGCCATTGCGTGTGCTTACGAATTTCCTGATGCAGAAGTGGACGCCGTTGATATTTCGAGTGATGTTCTCGCGGTTGCTGAGGAAAATATCGCTAATCATGGTTTAGAGCACCGTGTCGTCCCTATTCGTTCAGATTTATTCCGTGATATGCCTGAGGTGAAATATGACCTCATCGTCACGAATCCTCCGTACGTAGATGCAGAGGATATGGATGACTTACCTGAAGAATTCCGTGTTGAACCCGAATTGGCTCTTGCCGCAGGAAGCGATGGTTTGAAACTGGTTCGTCGAATTTTGGCGAATGCGCCGCGTTTCCTTACTGAAGAAGGCATTTTAGTCTGCGAAGTGGGTAATAGTATGGTGCATCTCATTGAACAATATCCTGAAATTCCATTTATTTGGTTAGATTTCGAATACGGTGGTGATGGCGTATTTATGTTAACGCGTGAGCAGCTAGTTGAGCATCATGCCCATTTTGATTTATACATTGATTAATCAATAGTTGCACGATGGGTTAGGATCGGGTAATCAATAAGAACAACATAACGACATCATAATTATTAACCACATTCTTGGTATTCAAGAACGGCTTAAAATAGGAAACTCCGATGGCTGGAAATTCAATTGGGCAACTGTTCCGTGTGACGACATTTGGTGAGTCACATGGCGTGGCATTAGGTTGCATCGTCGATGGCGTACCTCCGGGGTTAGCACTGACAGAAGCTGATTTACAAATCGATTTAGACCGTCGTCGCCCAGGCACATCACGCTATACAACAGCGCGCCGTGAACCCGATCAGGTCAAAATTCTTTCAGGTGTGTTTAATGGCATCACAACGGGGACAAGCATTGGTCTATTGATTGAAAATACAGACCAACGTTCGCAAGACTATGGTGCGATTAAAGATGTCTTCAGACCAGGGCATGCGGATTACACCTATGAGCAAAAATATGGCCAGCGTGATTATCGAGGTGGCGGGCGTTCATCTGCCCGTGAAACGGCAATGCGCGTGGCGGCAGGGGCAATTGCGAAAAAATACCTGCAAGAAAAATTAGGTATTCAGATTCGAGGGTGTTTAACCCAAATGGGGCCTGTTGAGTGCGAAATTAAAGATTGGTCAATCGTTGAAGAGAACCCATTCTTTTGCCCTGATCCGAATAAATTAGATGCCCTTGATGAGTTACTGCGTGGGTTGAAAAAAGAAGGTGACTCTATCGGTGCCAAAATCACCGTTGTTGCAGAGCACGTCCCCGCTGGATTGGGGGAACCTGTTTTTGACCGCTTAGATGCTGATATTGCTCACGCACTAATGAGTATTAATGCAGTTAAAGGCGTGGAAATTGGTGATGGCTTTGGTGTTATTGGGCTTAAAGGCAGTGAAAACCGAGATGAAATTACCCGCTCAGGTTTTGCATCTAACCATGCAGGGGGGATTTTAGGGGGAATTAGCAGCAGCCAACCCATAATAGCCCATATTGCCTTAAAACCGACATCGAGCATTACAGTTCCAGGTAAAACATTAAATCGTGATGGTGACGAAGTGGAGATGATCACGAAAGGTCGCCATGACCCTTGTGTAGGCATTCGCGCCGTGCCTATTGCAGAAGCGATGCTGGCGATTGTGCTAATGGATCATTACTTGCGTCACCGCGGCCAGTGTGCTGATGTAACTCCTGCTATGCAACCATTTGAATAATAGTAAAAAGTAGTTAATGTTATAGAAAGAGCGAAGCGGTTAGTCGCTCTTTTAATATGGAGGTTTGGATGACGCCTCCTTAAAAACACCTCATCTGGGTTGTGATATTGCAACGCAAGGTTGCGATAGATTACGTACCAACATCATGATATTTCTCATTTTGGATTGAAAAATGGATTGGCTGACCGCCGTTGCACCCGAAGTTTATGCTTTACTTTTCTTTGTTGCACTTTTCGCTGGATTTATCGATTCCATTGCGGGTGGGGGCGGTTTATTAACAATCCCAGCGCTATTATCCGTTGGGATCACCCCTGTTGAAGCGTTAGCAACCAATAAGCTCCAAGCGGTTGGTGGTTCCTTTTCTTCTACCTTATATTTTGTCAGGCGTAAAGCGATTGACCTACGTGAGCAAATTTTCCCCTTCATTATGACAATGATTGGTGCGATGCTCGGTGCGATTGTTATTCAAATGATTGATACTGCCTTCCTAAAGCAATTACTCCCAGTATTAGTTATCTGTGTTGGTCTCTATTTTTTATTAACTCCATCAATCGGTGTACAAGATAGACAGCAACGTGTCAGTATGCCATTTTTTGGCGTTGCAATCGGTATGACTCTAGGCTTCTATGATGGGGCTTTTGGGCCAGGTACGGGGTCATTTTTGGCATTAGGCTATGTGTTATTGCTCGGTTATAATCTGGCTAAAGCGACTGCCCATGCCAAATTACTTAATTTTGCCTCCAATTTTGGTTCTTTAGTGTTCTTTATTATCGGAGGTCATGTTCTTTGGGTGCTTGGTTTTGTTATGCTGGCGGGCCAAATGATCGGTGCACGGTTAGGTGCCCGTTTGGTATTAACTAAAGGACAAAAACTGATCAGGCCAATGATTGTGGTGATTTCGTTGTTAATGAGTATTAAGTTACTCCACGATAGCCATGGTGATGTCATTAAAGCTTGGTTCCTTTCATTATTTTAAGATGATTTAAATTATTCATGAGTAAATATAATTATCAGGATTTGATTGATATTTTTGATGGATGCTTTGGTGAAACCTATAACACCAAACTGGTAAAAGGGGACGATGAGCCTATTTATTTACCAGCTGATGAGGTCGTTCCTTATCATCAAATTGTGTTCGCTCATGGTTTTTTTACCAGCGGGCTACATGAGATTTCTCATTGGTGTATTGCAGGGGATGCAAGACGCCAACAAGTGGATTACGGCTATTGGTATTGTCCAGATGGGCGTGATGAAAAAACACAAGGTGAGTTTGAAGTCGTTGAAATTAAACCTCAAGCCCTCGATTGGCTATTTTGTGTTGCAGTGGGGATCCCCTTTAATGTCAGTTGCGATAATTTAGAAGGGGATTTTGAACCCGATCGCATTGCATTTATGCGCAAAGTTCATGCACAAGTGATGATTTATTTGCAAAATGGCATTCCTGAGCGCCCATTACGCTTTATTAATGCGTTACAATCGTTTTACAATACGCCTCCACTTTGTGCAGAAGACTTCCCGTATCCGGAAGATATTTTTGCCTAATTGACTCACCTAAAGTAAGGATTAAGCATGCTTGCGGATTTAGAAACACGCATACTGACAAAAATTGATGATATGGTTGAACATGCTAGCGATGATGAACTATTCGCAGGCGGTTACCTGCGTGGTCACTTAACCCTTGCTGTGGCTGAGCTTGAAGAAGAAAACGAAACCAGCTCAGAAGCGCTGTATCAACGCGTAGAAGACAGCATTCAAACCGCCATTAAAGCAGGTGAGTTAACACCCCCTGACCAAATTTTGGTTCTAGGTATGTGGAAAAACTTATTAAATAACGCAATTTAATTTTCTGTGTTATGAATTGAAAGCGGGGATACCCGCTTTTTTGTTAGCTAAATTTTGTGATGAGTAAAAATTATGGCGCATATTCGTTTAGCGATACCGACAGATGCCAAACACCTTCCTGCCGTTGAAGCCTCTGCTGGTCAGGCATTCACGAGTATCGAAAAATATAAGTGGCTTGCTGAAGGAGATGGACAAACCGAGCAAGACCATCTTGATTGTATTGCCGAGCAATTAGAATGGGTGGCGGTGAATGATAGCGGTGAACCGATTGGTTTTATTAATGCTGAAAACCATCATGATAGCCTGCATATTTGTGAGGTTTCTGTCAGCCAGCAATGGCAAGGCCAGGGGCTAGGTAAGCAATTGATTAAACAGGTTCTGGATGCGGCTCGAGCTCGTAATATCATGGCTGTGACCTTGACCACTTGCCGTGATGTACCTTGGAATGCCCCTTATTACCAGCGATTAGGTTTTGAAATACTGAATGAAAGCGAGTTAACCGAAGTCCTGCGTGATATTTTGCAATATGAAATCAACGCAGGGTTCGCTGCAAAAGACCGTTGTGCAATGGTTATTAAACTGACCTAAATCAGGCTTCGTATTTCTGATGCTGCTAGTTGATTGTTAGTACGGTATTTTTACAGGGCGACCTAACCGCAATTTTCTCACCCAAAAGCGGTTAGGGTTCAATTCAGCCAAGGTTTCATCATCCAATGGTAAAGGCTGGCCAAAAATCTGCGAGGCAAGAATTTCTGCACACAATGGGGCGGTCGAGAGTCCCCTTGAGCCTAAGGCACCAAAGATATACAAGTTTTGGTAAACAGGGGCATCATTAATTGGCTGATTTTTGGCAATTCTTGTCTGCAAATCATGATAAGCCGCTAAATGTTGCTCATAATTTGGCACATTTCCCAAGAGTGGAAAATGGTCACGTATAACGCAACGAATACCTTGGCGCGATTGTTGGTGTGAAATATCAATCTCATGAGGCCATGAAGCATCTGGTAAGTTATCAATTAGCTTTTGGCGGTTAGCTTGCTGCTCTTCTTCGTTATAATCTAAATCAAGGTGATCCCGTTGATAGCTGGCACCTAAGCAATGTTGTTTTCCAGTATTGTCCACGGGGGTTAAATAACCTTCAAAACACAACACATTTTTAAGTTTTTGTAAGGTAGGTGTCGTTGGTATATGGCTGACTTGCCCCCGGACAGGGTTAATGGGTAAATTAACAGTTTGTGAATATTGGCGTAGTTTATGGCCATTAGCAATAATGACAGTAGAGTGTACACGTGTTAGCTCTTTTTTTTCAGAAGTGCTTATTTGTAATTTCCAGAGGTTATTGGCTTGCTCTAATGCCGTGACGTTATGATTAAAATAAAATTGAACGCCACTATTTTTCAAGTAGCAATATAGCCCTTCACAAAGTTCAGCAGGGCATAACCAGCCACCTGATGGATAATGAATACCATCGTAATTGACATCAACACCACAAATATCATTAAGCTGCTGATGGGTTTTACCCAGAGCAAAATCTTCAGGCCAATTGGTGCCTAACATACCTGCAATTTTACGGGCAACTTTTTCGTTATAGGCCAATTGAGTAACACCGCACCACTGACCATCAAAGGGAATTCCCATAGTTTCAAGCTGATGATAAAAGCGTTTGGCAAAGGGGAAAGCACTTACAAAAAAACGTTCGAGCGGGTCATTTACACCTGTGAGTAACGGGTAAATAGCCCCTTGGCGATTACCTGAAGCATTTTGGGCAACGTCAGTATCTTGGCAATACAATGTGACGTTGGCACCACGTCTCATGAGTGAGTACGCTGCTGTTAAGCTGGCAAGCCCCCCGCCAATAATAGCAACATCATTTGGGTTATCTGCGGGGTATCTTTTGCTCCAAGGTGCTGTGTGTTGGTGATTGTTTTCGGTTAATACCCCAGTTAGCATTTCTCGTTTTTGCCCAAATCCTTTGACTTTTTTCAGTGTAAACCCAGCTTGTTGTAACCCTCGCTTAACAAAACCTGCTACGGTAAATGTGGCAAATGTCGCGTCTTTTCGTGCCAGTTTTGCCATTGTAGCGAACAAGTGTTCGCTCCACATTTGAGGGTTTTTAGATGGTGCAAATCCATCAAGAAACCAAGCGTCTATCTTATTGTTTAAATTGTCTTTAAGAAGAGATATTTGCTCATTAACATCACCAAACCACAAATCTAATGTGATATTGCCATTATCCAAAATGATTCTTTGATTACCCGCTAATGCAGGTGGCCAGTTTTCACATAATGCTGCTGATAATGCTGAAAGCTCAGGCCAACAGCGATGTGCGGCAATTAAGTCTGTTTTTGTCAGGGGGAATTGCTCAAAGCTAATGAAATGCAGTCGCTTGAGAGTGGATTGTGGATTTTGCGCTTTGAACTGTATAAAAGACTGCCATAAAACGAGAAAATTCAAACCAGTACCAAATCCTGTCTCTGCAATTACACAGGTTTCATCAGAATGTGTCTTGAAACGCCCAGGAAAATGATTTCCTTGTAAAAAAACATGACGGGACTCTTCTAACCCATTTTGGTTAGAGAAATAGATATCTGCAAATTGCTCAGACATGGGAGTGCCTTCATCATTCCAGCTAAGGCGTGCGGTTTGTACTGTGCTCTTTTTCACAATAAAGCCTATGATCACTAAATAATGACTAAATTTTAACGCTGATAGCGATGTAAGGCTACCGTCATAAAAAAGTGTTATTACTGCATTAGAGAAAAAAATACAAAAATTTACCCTGATCGGACTTGTTCAGCGTACAAGTGTAAGCTAAAGTGACACCCTGTAATCCCGCAATCATATAATTATAGACATGAGGTAACGAATGAAGCGTGCAGTCATCACTGGTCTAGGTATTGTTTCCAGCCTTGGTAATAACCAGGAAGAAGTACTGGCTTCTCTGAAGGAAGGTCGTTCCGGGATCACTTTCTCAGAAGAATTCAAAGAGGCAGGGCTACGTAGCCATGTCTGGGGTAATGTCAAAAATTTAGATCCTAAAGACCTGATTGACCGTAAAATGTATCGTTTTATGAGTGATTGCTCCGCGTATGCTTACTTGTCTATGGAGCAGGCGATTGCGGATTCAGGTTTAACTGAAGAACAAGTTTCGAATTTACGCACAGGTATTGTTGTCGGCTCAGGTGGTGGTTCTCCACGTAACCAAGTTGCAGGTTCCGACGGTATGCGTGCTAAAGGTTTACGTGGCGTGGGTCCCTATATGGTAACCCGTGCAATGGCATCGGGTATTTCTGCTTGCTTAGCAACACCGTTTAAAATTAAGGGTGTAAACTATTCAATCAGCTCTGCTTGTTCTACATCTGCGCACTGTATCGGCCATGCGGTTGAATTAATTCAATTGGGCAAACAGGATGTTATTTTTGCAGGTGGTGGCGAAGAGCTGAGTTGGGAAATGACCTGTGAGTTCGACGCAATGGGTGCATTGTCTACCAAGTACAATGAAACCCCAGATAAAGCATCAAGAACTTATGACAAAGACCGTGATGGTTTTGTTATCGCAGGTGGCGGTGGTATTGTTGTTGTTGAAGAGTTAGAGCACGCATTAGCGCGTGGTGCGCATATTTACGCTGAAATTGTGGGCTATGGTGCAACATCTGACGGTGCTGATATGGTTGCTCCATCGGGTGAAGGCGCAGTCCGTTGTATGCAAATGGCAATGCAAGGTATTGATAAAATTGATTATATCAATACTCACGGGACTTCAACACCAGTCGGTGATACCAAAGAATTAGAAGCTATCCAAGAAGTGTTTGGCGATCACTCTCCTGCTATATCTGCAACGAAAGCCATGAGCGGTCACTCATTGGGTGCTGCAGGTGTACACGAAGCAATTTATAGCTTGTTAATGTTAGAGCACGGCTTTATTGCGCCAAGTATTAACGTTGAAAACTTAGATGATAAAGCGGCGGGTTTGAACATCGTCACTAAACCAACGGAACAAGCGTTGAATACTGTGATGTCAAACAGCTTCGGCTTTGGTGGTACTAACGCCACATTAGTGATGAGCAAATATAAAGCGTAATTTATATCATTCATATAAGTGAATTATTGATAAGCGAGGTCTTTGGATCTCGCTTTTTTATTTTATAAAACAATATATTGTCTCCTCTTTTTTTGAAAGACGCTCTTTGTCGGGTGAGCTATAAATACCGCTCACTTTAATTATCAAGACAAGGATTGTAGATGAGCTTTTCTTTAACTGGCCATCAAATACACAACGGAATACGCAATAATAGGGCTGAAATTGCGTCAGGTTTGGTCATGCTTCCTGTGTATGCAGGCTTAATCACTGTTGGGATCGCTGCGGCTTTAATGGGCGTTAATACGGAATTATCAGGTTGTGGTCACTGTTTTCCTTTATTAGAAACAAAAAATAAGTGCGCAACCTCTGCAAAAGTGATTAAAGCGATTGAGCAACCAACAGAAGGTAATGTTTTAAAGGCATTTAATTCACAAATGAAAAAGGTTCATAATTTAGACGTGAATGATAGCCGTAAAGCAAAATATGAACAAAGGTTGTCAGCTATCTATTCGTCTTATATAAATAAGTTATACCCAGAAACTAAAAAGATTGAATTACCTATTATATTTTCTATTAAACCAGAAAGTCACACATCAGTGGTTCATGTCGATAATAGTATAAGCAATGACATCAAAGACATCATTAAAAGAAAAATGAAAGAAGATGAATCACATTTCAATAATATTATCTCAGCTAATAGAATCAAATTAAGGTTTGATTTTTAGAGTAAACAAAATCAATGGCAGTTCATTTTCTGCCATTGATTGGATTAATCACCGCCACCGCCATCTCCTCCACCTGAATCTGATGAAGAACAGTCTGAACTTGAGCTATCAGTGGAACAAAAATGGCTATTTGAACGAGGGTTATCATCACTGGATGAGCTGCCATAATAGGGAGGAACATAACTTGAGTTTGAATGGCTGGAGTTGGTTTGTTTAGGTGTGTCTTTCATATTCTTACGTACTTCAAAAATTTGGCTCTTCCCTTTTGCCCAGCCAATAGTCACTGAACTGGTATTTTTTCTCACGCTGACATGCAGCATTTTTCCGCAATAAATAAACATTTTTCCAAATGATTTTATTTGAATATAACCACTGTCTTTTTCAGTGATGATAACGGGGTTTTGGCTGTGGATCACGTAAGTTTCATCGTACACCTCAACAGTGCGAATATGCGCTAACGGTTTGGGCTTGATATTAAATAGAACAAAAAATAACCTATCAAACATAAGGCTTATTACTTTAATGAATGGGGTTTATAAGCTAATTGATACCTGTTATTTCGCCAATCGTCTTTATCTGATTAAACATTTACATCTAACGATTCGAATAATAAAACCTCACTTTATGACATTATTATTATTGAGTGAATGCGATAATACTCACGTAAATAAAGTTAACCAAAGGGGCTAATATGGATTTCACACGATGCAAAATTTGGAAAAATGACTTAAAAATTTTAGGTAGTGCTTTAATAAACAGCATTAAAAGCCTATTCGCAGTTAAAATTAAATGTGTATCTAACAATAATAAGCCGTTTCCGCTGTTTATTAAACACCCTAAAACACCACTGCCCATGCCAATTCCAGAATCAAAGTATGTATATTACGACGAAAGCGCATACAATAAAAATGTGACATTGCTGAGTTACACAAAGTTTCTTGTTAATTGATAAGTAAAAAAATGCCCCGAAAGCAACTTGGGGCAAAGTTTTACAGAGAAGGTACTCGCAGGGGCGAGCTAAGAGAGAGCGTGTTGCTGTTTACGTTTACGAATGCGCTTAATAATTGGTGGCAGTACCAGTACTAACACCGCAAGGATTAATAAGCTTTGTGAAATGGTACTGCTCCAGAGAATATCGAAATTACCATTGCTGATAGATAACGAACGGCGCAGGTTTTGCTCCAACATTTCACCGAGTACAAAGCCTAAAATCAGCGGGGAAAGGGGGAAGTTCATTTTCCGCAAAATAAAACCAAATACCCCAAGCCCCATCATCAACAGTAAGTCAAATGTGGTGCTGTGAACTGCATAAACCCCTACCGCAGAAACACAAGCGATGGCAGGAACTAAAAACCAAAGGGGTACAGTCAACATACGGGTGAATAAGCCAATTAACGGGATATTCATAATTAGCAACACCACGTTGGCAATCAGTAGGGCGGCAATCAACCCCCAGACGATGTCAGGTTGTTCAGTGAACATACCAGGTCCAGGTGTGATGTTATACAGGGTTAATGCGCCCATCATGACGGCGGTTGTCCCTGAACCTGGCACCCCAAGGGTTAACATCGGAATGAACGAACCACACGCAGAAGCGTTATTGGCTGCCTCTGGTGCGGCAACACCTCGTACATCACCATTACCAAAGTCACCTTTTTCACCACTGATTTTTTTCTCAGTCATGTAAGTGATGGCACTGGCAATCGTGGCACCAGCGCCAGGTAATACCCCAACGAAGAAACCAATAAATGACGAGCGCAGGGCAGGGCCAGCACAGGCTTTGGCTTCTTTACGGTTAAACAACATTCGGCCTGTTTTACGAATTAGGCCTTGCCCAGTCGCCGTGCTTTCTAACATCAATAGAATTTCACTGACAGAAAACAAACCAATCACGACAACGATAAATTGCACGCCATCCGATAAATGCACGCTATCAAATGTAAAACGGTATTCCCCAGAGTTGGCATCTACCCCAACAGTGGCAAGAGACAAACCAATTAGCGCAGCGAGTAGCGATTTAATTGGGTTTTGGCTCATCATGCTACCTAGGCAGGCGATGGCAAATACCATCAATGCAAAGTATTCGGCTGGCCCAAAGGCGAGTGACCACTGGGCAAGTAGTGGGGCGAACAAAATGATACCGACGATGGCAATGGTTGAACCAATAAAGGAACTGACTGCGGAAATGGACAGTGCCACGCCACCTCGACCTTGTTTTGCCATCGGGTAACCATCTAACGTGGTCATTATCGCGGCGGCATCACCAGGTACATTCAGTAAAATAGAGGAGATTCGTCCGCCATATTCACAACCTAAATAAACGGTGGCGAGCAAGATCAGTGCAGACTCGGCAGGGAGCTTCAAGGCAAAGGCCAGTGGCAGCAAAATCGCCACGCCATTAATGGGGCCTAAACCAGGTAACATACCCACTACGGTACCAATAAAACAGCCTATCAAGGCAATCAAGATATTTTGAGGAACAAGGGCAACCTCAAAACCTTGTGATAGATACATCCAAGTTTCCATGTTGTCGCTCCTTAACTCAGTAGGCTGCCAATGGGCAGAGTCACATCCAACAGCTTATCAAAGGCATAGAAGAGGAAAATGCCAAGAATAGGCCCCGAAATCACCGCAGCGATGGGGGTTGCGCCAAATAACAGCGCGACACTGATGGTCAATAAACTGGTGGCGATTGGAAAACCAAGCCACTCAAACGCCCATGCATAAATCACTAAGGATAAAATTAATAGAGCAAGGCGGCGCAGTACATAAGGTTTTGGCCACTCAACGGCTTCTTGCTTACCAAACAGTAAGGCAAGCGCACAAATCGCCATTAAGGAGAGTATGGCAACCGGAAATGGGCGGGGGCCCAATGGTTCATAAGAGAACTCACTTTGGATCCCCCAGCCAATATAAATTCCGATGACACACAATATCAGCCAGACTAGAGCAAATATGCGTTGGCTCATCGTCGGCTCCGTTATTTGGCTAAACCAAATGCACGGGCTTGCTCACGATATTGCTCGATTTCTTTTTTCACATAGCTATCGAGTTCTTGCCCTGTTAAGTTGTATTCAAATAACCCGCGCAGTTCGCGTTGCTTTTTGAATTCGTCGGTTTGTTGGAGTTTTTGGAATGCTTCAACCCATTGGTTGTAATCTGCATCGGAAACTTTTGGCCCCATATAAAACCCGCGAATAATCGGCCAAACAATGTCATACCCTTGTTCTTTTGCAGTTGGAATATCCGCTAAACCGTCACCAAGACGTTTGTCTGCATACACGGCAAGAATGCGGATTTTGCCTTCATTGATATACGGGGTCATTTCGCTGATATCCCCCGATAACACTTGAATATGGTTACCTAATAATGCGGTTAAAGTTTCCCCGCCGCCTTCAAAGGCGACATAGCGCATTTTTCGCGGATCAATATCAATGGCTTTAGCGAGTAACGCGGTCTTCATCCAGTCTTGGCTTCCAATGGAGCCGCCTGCACCAAAGACAATGCTATTGGGGTCTTTTTTAAAGGTATCCATTAAATCCTTGAGGGATTTATACGGGGAGTCAGCACGCACGGCTATCATGCCGTAATCGCTGCCCACACTGGCAAGCCAACGAACATCATTTTCGTTATAGCGACCAAATTTACCTTGAGCGAGATTGAGTAGCGAACCGCCAGAAAAAGCGACAATCGTACCTGGTTCAGCAGGGCGCTGTGCCACGATGGCATTGTAGGCAACCGCACCAATTCCGCCAGGCATGTAGGTCACTCGCATCGGTTTTTCAATTTCTTTGGTTTCCAACATGGAAACTTGGACGAGCTTACAAGTTAAATCAAACCCACCCCCCGGTTTGGCAGGGGCGATACATTCAGTCCGCTCAGGGAGCGCGGCTGCTGAGTTCATACCAACTAAAAATATTGCTGTTGCTAAGGTGTTTAATGTGAACTTTTTCATTCTTTATTTCCTTACTAAGCCAATAATTAGAGGAACAACTTGTAGATTTCTTATTGTGTTTGCGAGCTCATGATTGGCCGAGGAAGCTTTCATTTACCTTTCATTAACAAATAATATTATTTTTATGTGATATATATCAGATTGTTTTATATTTTTACTTCTTTATTATGTTAATTTAATGTTAATTTAACACCGTTAACGTACTTGCAACGTCATAGTTGTGATGAATACAGTAAAAATGATGACAACTGCTTTTCATTCATGATGGGTAATGCCAACGTATACCAATAAGTAATAATAATGAGTGTGCGTATGAGAATTTTATTGGTTGAAGATCATGATGAATTGTCGTTGTGGTTACAAAAGGCTTTAACATCCTCTGGTTTTGCCGTGGATGTTGCGCCTGATGGTGCGATTGCGGATCAGCTGTTACAGACAGAAAATTATACTTTAGTTGTTCTGGATGTATCACTTCCACGAATGAGTGGGCTTGAAGTTTTGGCGCAAATGCGCAAACGTCACCAAGAAACGCCAGTTTTACTGTTAACGGCAAACTCTGACGTGGCAGATCGCGTGCAGGGATTGAATGCAGGGGCGGATGATTACCTCACCAAACCGTTTGATATCGCAGAGCTAGAAGCGCGAATTCGTGCACTTTTAAGGCGCAGCCAAGGGCAGGTTAATGAACCTCAGCGTTTTGGCTCTCTGTGTTACCATGAGGAAGGTTATTTTTTATTGCGCCAAGAGCCATTAGGGCTTACGCCAAGGGAATATGCGGTGTTAAACACTTTATTCCATCGACGAGGGCGTCCTGTTTCAAAAACACAACTATTTGAGCAGGTTTTTTCGTTGTCAGATGAAGCCAATTTACAAAGTATTGAATTATATGTGCACCGCGTGAGAAAAAAATTAGCGGGTTCAGATGTTAATATCAATACGTTACGCGGATTGGGATACCGACTAGAGCAGTGTAGTGTATGAAATTAGTCTCTCATCCACGCTCTCTCTTTCATCAGTTGCTGCTCTTTTTCGGTATCCCGCTCATTTTATTGGGTAGTTTTTCAGTGTATACCCACTATTATAGTGCGAAATATGCCGCGAATTTGGCCTACGATCGCACGCTTTTGGCTTCTGCAAGAACGGTTGCGGAAAGGTTACAAGTCATTGATAATCATCTATCGGTGAGTGTACCTTATGTTGTTCTCGACAGTTTTGAATTGAACAATAACGACAGAATTTTTTACCAAGTGATTTCCCCCAATGGTGAAACTATTTCGGGTTATGATGACCTACCTCCCATTCCCCCTTATTGGATGCGTTCTCAGCATTATACTGCATTGGTTTATTTCTATGATGCTGAATATAAAGGTTTACCTATTCGGATTGCGACATTTTTTCAGCCTATTAATGAAGGTGGGATCACGGGAATGGTGGAAATTCGCGTGGCAGAAACGGTCTATTCACGGCAAGATTTAGCTAATCAATTATTAATATCGGCATTAATGAGCCAAGGAACAGTGGTGTTTTTAACTCTGTTACTTGCCTATATCTTATTAAGTAAGCTTTTGACACCCCTAAAGAAACTATCGAATTTGATGTTAGGGCGTTCAGCAAATGATTTGACGCCATTACCTGATTTATTGCCATGGTCTGATTTATCACCATTAATTGAGGCGCTCAACCGTTATATTTCACGGTTAAAACGCATGGTTAGGCGGCAAGAACGCTTTAGTGCAGATGCTTCCCATCAATTAAAAACCCCACTGACGGTGTTAAAAACGCAAGTGTCTGTTGCCATTAATAGCGGTGATGAAAGTCAACGCCAGCAAAGTTTACAAGCGATTAATCAAACATTGGATAGCACCATTGTGCTGACAGACAGACTTTTGCAATTGTCCCGCTTAAAAGCACATGAAAAATCGGCGGTTAGCCAATACAGGGCGATTAACTTAGTGGAGATTGTTCATCAGGCGTGTTTTACCCGACTCGGGCAAGCGGAAAGTCAGCGAATTGACTTAGGCTATGAAGGTCTTGATAGCGCTTGGATTAAAGGCGAACCTATTTTGCTAGCCGAGATGTGCGCTAATTTAATTGATAATGCCATTAAATATACCCCTGAAGGCGGTGTGGTGACGGTGCGTGTAGTGAATAATGAAAGTACTCAGCAGCTTGTTTTAGAAATTGAGGATTCAGGTCCTGGTATCCCCGATGCGAAAATTAGCCGTTCTATGGAGGCGTTCACACGATTGAATAATGCATTGGGTAAAGAGGGCGCTGGGCTTGGTTTGGCGTTAGTAAAAGATATTGCCAGTTACCACGATTCGGAACCGCAATTACTCAAAAGTGAATTATTGGGTGGGTTGCTTGTGCGTATTGCTTTTACAGCGAGTTATGCGCCAACTCGTTAAAAAATAAGGGCGCTATTGATTGCGCGCCCTTGATGTTGTTGACAAAGCAGGATAAAAACGTAGTTTTTCCTGCTTTGTGTTATTAGCCGAAAATCAATAAATTGATTTTCCTAGTTTATTTTTAAAACATCTCCAACCTACAGCCAAACCTAATCGGTTTTTCCGCAGTTTGAAGGGCGCTATTGATTGAGCGCCCTTATTTTTATCATCTATTTTTTCAGTGCACTAAAATCCCATTTTTTTAAGGCATTGATGGAGTCTTTATCTTGGTATTTAGCCCCTAATTCAAGGTAGTCGTGGGCTTTTTGCAGATCTTCTTTACTTTTGCTACCAACCCAGCCGTTATAGTACATATAGGCAAGTTTGTATTTTGCCATGGCATGGTGGGCACCTTGCTCTAAATTGGTCATATCGTAGTATTTGGCTGCTCGGTCGTAATCTTTTGGCATACCTTGCCCAAAGTACAGCATATCTCCCGCTAGGTGCGCAGTATTACTGTCATTTTGCTGGGCGCCTAAATCAAAATAATACAGGGCTTTTACGAAGTCCTTTTCTATTCCGCGCTCATTGTCTTTGCGATAGAGATTGCCAAGAATATTGTAGGCTCTAGGGTAACCATTTTTTCCTGCAAGCTCATAATAGTAAATCATTTTTTGCGTATCTTCGGGAACCATTTCACCTCGGGCATAGTTGATCCCTAAGGAGAACGCGGCCATTTTGTCGCCTGCTTCTGCTTTAACCCGCTTAGCTTCAATCTCCTTTGCAAAACGGCCATATTTTTGGAAGTCTTGCTCTTCTTTAAAGCGTTTATCAACATTTTGTTTATCTTCTGCTGACAGTTTATTCATCAACTCAATATTGTCAGTATCTTTTTCCAATCTTAAGGCGATGTAATACGCTTGTTTTGCATCATTTTTACGGGTATAGGCATCATAAAGACTACCAAGGGCGTATTTATCATGGTATTTCAAGGATATTTCAAACCATTCAATGGCTTTATCAAGATCTTGCTCAACATCACATTCCCCCTTAAGGTAGAGGTCACCCATGGCACGAGACAAATCTTCAGGTTCTTGAATAAAGGTTCTATCGGTGTTTTTTTCGAACTTGCCTTTTTCTAACCACTCTTTCAGATAGGCACCTGCCTTATCCATGTCAGTATTACGACTATTGGAACAGTAGCGCCCAGGAGAGTTAATTTCATAGAGCATTTTGATTGCGCCCATATCGCCTTTTTTATAGGCTTGCTCCAGATATTCTAAGGCTTTTTGTGGATCACTACTGGCGTAATAGGAATACAAACGTTTGAGAGCATCAGGGCGGTTTTGGGCTTCACTTTCAAGTAAAGAAAAGTATTTTTTATCATCTTTGCTGCGATTTAGATCATTTTTTTCACTGCGGATACCGTTTTGGTACAAATTTGCTAAGGAATTGAACGCCTGTTTTGAAAGCGCCTCATCAGTCGATTTCATCCCTTCCTGCAAGTATTGGATCGCAGCGTTGTATTCGTCAGACTCTAAGGTGATGCTGCTATCGTACAAGTAATCGCCTGCAAGTTGCACCTTAGAGAACAGATCGCCTTTCGCGGTGCCATCAAGGTAGTTTTGGCGTTTGGCTTGGCTATTTTCTGTCACTTTATCCAGTGATGGATAAACGGCGAGGTTACCGCCAGCAATGGCTTTTTTGTACCAAAGCTGCGCAGCAGGGGCGTGACCGCGGGATTTATACCAATCCCCTAATTTTTCAGCCGCCTCTGCATCACCATTTTGTGCAGGTACCACGGTGGTGTCATACAGTTTTGTGTATTCTTCAACACGGCTTGGGTTGGAATGTTTCCTCAGATAAACAATGGCTTCATCCCAATTGGGTTCAACAACTAGCGTTTTCTTATCTGCGGAGAGTTCGCCCAAATACAGCATTTCACTGTAGAGGATTATTGCGTTATCGTTATTGTCGTCACTGGCCATTTTCAAGTATTTCATGGCTTGCTGGCGGTCTTCTTTCACTCCATTACCATATAAATAGGCGCGGCCCACTTTGTATTTTGCAACTGCACTTTCATTTAGCGTTTGCATGCCAATATCAAAGTCATCCATATACTTGATGTATTGATTGCCCCAACTACCTGCTTTTAGGTAGTATTCTCGGGCTTTTTGACGATCAACATCAACTAATTGGCTGCCATTTAAATATTGGTGTGCCAGTTCACGGGTATAGTTTTTGCTACCAAGGGCAGCTAATTGGTCGTAATAACCAATAATTTTGCTTTTGTTTGCACGTTGAAGTTCTTCATTTTCATTATAATAATCAATTAACTCTTCAAGTGCTGTTTCATTATTCAGCTTGGCGCTTTTCTCTAGGTATTCTTGCCATTTTTGCTTATCGACCTTCTGCCCATAATTACCGAATTTATAGGCATTGGCGAGGGTGCGAATGGCATCAGGGTCATTGTTTTTTGCATTCGCCTGAATGGTAATAAACGAGGCTCTCGCTTTTTCAATTTCTCTTTTGCGTGATTTTAAAAAGCTGAAATCAGGGTCGGATATTTTGTTGTAATATTCCATGGCGAGATCATAGTTAGCATCTTCCCCATAATTGCCTTTTTGGTAAATTTCACCCAACTCATATAAACAGCGGTTGCTACCTAATGCTGCACAGCGCTTATACTGCGGAACGAGGTCATTAGACGTTAACCCAGAGATGGCTTGGAAGCGGTCTTTATAATAGGCTTTATCATTGATGTAATTCACGCCATCAAGGTTTTGTGCAATATATAAAATCGCGGAGGTACTTCCTAAATCTGCGGCTTTTAAAATAGTGTCATAATAAGGCTTGAGTTCGTCATTCGTTAGGGCACTTACATTTTTTAAGTTTGTAAGTTGCGTAATACCATACTGATAAGTGATATCTGCGTCTGTACCAATCAGTGGCTCAATTAATTTTTGTGCTTCAGTATTTTTCTCATTGGCCGCTAATCTAACCAGTATGGCCTTCGTATCTCTGCGGTTTAAGCCTGTTTTAAATAAAACATCATAGGCGGTGGCGAGTTCTTCGGGGGTTAACTCTGATTTGGCTCGAGGCGAGTCTAATAAATCGACAAGTATATTGGCGATGGTATTGGTTTCAGTGGGTTGATATTTGAGCAGGGCAGCAGCGTAATAGACACGGCCGTTATAGTCGTATTTGCTTGCTTTCTCATACAGTTCAAAGGCTAATTTTTTATTGTTTTCTGCATCTTGGCGTAGTAAATAGTCTGCATAATAATGGGCTAATGCGTCATTATCGCGTTCAATAACGTCTTTTTTTAAGATATCAACAATCGTTTTTTCATCCACAAATGCTTTAATATCATAACGATAGTATAAATGAACTAACATGCGTTCTGCGGTGGATGGGTAGCCCCGTGAATCTAAGTTATCTTTCAGTATTTGTGTGGCTTTTTCGAGGTTTTTTTCTGTTCCAAAGCCATTAATATAACCGCGAGCAAGTTGCATTTGTGTTTCATAACTTGGCTGAATGCGGTTTGCTTTTTCTGTCGCCTCAAAAGATTTTTCTGGGGAATATAATACACTGCCTTTAGTACCATAAACTTGGCTGGCAAGAATTTGTGCCTTTGCTGAGTTTGGGTACTTCTTCATTAATTCTGGCAGATATTTTGCCACGGTTTCATTGAGTTTTTTAGTGGGAAAATTATAGTCAGAAATGGCGCGTTGGGTGATGGTTATAAGCGCTTCTTGGTGCCCCAAATCCGCCGCTGAGATTAAGTATTTATTGGCTAAAGCGTCATTCCGTTCAACTGAATTGAAAATAGTACCTGAATAAGCACGATAAGCTTCATACATCGCGTCTGGATATTGTTGGTCCGCAGCCTCAGTTAGCGCTTTAATTTTGCTATTGTCTGCAAGGTAACTGAGGTACAGTGCCTTAGGTTTCTTTTGTTGTATTAGAGGGCGCAAATACGCCATAGCGCGTAATTCACTGCGTTTGACGTCTTCTCCCACACTGTATTTGTGATATAACGTGTAAATAGCGTATTCTTCGCCTTTACTGGCTCGTTCTTCAAGGTTGGCAATAATTTGTTGTTTTTCTTCAGCAGTTTGCGAACCATACAATGATAAAGGTGCTGGCTCCCTGTCATTGCTTTGGGAAAGATAATCGAACGTAGAGGAATATGACATGCGTTCGTATTTTTTGGCTAACGCAGGGTTTGGTGCGATCCCATCGCCACCTTGTTCATAAATCGTGGCCAGCAACATGGCAGGGAATGGAAAATCTTTGCTAGCTAGCGGTGTTAAGATTTCAACTGCCTTTTTATTGTCCTTGTCAAATTGATGGGCGATATAACCCAGTGCAAATTTTGATATTTTGGAGCCTTGCTCAGCGGCTAATGTAAAGTAGTGGCGCGCTAGCTTGATGTCTTGGGGAATTTCGTCGTATCTATCCTCCATGTACACACTGCCCACTAACTCTTGTGCTTCTATTACACCTAAATCAGCTGCTTTTGTGAGGGAAACGAGACCGCTTCTATCGTTTGGGGTATCATCCATCTCACGGTTATAACGGTAATAACCTAGGTTATAGAGTGCATTTTTATTATTAGCTTCAGCGGCTTTGATCAAATAACGCTGCGCCGCTTCATCATCAGGCTCAATACCAATTCCATCTTTATACATCATGGCTAAGGCATAGGCAGATTGAGGATCTTTATCGGCATTTTTTTGAAATTGCTCAACAGCGGCTTTAGTATCACCTTGTTGATATAAGTCATACCCAGCTTGAGCTGAGTTGGATTGGCTTGATGCATTGATAAAATAAATGCCACCTGCGATAGCAATTATTATCAATACAAACAATACCATCTTAAACTGTTTAGTCATGGTTTTTCCTTGTCATGGCTTATCAGGTTATTTGCCACGCTCCTGTGTTCAATGGGCACTCTGAGTTAATACTACTAAAGAGGTATTTAATTTGGCTTAAGTCTAATTGCTTATGAAGAAGTTTCAATCGGATTTTGTCTACAATGGGCAATAAGATGGTTTTGAGATTACCAATGGTAGGAAAATAATGAATAACTGAGTGATTTTAAAATGTCACAAAGCATTAATGTTGATAAAAAAGAGACGAAAAAAGTAAAAAAGAGAGAGAAATATAGGGATTCTTTTGTGAGGGACTTTCAAACATAGCCCCACAATGTGGGGCATATGAGTGACGACATTGCTTTATTGCTTTTGTAATTCTATTCTACTGACAAGTATCCTTTTGAACCACCTTTTTTTCACGGCGGAACATGTGTGTGAGTGGAGTACGTAGTTGCTGCGCTAACATGACACCCAGTAATACCACGCCTCCGCCGATTAAATGATAGCTTTTTAGCTCTTCACCTAAGGCGAAAATAGCGATAATTGCAGTGAATACAGGCGCGAGATTCATAAATATAGATGTGGTATTTGCGCCTAAACGCATCACCCCTTGGATCCATAAAGCTGGAGCAATAATGGAGGCGGCAATCCCTGCAAACATGACTAACCCAATATTGTGACTATTCAGTGCCACGTCATCGGCCATTAAGAAGTTTGGTAACAGTAAAATCACCCCAAAGAAAATTTGCACATAGAGTGAGTCCCAACTAGAGAGCTGAATTGCCCAACGTTTTGTCAGCACGCCATAGAGTGCATAAGCCGCAGAGGCAACAATCATCATTAACTCGCCTTGGCCTAACCCGTGGGATAGCAACGTACTTGGATTGCCTTGACTGACTAGCCACAATAAACCAAACAGCGACAAAGCCGAACCCAGAACGATACCGACTGTTGGGATTACGCGCAGTACAAAAATACTGATGATTACTGTAAGTAATGGAATTAATGAGTTCATTATTCCCATAAATGTTGCACTAACACTGTGGGCGGCATAATAGGCTAAGCTTTGGTATAGCATCATCCCGAGCGCCCCTAAAATGGCCAATTGCCACCAATGTTTCATCACTACTTTGTGGTGGCGCAGTACTGAGCGCAGAACAAAGGGGGTCATAACGGCTAATGCAAGTGCCCAACGGTAAAAGGAAATCGCTGCGGGGTCAATGGCAGTGGACGCTGCTTTGTTCACAATGGCATTGATTGACCACAATAAAACCGCAATTAGCGGAAAAAGCAAATTCTTCATTAAAACATTCTCCCATATCGAATGTGATCCAGTATACATCTGACCGATTTTTTAGATATACTGATAATCAGACAATCGATAACGCTTTTCAGACAGGTATCATGGGAAATTCAAAATTAGATATTTGGCACATTAGTGAATGCAATATAATTGAGCCTGAACTTATTGCATTTCGTCACGAACAAACCGCTGCACTCACTGAGTACAAATCACACTCACATCCATTTGGGCAGATGCTGTATGTCGTGTGCGGTATTATGGAAATGGAAGTGGCTGGCAAGCAAGCACTACTTGGCACCGCCTGAATTTTGTATTTGGATCCCCGCGAATATTCCCCATGCTAGCTTTAATAAAGAAAGTGTCAAATTTCGCATCGTGGATTTCTCGCATGAATATAATGATGTATTAGCTCAGCGTCCGTGCGTGGTTCGTTTAAGTACGATATTTCAATCTATTATGACGGATATGTACCAGCGGGGTGTTGTTCAACCCGAAACAGAACAAGATTTGCGCCTTGCCCATGTTTTGATTGACCAATTCTCCCTCTCCCCATGCCAAGACACTTATTTACCTGCCACCAAGGACAAATTTTTAGCCCCGATTTTGCAAGAGCTGCAAAACGACCCCGCAGATAACACGACACTGGCCCAATGGGCAAAACGTTCTTATACCTCAGAGCGTACGCTATCAAGGCGCTGCCAACAAGAGCTCGGTATGTCGTTTAGTGAATGGCGGCAACGTTTACGTTATTTACATGCGGTTGCAGGCTTGGAAAGAGGAAAAAGTGTGCATGAAGTGGCGTTGGATGTGGGATATAGTTCGGCATCTGCATTTATTGCGATGTTCCAACAAATTTCAGGGGTGACACCTGACCGGTTCCGTGTGAAAGAATTTGCGATGGATGATAACTTTGGTCTGGAGCGCTAACTCTCGTAGGCATCTAGATTAAACCGTGGCAAAATATTGTGATACAGAGATAAATTGTCAATCATTGGGACATACCGCGTGAAAATTTTAGTTGATGAAAATATGCCTTACGCTCAGGCACTGTTTAGTGAGCTAGGTGACGTTAAGGCCGTACCAGGACGCCCGATCCCTGAACAAGAACTCATTGATGCAGATGCATTAATGGTTCGCTCCATCACCAAAGTCAATGAATCACTTTTGAATAAGACACCTGTTAAATTTGTCGGTACCGCAACCGCAGGATTTGACCATGTGGATACGGCATGGTTGTCCACTGCCAATATTGGTTTTTCTTCTGCACCAGGGTGTAATGCCATTGCTGTGGTGGAATATGTGATTTCGTCTTTATTACTGCTTGCACAGCGCGATAACTTTGATTTACGGGATAAAACCGTTGGGATCGTGGGCGTCGGTAATGTGGGTGGTCGTTTAGCCACGCGCTTGAACGCATGGGGTGTGAAAACCGTGTTATGCGATCCACCACGCGCAGCAAAAGGCGAAGAAGGGCCATTTGTGGCTTTTGATGAGTTGCTTACTCAGGCCGATGTGCTGACTTTCCATACACCACTGAATATGGCAGGGGAAGACCAAACCTTCCATTTGATGGACAAAACCCGCTTAGAGAACTTGCGTGAAGGGACTATTTTAATCAATGCTAGCCGTGGTGAGGTCGTTGATAATCAAGCGTTACTCGCAGTACTTCAACAAGGAAAAAAAATCAGTGTCGTACTGGATGTTTGGGAGCCAGAGCCTGATTTGAATACCGACTTACTCCATTTAGTCGATATCGGTACGCCACATATTGCAGGTTATACCTTAGAGGGGAAAGCGCGTGGAACGACACAAGTTTATGAAGCTTATTGCCAATTTCTCGGTAAATCGGCGCACGTTTCCCTCTCATCGCTACTGCCAAAACCTGATATCAGCGAATTAGCTCTTAATGGTAAATTAACGCAAAACCAGCTCAAAAGGTTAGTGCATCTAGTGTATGATGTGCGCCGTGATGATGCAGCACTTAGAGCTGTTGCTGGTATCAAAGGTGAATTTGATAAATTGCGCAAAAATTACCAAGAACGCCGTGAGTGGTCATCCCTGAATGTGATTTGTGATGACCCGCAAACAGCCACTTTACTCACTGAGCTCGGTTTTAAGGCGAACTTAATTCACCAATCATAGATTTCAGTAAGATGAACATCTGATTAAATGACTTCAATTATTGAGGTCATTTAATTTTTTATTTTTTAGAGGAATAGCCATGACTGAAGGTTGGAATATTGCAGTATTGGGTGCAACCGGTGCTGTGGGTGAAGCAATAATTTCACTGTTACAAGAAAGAGAATTCCCAGTCGGCGAGCTGTATTTACTGGCCAGTGAACGCAGTGCGGGGGAGAGCGTACGTGTTAATGGTAAAAGTATTCAAGTAAACGATGCCAAAGACTTCGATTGGTCACAAGCCCAAATGGCTTTCTTCGCGGCAGGCGAAGCGGCAACGCTGCAATACGCAGAGTCCGCGGCACAAGATGGCTGCATTGTGATTGATACCAGCGGTGTGTTTGCTCAAGAACCTGATGTGCCATTAATTGTACCTGCCGTGAACCCGCAAGTATTAGCGGATTACCGTAATCGCAATATTATTTCGTTAGCAGATAGCGCAGTTAGCCAATTATTGACAGCAATTAAACCGTTAGTGGATGCCGCGGGTTTAGGCCGTATCACATTAACCAATATGCTATCAGTTTCAAGCTACGGTAAAGCGGCGGTAGATGAACTGGCAGGGCAAAGCGCACGTTTATTGAATGGTATTCCAGCGGAAGAAGGGCGCTTTAGTAAGCAATTAGCCTTTAATATGCTGCCGCTATTGGCGGATATGGAAGGCAGTGTCATACATGAGCGCCGCTTAGTTGAACAGGTGCGTAAAGTGTTGCAGGACGATGGCTTACCTGTTGCAGTCAGTTTTATCCAATCCCCTGTTTTTTATGGTAATGCACAAGTTGTCCATTTAGAAACGCTGCGCCCGATTAGCGCTGAAGAAGCGAACGATGAATTTGAACGTTTTGATGATATTCAGGTCTCAGAAGAGGGTGATTATCCAACACAAGTGACAGATGCGTCAGGTAACGACCTGCTCAGTATTGGCTGTGTGCGCAATGACTACGGGATCCCCGAGATTTTACAGTTTTGGTCAGTCGCGGACAACGTGCGTTTCGGTGGTGCATTAATGGCAGTTGAAACAGCGGAAAAACTCGCTCAGGAGCTGTTTTACTGATGTCCGAGTCAACAAAGTTGCATCGTATCGCGTTAGGTATTGAATACAACGGCAGTCGGTATTTTGGTTGGCAACGCCAGCAAGAAGTGAAAAGTGTACAAGGTTGTCTCGAGGAAGCCTTGTCGAAAATCGCCGCAGAGCCGATTGGCGTGTTTTGTGCGGGTCGAACAGACGCAGGTGTTCACGCAACAGGGCAAGTTGTGCATTTCGAAACGTCAGTTGAGCGTAAAGAAGCCGCTTGGACGATGGGTGTTAACACGCATTTACCGCCAGATATTGCGGTACGTTGGTGCCAACCTGTGGGTGATGAGTTCCATGCGCGTTTTAGTGCAACGGCGCGTCGTTATCGCTACGTGATTTTTAATCACCGCTATCGGCCTGCCATCTTATCCAATGGCGTGACGCATTTTCATTATCCACTGGATGAAAAACGGATGCACAAAGCGGCACAAGCACTGATAGGCGAGCGTGATTTCACGTCATTCAGAGCAGTCCAGTGTCAGTCTAGAACACCTTGGCGTAATGTTATGCACGTCAATGTGAGCCGCCACGGCAATTATGTGGTGGTGGATATTAAAGCCAATGCGTTTGTACATCATATGGTGAGAAACATTGTTGGTAGTTTGTTGGAGATTGGCTGTGGCAATCAAGACATTGATTGGATGGCTCATCTTCTTGAATTAAAAGACCGAACTAAAGCTGCCGCCACGGCAAAAGCGGAAGGGCTTTATTTGGTCAGTGTGGATTATCCAGAGAAATTTGCGCTCCCCAGTCATGTCATGGGGCCTCTTTTTCTCGAAGATGAACTGATGTAAATCGACGCTAACTTTATCTCATAATTACTGCAAATAGCACGGATGCTATTATTAATGAGGATTATATGGAATTTATCAGTTTTATTATCGACTTTATTTTACATATTGATGTGCACCTCGCTGAACTGGTCAGAGATTATGGCACGTGGGTATATGGTATTCTGTTCCTGATCCTATTTTGCGAAACAGGGTTAGTGGTCACACCATTTTTGCCAGGAGATTCGTTATTATTTGTTGCGGGCGCTATTTCGTCCTTGGACAGTAATGAACTCAACGTGCATTTGATGGTGGCGTTAATGATTACCGCAGCAATTATTGGCGATGCGGTAAACTATACGATTGGGCGTATTTTTGGTGAAAGATTATTTAAAAATCCGGATTCAAAGATTTTTCGTCGTGTTTATTTAGATAAAACCCATGCGTTTTATGAAAAACACGGTGGCAAGGCAATTATACTGGCGCGTTTCGTGCCGATAGTCAGAACTTTTGCACCTTTCGTTGCAGGAATGGGCAAAATGTCTTATCGTCACTTTGCATTTTATAATGTGACGGGCGCATTTATTTGGGTATTATTATTCACTTATGCAGGGTATTTCTTCGGTGAATTACCGTTCGTACAAAAGAATTTGAAATTACTGATAGTCGCGATTATCTTTGTTTCAATTCTGCCGGGGGTGGTTGAAATTATTCGTCATCGTCGGATTGCTGCAAAAGAAAAGCGTGCGGCAGCGCAAAAAATCGATAACCACTAAGTGGTTTAAAAAGTTTTTATCTACAGTGAGATATCATTGTGGTTTAATGGCAAAAAATTACATACTGGTGATAACCAGAGTGAAACAGACAAAAAGGTCCATTAATGAGCTGGATTGAAAAAATTTTAAAGAAAGGTAACTTGACCCAATCACACAAAGCCAACATCCCTGAAGGGGTTTGGACTAAATGCGATAGCTGTGGACAAGTTTTATACGGTGCTGAGTTAGAACGCAATTTATCTGTGTGTCCAAAATGTGACCACCATATGCGTATCCATGCCCGTCAGCGCTTAGAAACTTTCCTTGATGAAAATTCTACGACAGAACTCGGTAGCGAACTTGAGCCAAAAGATATTCTCAAGTTTAAGGATTCCAAAAAATATAAAGACCGCATTACAGCAGCGCAGAAAGAAACGGGTGAAAAAGATGCGATGGTCGTGATGAAAGGTACATTGAAAGGGATGCCTGTTGTTGCCGCTGCGTTTGAATTCTCTTTTATGGGCGGTTCAATGGCCTCCGTCGTCGGAGCACGTTTTGTCCGTGCGGTAGAACAAGCGTTGGAAGATAATTGCCCACTCGTGTGTTTCTCATCAAGTGGTGGCGCGCGTATGCAAGAAGCGTTGTTATCGTTGATGCAAATGGCGAAAACCAGTGCCGCTTTAGCAAAAATGCAAGAGCGCGGTTTACCATACATTTCAGTGCTAACTGACCCAACCATGGGTGGTGTTTCAGCAAGTTTAGCGATGCTGGGTGATATCAACGTGGCAGAACCTAAAGCGCTGATCGGCTTCGCAGGCCCTCGTGTTATCGAACAAACCGTGCGTGAAAAGTTACCACAAGGTTTCCAGCGTAGTGAATTCTTACTGGAAAAAGGCGCCATTGATATGATCGTGCGACGCCCTGAAATGCGTGATCGCCTGGCTGAAATTTTGGCGATGTTAACGAATAAGCCAAGTTTTAATGAAACGCCAATCATTGTGGCAGAAACAGTAGAAATCGACCTGAATGCTATTGATGAGATCAGTGCCGAAGAACCAGAAAAGGATTCTGCAAAGCATAAAAAAGATGATGAGTAATCTAATCATTCCTACAGCCAAGTCTCCTTTGGAGGCTTGGCTTTCTTATCTCACTGACCTGCATAGTCAAAACATTGACATGGGGTTGGAACGAGTCGGCCAAGTTGCTCGGCACATGAATCTGACGCAACCAGCTCCTCGCGTTATTACCGTCACAGGTACCAACGGAAAAGGCACCACTTGCCATACGCTAGAATCAATTTTGATAGCAGCGGGGCTAAAAGTGGGGGTTTACAGCTCGCCACATTTGGTGCGCTACACTGAACGTGTACGTATTCAAGGGCAGGAGCTTTCCGAGTCTGATTTCTGTGAGGCTTTCGCGACCATTGAAGCACAACGTAAAAATATTTCTCTTACGTACTTTGAATATGGCACATTGGCTGCACTACAATTATTTAAGCAAGCTCATTTAGATATCGTTATCTTAGAAGTGGGCTTAGGTGGGCGTTTAGATGCGACCAATGTGGTGGATGCAGACATCGCTGCGATTACCAGTATTGCTCTCGACCACACGGATTGGCTGGGGTCTGATCGTGAACATATCGGTCATGAAAAAGCAGGTATTTTCCGCCAAGGACATTATGGTGTGGTGGGTGAACCCGATATGCCAGAGTCGATTGGGAAATATGCAGACAACATTGGCACCCATTTATTCCGTCGTGGTGTAGATTGGCAATACAGCGAACAAGCAACGAGTTGGTCTTGGCAGAGCTCACAACGTGAATGGCATGATCTTCCATTACCGAATGTGCCACTGGCGAATGCGGCAACGGCATTAGGCGTAATTAGCTGTTTACTGCAAATTGATGCAGATATTGCAAAAAAAGTCACGGATGCTGCCATTTATCAAGGTTTAAAATCAGCTCAATTGCCAGGACGTTTCCAAATTATTGGTGAGAAACCATTAATGATTTTGGATGTGGCACATAATCCTCATGCTGCAGGGTATTTAGTGAGTAAATTAGCTGGCTTACCTGCGGTTGATGGCCGTCGCATTCGTGCGGTTGTTGGGATGCTCGGTGATAAAGACATTCAAGGCACGCTTGAGTGTTTATCGCAGCAGGTGACTGACTGGTATCTCGCACCATTAACTGAGTTTCGAGGGGCTGATGTGGCTCAATTGAGCCAGCATGTACAGCAAGCTAATGTGTTTGATTGTGTTGAAAAAGCATGGCAGCAAGCTTGTGTTGAGGCGCAAGAACAAGACGTGATTGTAGTTTGTGGGTCATTCCACACAGTCGCTCATGTCATGATGTTATTAGAAAACCAAAAAGGATAGTGCTGGTGGCTAGTAAATTTCAAAATCGTCTTGCTGGCGTCATTGTACTGGTTGCGGCAGGGGTCATCGTGCTTCCTGCACTTCTTGATGGCGATAAGAAATATAATGAAAGTGAATTTGCGGCCATTCCTATTATCCCAAAGCCAGGTGATGAAGAAGATATCGAAGCAATTGCACCGTTAGCACATAATAGCGCGAGCGCCTCTTCGGAAGGGGCTTCTGAAGCTATGTTATCAGAAGCAATTACCCAGCAGCAAAATGAACAAGTCGCGGCAAACGTCCCAGCGACAGTTGAGCCAATAAAACCAGAACCTAAGCCAGAACCTAAGCCTGAGCCTAAGCCTGAGCCAAAACCCGAGGTTAAACCTGAGCCGCAAGGCAAAGCATTTGTTGTTCAAGTCATTGCTCTAAACAATGCCAGCAAGGTTGAGGAGATTGTCGCGAAGCTGCGGTTATCGGGTTACCAAGTGTATACCGTTCCAGCAAGACCGGTGAACAATAAACTCACGCGTATTTATGTCGGGCCAGAGGCATCACGGCAGAAGCTAGAAGCCGCGCTTCCTGAACTTAACGCGATAACAGGAACAAAAGGGATAATTCAAACATTCAAACCCTAATAAATAGAATCAATAATCCCTAAAAGGTAAGGGGATTTAGTAACTTACTGCGGCGATTATGATTTTTTCTTTTCGCCGCTATTTTTTGTAAATTGATAGAAAAATGGTTACGCAAACGTTTTCGTTTTCTGTTAGAATGCACTTCGCTGATGTCGTGAGTGCGAATTTTGGATGAAATATGGTCTGGATAGATTACGCAATTATCGCCATTATTGGCTTCTCGGCACTGGTTAGTTTGATCCGTGGTTTTGTTCGTGAAGCACTATCACTGGTGACATGGGGCTGTGCTTTTTTTGTCGCAAGTACATTTTACCCTTATTTAGCGGACTATTTTTCCCGCTTTGAGGACGTACTGGTGCGAAATGGCATTGCAATCGCCGCATTATTCATTGCCACATTAATTGTGGGCGCGGTGGTGAACTATGTGATCAGCTCTTTAGTGCAAAAAACTGGGTTATCAGGCACAGATCGTGTTCTGGGGATTTGCTTCGGTGCGCTGCGTGGTGTGTTGATTGTATCGGCCTTGCTGTTTTTTCTCGATACCTTTACACCGCTTCCTCAAAGTGAGGATTGGCAGCGTTCAGAATTTATTCCACAGTTCAGTCATATTATCAGGTGGTTTTTTGACTACCTGCAAAATGCGTCAAGTTTCCTACCGGAGAACATTTCTCCGTCTGGCTGATGAGGAAAGACCAAATGTGCGGTATTGTCGGGATCGCTGGTGTTACACCAGTTAACCAATCAATTTATGATGCTTTAACAGTGCTTCAGCACCGTGGGCAGGATGCAGCAGGTATTGCCACTATTGATGGCAAAAATAATATTCGTTTACGTAAAGCAAATGGCCTTGTGAAAGATGTGTTTGAAACTCGCCATATGCTTCGGTTACAAGGTTGTATGGGATTAGGGCATGTCCGTTATCCAACAGCAGGCAGCTCCAGTGCCTCGGAAGCACAGCCTTTTTACGTAAATTCACCATTTGGTATCACACTTGCTCATAATGGTAATCTGACAAACGCACACGAACTTACGCGAAGTTTGTTTGAAACTGCACGTCGCCATGTTAATACGACCTCGGATTCTGAGATTTTACTCAATGTGCTGGCGTATGAATTAGACAGATTTGACCATTTCCCCCTTGAACCCGATAACGTCTTCAGTGCAGTGGCTGCGATGCACAAAAAACTGCGTGGTGCTTACGCATGTGTCGCTCTGATTATTGGCCATGGTATGTTAGCGTTCCGTGATCCACACGGTATTCGTCCGTTAGTGTTAGGACGCCGTATTACAGAGAGTGGTGAACATGAGTATATGGTCGCTTCTGAAAGTGTTGCGCTCGATACATTAGGTTTTGAATTTTTACGTGATGTGGCACCTGGTGAAGCGGTATATGTCACTGAAAAAGGTCAATTATTCACACGCCAATGTTCTGACAACCCTCAATTGACGCCATGTATTTTTGAATACGTCTATTTTGCTCGCCAAGATTCATTCATCGACAAAGTATCGGTCTATAACGCAAGGTTGCGTATGGGTCAAAAGCTCGGTGCAAAAATTGCGCGTGAGTGGGAAGACTTAAATATCGATGTCGTTATCCCAATTCCAGAAACGTCTTGCGATATTGCGTTAGAAATCGCCCATATATTAAATAAACCGTATCGCCAAGGTTTTGTGAAAAATCGTTATGTTGGCCGTACGTTTATCATGCCGGGTCAGCAAGAGCGGCGTAAATCTGTTCGCCGTAAACTGAATGCCAACCGTGCTGAGTTTCGTGACAAAAACGTGTTACTAATTGACGATTCCATTGTTCGTGGCACAACCTCAGAGCAAATTGTTGAACTAGCGCGCGAAGCTGGCGCAAAGAATGTCTATTTCGCCTCTGCGGCGCCTGAAGTTCGCTTCCCGAACGTCTATGGTATTGATATGCCAAATGCGAACGAGTTGATTGCTCATGGTCGTGAAGTGGATGAAATTCGCAAATTAATTGGTGCTGATGGGTTAATCTTCCAAGATTTATCAGACTTAGTTGATGCTGTTCGTGAAGAAAATCCAGAAATTACTGAGTTTGAATGTTCCGTATTTGATGGGATTTATGTTACCAAAGACATTGACCAAGGTTATTTAGATTATTTGGAAAATTTGCGAAAAGACGACGAGCTGAAGTTAAAAGATAAGAGTGAAGTCGAGGATTTGGAAATTTATAACGAAGGCTAAAATCTTCGTTCATAGTTTGAGTGACAGCGTTGTTGGCATCATTTAGCTAACAAGTACATACTTTTGTATGCGCTTTGGGATAGTTTCTTTGCCACTAGGCTGTTACTCAAACTCGTTAGAACATTGACTCTACATAGGCTTACGTTATTTTTTCTATCATTGCTTTAAATAAACGAATAAGTTGCAGTTATATCTGATTTAAAATTCGAAAAAATCAAGTAGGCTAGAAAGAAATTAACAACCTATTTGGAGCTAAGTATGGCTGATTTCGATTCTCTTCCTGATGTCATAAAACCCTTCATAGATAAAATCAAAGCAACGAAAAAAAACCTTGTTGAAATGACCTTAACACCGATAGAAGAATATGTGTGGTGGGAAAGTCGTGTGGGTGGAATGCCGTACTTACCTCTGAACGAACCTTACCCCATCGATAGCGAGGGAATCCCATTAAAACTGCTCGCACAAATCAACTTTGCACAAATGCCTAAATTGGCAAACTACCCAGAAAAAGGACTGTTACAATTTTTTATCGGCGGTGATGATTTATATGGGGCTAATTTCGAAGACCGCCAAAAACAAGCGGACTTTAGGATTATCTACCGTGAAAATATTATTGAAGATACAGCGAAATTAACCCAAGACTTTTCCGCCGTTATTGCAGCGCACTCAGATGACTATTACACGCCCGTTGACCAAACCTGTGCTATCAAGTATACGCCGACAGAGCAATATATCAGTATCGATGATTTTCAATTCGGGCAAAAAATATTGGGCGTTGATAACCTCTATGACTACGAAGACCAGTTTGAAGGCGAAGATTTTTATGATGACTGGGTTGAACCATACAGTGATGCCTTTGCGTCAGGTGCGCATTGTATTGGTGGCTATCCATTCTTTACGCAATCAGATCCAAGAGAGTACGAAGAAGATATTCAGCAATATGAGTTGCTCCTACAAATAAACAGCGACTATGAAGTCGGGATCCTGTGGGGAGACATTGGTGTAGGGAATTTCTTTATTCATCCCGAAGATTTGAAGAAAAGGGATTTTAGCAGGGTGGTGTATAACTGGGATTGTGGCTGATCTCCCTAAAATCCTCGTCATCTTTTAGGCTGTTGCGGTGTTGGCTGCGCTCAGCCACCCAAGTCACATACTACTGTATGCTCTTTGGGATGACATCTCTTGCCGCCTAGCGACAACCTAAAATCTTTAGAGGATGAGATTGGTGCCTTTAGGCTACCTCGGTGTTGGCTGCGCTCAGCCACCCAAGTCACATACTACTGTATGCTCCTTGGGATGACTTCTCTTGCCGCTAAGCTGTTGTTCAAGCTATTTAGAGAATTGTTTTCGTCAGTGTGTTTTTATCAGTATTGGTGGCAACCTGACATCCTCAGAATGTTGATTATTCGGTTAGGGCAAACAACGGCGCGTAATATAGTATATAATCTTTAAAAATTACCGTGGATTGGGCAGAGAAATGAAAAAACTGATAATTGGGTTAACTGGAGCAAGTGGGGCGATATATGGCGTCAGATTGCTTGAGGTACTAAAACCCGTTACACAGGTTGAAACCCATTTGGTGATGAGTGCGGCTGCCCGCCAAACATTAGCGCTGGAAACACAATACAGCGTGAAAGACGTACAGCAACTTGCTGATTTTAATTACGATAGCCGCGATATTGCAGCGGCCATTTCGTCAGGCTCCTTTCGTACTGCCGGCATGGTAATTATGCCCTGTACCATGAAAACCCTTTCAGGTATTGTTCACAGCTATACCGATACCTTAGTGACAAGGGCGGCAGATGTGGTACTCAAAGAAGGGAAAAAATTAGTCCTCGGGGTACGTGAAACACCATTGCATGTTGGGCATTTGAAGTTGATGGTACAAGCAGCTGAAATGGGAGCTGTGATTATGCCACCCATGCCAGCGTTTTATCATCAACCTCAATCCATTCAAGATATTGTCAATCAAACGGTTAACCGTGTACTCGACCAATTTGATATTGAACTTGAACAGGATTTATTTCATCGCTGGCAAGGGGCCAAATAAATTAAGATAGTATTTATACTTGGTTATTAAGTGTCCTTGTGCCAAACATAATGCTAGGGTCAGTATTAGGGTTAAAATTACCCATAGAAATATCAGGTGCCACAGGATAAATATTGCCTCTTTTATCAATAAAAATGTCCTCATCCGTTTTTTTCAATAGCGCCAGGTTACTTTGTATAACCTGATGAAGGATGGGGGTAGCAATGTTCGATGAGTAGATGGTCTTTTGCTTATCGTTATTGGATTTCGTGTAATGAAACGCTAATGTCACAAGATGGCTTTTCTTGTCAAAATTACGATGAACAATGCGATAAGTTTTGTTTTTTGGTATCAAGTTTTTGAATGATTTTCTTTTAAATTTTACCTCAAAGTTATCTAATGCAAGCAATTTGTTTATTTTTAAATTACTATCAAAAACATTTTTTTTATTATGATTATTTGAAATTGGGTTTATCCTATTAAGTTTAACAAATGAAATTTGATAATTAGAATCGCTATCTTTTATAAATTTATATGTCTCATGTTCATCCATAAAGTTTTTTAGAAAAAAAGTGAACTCATCGACGTTATGAAATTGATAAATGCCTTCATTGGGGTCAAAGAATTGATAGATTTCACTTTTATTGCTTTTCTTGATATTAATTGCGCAAGCATGATTGGGGCTTAAAAATATATAATTTTTATTGTCATCTTTGCATTCTCTAATTGCATCCATAAAATCATTTAATTTTGTTATTTCTTCATATTCATCTTGTATTTTTATACTGGGAGTTAAGTTTTGTTGGCTGTTTGTATCTAGCCAGCTTTTTTCTATTTTTTCGCTTGTGGAAATTAGCATTAAATCTAATAGGCTATTAATTCTCATTTGATGTGTTTTTTTGTTAATGGCTGATTCAATAATGCCGCATGCTTATTTTTGTGTGTCAGTATCTGGACTTGAAATTTTACTTGAATTCAATGAATATATTTTTTTTGTACATTTGATATTGTCAGAAATTAATGGTGCTATCGTAATTTTAAACATTCTATATTCCTTATCTACACACCATTTAATGTTTTCATCTAAGGCTAGTTCTATTAATTTCAAAAGACTTTTTTCTTTAAAGATAGGTGAGGATAATGGAATGTGTAGTGATAAATTATAATTATTTGTTGAATTGTATCGTAATTTTTGTATATCAAATATCTCTTTGAGAAGTTGATTTCCTTGTTTAATGATATGTTTTTTTTCTGTGTATTTTTTATAATCTGAAATAGATGCCATCGTTAAATTACCGCGTTCTCTTGGTATCATTGTGTCATTAGTTTTAACATCATCGAAGTATTTATTGTAAATATTGATATAGTCTTGTTCTAAACCTTTATCACTATAGTGTAAGAATTTGACAGATGCATCATAACAAAAACCGAGGAAAGGTTCTTTTGAGTTTGTAATTTTCAAAATGTTTTCTTGGAAAAATTTAGAATTATCTTTTTGTAAAAAATTTAAAAATTTTGATTGGGTAAAGGGGGTTTTATTCAATGAATTTATTTGGGTAGGCATTATGGCATCCTTAATTTATCTAATAAATAGATACCATAATGATGTTTTCTATTTGTATCTTTCAAATATCAATGATTTTGTATTTAATATATGTAGTGGATATAATTAAATATGATTCTCACAAGCATTTTCATAGGAATGCGTGGAAACCATCCCGTTATATTTATATCACGAGATGGTAGAGATATGAGGCTATTAGGAGCATTAAAAGGGGGTTAGTTTTCCTTGGGAGCCAATAAGTCTTCTAATGCAATTTTTAACTCGATAAATTCGAATTCAAATCCAGCTTCTTCTAAACGTTTAGGAATCGCTTGCTGCCCACCCAATACTAAGGCTGCAGATTCGCCTAAAATGGCTTTGATCACAAAAGCGGGGGTGCGAACAAAAGAAGGGCGGTTGAGGACATCCCCTAAAATAGCCGTGAATTGGTCATTATGCACAGGATAAGGCGCTGTCATATTGAAAGGGCCTGAAAGCACAGGCGTCATGAGTAAAAAATAAATAGCATTGACCATATCGTTGATATGTATCCAAGGCATGTATTGCTTACCATGACCTATTGGCCCACCTGCACCCATTTTGAAAATAGGCAAAATTTTACCCAAGACTCCACCATTAGGGGACAATACAAGCCCTGTACGCAGTAAACACACACGTGTTTTATCGGAAGCTGCATTTTCTGCAAGCGCTTCCCAATGCTGGGCAAGTTGATGGGTAAATTCATCATGAGGTTGTTCGTCTTCAGTGACAACAATTTGGCCTTGGTCACCATAGTAGCCAACAGCAGAGCCCGATAAAAAGACAGACGGTGGCGTTTCACTAGCTATAATGAGTTCGGTCAGTCGTTGGGTGATTTTCCAACGGCTATCACAAAGGCGCTTTTTCTGCTCATCAGTCCAACGTTTTTCGGCAATGGGCTCACCAGCTAAGTTGATAACAGCATCGAAGCCGTTGAGGTTATTGATGTCGTTTAAAGATGTCCAGCATTCGACAGCTTTACAGAAATGACTGTACACTTTTTGTGGTGAACGGCTCAATACGGTGACTTTATGGTCAAGGGAGATTAACTTTTGGACTAAAGGGGTACCGATTAGCCCTGTGCCGCCTGTTATGAGTATTTTCATTGCCATCCCCGTCATATTTCAAAATCCCCGTCATATTTCAAACCGCAGCGTTGTTGTCTGCACTCAGTTACCTTAGTCACATACTTATGTATGCTCCTAAGGATGCCTTCGTTTGACGCCTAGCTGCAATTTGAACTATTTAGGGGATGGATCCCGTGTGTTATTCAAACCGCAGCGTTGTTGTCTGCACTCAGTTACCTTAGTCACATACTTATGTATGCTCCTAAGGATGCCTTCGTTTGACGCCTAGCTGCAATTTGAACTATTTAGGGGATGAATCCCGTGTGTTATTCAAACCGCAGCGTTGTTGTCTACGCTCAGTACCTTAAGTCACATACTTATGTATGCTCCTAAGGATGCCTTCGTTTGACGCCTAGCTGCAATTTGAACTATTTAGGGGATGGATCCCGTGTGTTATTCAAACCGCAGCGTTGTTGTCTGCACTCAGTTAGCTAACTGATATCTTGCTAAGTTCAAGTTATCGCGCTAAAACAATGTTTCCATAGGTTTTATAATTTAACTATAGCATCTGTGAGCACAAATTGTGTGATTTGATTACGTTATCTTAAAAATGCTAAAAGCTCTATGAGCATTGTGATAATAAGTACTTATTTGTGATAGCAACCAAATGCAAATTGGGCTAGGATCAACGATTAAGTGCGAGTCAAAAGCATCGTTGTATTGTCTGACATGTCGTGGCAATCAGTCTATGACATAAGCTATTTTAGCTTAATTATAAAAGGTTTACAGGATGGAACAACAAACCGAAGTCGTCGAATGGGTCGATATTGTCGATGAGGATAATAACGTTATTGCTCAGGCAACCCGCAGCCAAATGCGTGCTGAAAACTTACGGCATCGTGCGACGTATATTGTTGTGCACGATGGAATGGGGAAGATCTTAGTCCAGCGACGCACGGATATTAAAGATTTCCACCCTGGTTTTTTAGATGCCACAGCAGGTGGTGTTGTTACCCAAGGTGAAAATATTCTTGATTCAGCAAAACGTGAAGCGGAAGAGGAGCTGGGTATCGCAGGTGTACCATTTGCAGAGCATGGTCATTTTTATTTCGAGGATGAGCATTGCCGCGTGTGGGGTGGGTTATTTAGCTGTGTTAGCCATGGCCCTTTTGCACTGCAAGAGTCAGAAGTGGTTGAGGTAAGTTGGCTTACACCAAAAGAAATTAGCGCACGTTGTGATGAATTTACACCTGATTCATTAAAAGCGCTTTCTTTATGGCTCACTCGTAACAATGAGTCCGAAAAAGCCATCACTTGTGCTGAAAACTTATAATCCCCCAGTTTTAAATCGTAAAAGGGCTATTTTTTATAGTCCTTTTCATTTTTTCACCAAAATTCAAATCTCTAGCAAGGTTAATTTTTGACTAATATATAACTATTAGTTATATCCAACTTACACCTTACACGATGTATTCATTTCAACTCTCGATATAATAAGCGAACTTATTATTTCGCTCGTCATATTGTGAATTTATTTAGCGATCAGAACGACGGATTGAGAAAACAACAATGACAATTCAAAAAACCGAGTCACTTTTAAAGCAACAACACCTTGAAAACGTAACAAATAAAGCCCGTGAAATTATGGAGCGTGATGGCATTGAAGCGCTAATTGCCACAGTTGGTGATAATTTTTATCATTTAACAGGGTTTGCAAGCTTCTTTATGTATACTTTTAGGCAGACAGGTTCTGCCATTGCCGTGATCTTCCGTGATCCCACGGTAAAATCACTGGTGATCATGAATGAGTTTGAAGCCGCGAACTTAAGCTTACAAATGCCAAATGCGCAAATTAAAACCTTTCCAATTTGGGTGGATGTTGACGACCCTTATAACCCTGATAATGGCAAAGTGGTGAAAGCAAGGCCGATCAATAGCCCAATCGAAACCATTTTTAATTTATTAAAAGACGCTTTATCTGAGGCGGGGGTGTATGGCAAACCTGTTGCGATTGAGCTTAACCAAATTACCTACACGGGTAAAAACTGGTTAGACAAAGTCATTCCAGAACTAAACTTAGTTGATTCCTCACCGCTTTTTAATGAATTACGCATGATCAAAAGTGAGTGGGAGATTAACCATCTGCGAAAATCAGCCCAAATTACTGAGGCAGGCATTGAAGCAGCTAGCCAGCTCATTCGTGTTGGCTGCACATCCGCGGAACTAACCGCGGCTTTTAAAGCGAAAGTAATGTCCTTTCCTGAAACCAATTACAGTCGTTTTCACTTAATTTCAGTAGGAAGTGATTTTTCACCTAAAATGTTGCCAGACAATGTGCCTGCAAAAGAAGGGGACTTAATTAAGTTTGATTGTGGTGTGGATGTTGCTGGATACGGTGCAGATATTGCACGTACCTTTGTGGTAGGTAAACCCAATGAAAAGGTGAGAGCGATTTACCAAACGATATTAAAAGGCCATCAATATATGTTGAGCCGTATTGCGCCAGGAGTTGCGTTGAGTGACGTATTTAACGAAACCATGGCATTAATTCGCTCATCAGGTTTACCGCACTATAATCGTGGCCATTTAGGGCATGGTGATGGCGTGTTTGTTGGTTTAGAAGAAGCGCCTTTTGTCAGTGCTGCAACCACCGAAGTATTCCGCGCGGGGATGGTCATGAGTTTGGAAACACCTTACTACGGTATTGGTGTTGGTGGAATTATGATTGAAGACATGTTACTGATTACAGAAGAGGGTGTTGAAATGTTAAGTTATTTACCTCGTGAATTGATTTCTTTCGAATAATAAAAATAAGGATTCTTTATGAGATGGTATCACTACCTCGTTATTTTCCCTGTATTGGCATTAACCGTTGGAATTTATTATGCCAATGAGGTTGAGCCCTTTGTAATGGGGTTACCTTTTTTGATGTTTTGGATTGTGGCATGGGTGATCGTGACAGCACTTATCATGTTATTAATTAATGTGTTAGACAATAAAAATCTTAAGGAAACGTCATGAGTTCCGCATTAATTATTATTACGGTATTTTTCCTTTTCAGCATTTATTTGGCGATTAGAGCGAAAAAGGGAAAAACCATGGATCATGAAGGATGGTCTGTGGGGGGGCGAAGCTACGGGGCACTGCTCGTTTTCTTACTGAGTGCAGGGGAAATCTACACCACCTTTACGTTTCTGGGGGGAAGTGGTTGGGCATATGGTAAAGGCCCCGCAATCCTCTACACCTTGGCTGTAAATGCGTTTATGGGGATATTTTTATATTGGGTGCATCCGCGGGTCTGGCGCTTTGCAAAAGATAACGATGTTAGAACTATCTCTGAATTATTTACCAAGAAATATAATAGCCAAGGGCTTGGGTTGTTAATTAGTCTAATTTCTATTGCGGCAATGGTGCCATTATTTGTGCTCCAATTGAAAGGTCTTGGTATTATTGTTTCACAAGCGTCTTATGGTGCGATCCCTGCAGATATGGCGATTTGGATTGGTATTATTGCTGTTACGCTGTTTGTGATGATTTCAGGTATACATGGGTCAGCTTGGACATCCGCACTAAAAGATTTAATGATCTTAATTGTTGTGGTGTTTATTGGGATTTATATTCCGTTGCATTATTACGGCAGCTTTGGTGATATGTTTAAAGCCATTGATACCGCCATGCCGAGCTTCTTAACCTTCCCAAAAACAGGGCTGAATATTCCTTGGTATATTTCCACAATATTCCTATCTGTCGTGGCCTATTTTTGCTGGCCTCACTATATGGCGGCGGTATTTACCGCTAAGGATGAAAAATCACTTAAGCGAAATAGTATTTTAATTCCAGCGTATAGCTTAATTATGCTTTTTGCCTTTTTTGTTGGTTATGCGGCGATATTGCAAATTCCACACCTTGAAGGTTCAGCAGTGGATTTATCACTATTTGAAATATCGAAAGAGACGTTTTCACCTGTTGTTGTTGGTTTTATCGGTGCAGCAGGGATGTTAACTGCCTTAGTGCCAGGTTCGATGCTACTACTAACGACCTCCAATATGTTGGCGGGCGTGGTACAAAAAGCGGTGGGTGCAAGTGAAGAAAAGCGTCAGTCTGGTGTCTATGCGCGCTATATGGTGCCATTAGTGGCATTAGTAAGTTTGTACTTTATTTTTCATAGCAATGACACGTTAGTGGCAATTATGCTGCTCGGTGTAAATATTGTGGCGCAATTTTTCCCTGCGTTATTGATGAGTTTTAAACAGCAAAACCCAATGACGCCAGCGGGAGCTATCTGTGGGATTTCAGCGGGGGTATTATTTCTCGCGGTAACCTATATCGAGAAAATTTCGTTAGCACAATTGTTCCCTTGGTTAGGGGAAAGTTTGAGCTTTATGAATATCGGTATTGCTGCATTTATTCTGAATATTATTGTTGCGGTGGTGGTGTCGTTATTTACCCATAAAAAGTAATATTACGACACCAACCTAAAATAAATACCCGCTTTATGCGGGTATTTTTATGCCAATTATTTACGAGACAGCTGAACACACAATACGCCAGCAATGACCAAACCTATGCCGAATATTTTACCGAACGGTATTGGATTTTGTGGCATACCAAACCAGCCGAAGTGCTCTATCAAAGCCGAAATGATTAATTGCCCTGCAATTACCATAACAAAGAAGGTCGTACTGCCAATCTTAGGAACTAAAATCAATGCCGAAGTGAGGTAAATCATACCGGCTATCCCACCAAACCAGATCCAAATAGGTTGGCTGAATAGTTCAACGCTAAAATTGGGTTTTGGCACTTTAAAAACAAATAATAGTGGAATAAGAACGATAATACTGATAATCAGTGAAATGGCACTCGCCCAAAGCGGATGCCCCAAATGGCGGGCTAATACGGCGTTACTTGCAGCTTGAATCGGGACGACAACCCCTGCAAATAGAGCAGCCAAAGCTAAAATAATTCCAGATAATGAAAGTGTAGACATATAAACCTCAAAGTTAACAGGGGAATATGATTGATTTAAGATAAGCTTAATGAGCGGGGAACTGATTAGGAAATGAACATTTTTATAAGGTGATATTCGCCAGATGAATAACTTAAGAAGATTAGATGTGAATCAATTAGTTACCTTATTGGTACTATTGCGAGAACGTCATGTTAGCCGTGCTGCGGAGGCTTTATATAAAAGCCAGCCCGCAGTTAGTCATACTTTGAATCAGCTTCGTGAATTATTTCAAGACCCACTTTTGGTGCGCCGGCAGGGGCAGTATCAATTAACCAGTAAAGCGGAATCATTATATGGGCCATTAGCACAGGCATTGGAACAGTTGGACTACTTGATTACTCAGCAAGACTTTCAGCCTGCTTTGTGCCATCGACGGTTTAATATTGCGCTGTCAGATTATGGTGCGGCAATAATTGCACAACCGCTTACGCATTATCTGCGATTGCATGCACCTGATGTGGATTTGAAAATTTGGCATTGTAGCCGAGAAGAAATGCAAAACAAGTTGCTAGAAGGGAGTTTAGATTTAGCATTTGGCGTGTTTAATGCGCTAGATAATACACTACGTGCACAGTCGGTTTTCCAAGATAAAATGGTGAGTGTGGCAGATAAATCAATTTGCCCAAATGGAACGATGGAGCTGAACGAATGGTTATCTTATCCGCATGTTGCAGTGAGTATGAAACCGTTTGATACAAACGAGGTGGATTTACAATTAAAACGCTTAAATCAGCACAGGCGTGTCGCTATAACAGTACCTTATTGGCAAGTTGCTCCACAACTTATTGTAGGTACAGATCTCATCTTAACTATCGCTCAAAAGATTTTTTCACAGAAAATAGATGAACACTGTGTGATATTTGAGCCGCCGATTGCTATTTCGCCTCTTGATTTTCAAATGATTTGGCATGAACGAAGTGATGCAGATAACGCGTTGAATTGGCTAAGAGAGATTATTGTTAGTTTATTAATATAATAAAAAATGCCAGTCAGTGACACTGGCTGGCATTCATCGCAATAATTGATTAACTATGCGTTTTCGTTTTGTACTGCTTGGATAGCGGTTAACGCAACGGTATAAACGATATCATCAACTAACGCACCACGAGACAAGTCATTGACTGGTTTACGCATACCTTGCAGCATTGGGCCGATTGATACGAGGTCAGCCGAACGTTGTACCGCTTTATAGGTGGTGTTACCCGTGTTCAGATCAGGGAAGATAAACACCGTTGCTTTACCTGCAACAGGGGAGTTAGGCGCTTTCGATTTCGCCACATCAGCCATTACCGCTGCATCATACTGCAATGGACCATCAATCATCAGGTCAGGGCGTTTTTCTTGCGCTAAACGGGTTGCTTCACGCACTTTTTCAACATCACTACCTGCGCCTGAATCACCTGTTGAGTAAGAGATCATTGCAACACGCGGGTCGATACCAAACGCTTTTGCAGAATCCGCAGATTGGATAGCGATTTCAGATAATTGCTCAGCGGTTGGATCTGGGTTGATTGCACAGTCACCATAAACAAAGACTTGCTCAGGTAACAACATAAAGAACACCGATGAAACCAGTGAGCTACCTGGCGCAGTTTTGATCAACTGAAGTGGTGGACGGATAGTATTGGCGGTGGTATGCACTGCACCTGAAACTAAGCCATCTACTTCGCCTTTTTCGAGCATCAATGTACCGAGAACCACGTTATCTTCAAGTTGTTCACGAGCAACAACTTCGGTCATGCCTTTGCTCTTACGCAGCTCAACAAGGCGTGCAACGTATTCTTCACGAACCTTAACTGGGTCAACGATTTCAATACCCGTACCTAATTCAATACCCTGTGCAGCAGCAACACGGCGGATATCGTCAGGGTTGCCTAACAGAACACACGTTGCGATACCGCGTTCAGCACAGATAGACGCTGCTTTAACCGTACGAGGTTCATCACCTTCAGGCAGAACGATACGTTTGCCCGCTTTGCGTGCTAATTCGGTTAATTGGTAGCGGAACGCTGGTGGTGACAAACGGTTTGGACGTTCAGAGTCAGCTACTAAAGATTCAATCCAGTCGCTACTAATATGGCGAGCCACGTAGTTTTGAATTTTTTCGATACGTTCATGGTCATCCGCAGGTACTTCTAAGCTGAAGCTTTGTAGGTTTAGGGAGGTCTGCCATGTGTTGCTTTTCACCATGAAGACAGGTAAGCCCGTTTCGAATGCTTGTTCGCACAGTTGACGAATAGGGGCATCGATGTTGTAGCCACCCGTTAACAGAACTGCACCAATTTCAACACCGTTCATTGCCGCTAAAGATGCTGAAACCAGTACATCAGGGCGGTCAGCAGAGGTCACTAACAGTGAGCCTGGACGGAAGTGCTCAAGCATGTGCGGGATGCTACGCGCACAAAATGTGACAGATTTAACGCGGCGAGTTTTGATTTCACCTTCGTTAACAATCTCCGCACCTAAGTGTTTTGCCATGTCGATTGCACGCGTGGCGATTAAATCGAAGTTCCATGGAATAGACGCGAGCACAGGCAGATTTAGCGCAGAAAGTTGCTTAGGATCGAGATTTGCAACGGTTGCTTTGGTTGAATCATCAAAGATTTCAGATAGATCAGGGCGAGTGCGGCCTTGTTCATCAACGGGTGCATTCACTTTATTAATGATAACACCGATAATATTTTTATTACGTTGACCACCAAATTCGTTACGAACCAGCTCTAAACGCTCTTGCATTTGAGTGATTGAGCTGTTGCCCGTCGCAGTAACAAAAACAATTTCAGCGCCTAACGTTTTGGCTATCTCATAGTTTAATGACTGAGCAAAAGAGTGTTTACGCGTTGGCACTAAGCCTTCAATTAAAATCACTTCCGCATTTTTAGTGTGATCATGGTAACGAGCCACGATCTCTTCCATTAATACGTCTTTTTTAGAGGATGTCAGCAGTGATTCAACGTATTCCATGGTCAGTGGTTCAACAATGGTCGTAATACTTGAATGGGAGCGCAGAACTTCAGTAGTTTGGTCTTTATTGCCAGAGATGCGGGGCTGTGCGATAGGTTTGAAAACGCTTAATTGAACACCTTTTTGTTCCATTGAGCGAACGACACCTAGGCTAACGCTTGTTAAGCCAACGCTGGTGCCGGTAGGTATTAACATAATTGTACGTGACACGGGAACCTCTTTATTTCGGTTACTCTAATGACAAAACGATACCGCCAGCATTTGCTGGCGGTAGAAGTTTCTTATGCGGTTAAACGCGCAGTATCTTGAGCGATAACCAACTCTTCATTGGTTGCGATAACCAGCGCTGGACGGCTGTTATCGGTAGTGATTAAACCTTCTTTGCCGAAGCGTGCCGCTAAGTTACGTTCGTGGTCATATTCGAAACCAAGGATAGCCAGTTTCTTCAGGGTAATTTCACGAACTTGTGCGGAGTTTTCACCAATACCACCTGTGAAGATGATAGCATCAAGACGGCCTTCCATCAGTGCACTGTATGCACCAACGTATTTCGCTAAACGGTGGCAGAAAACGTCCATTGCACGGGTTGCATCTTCTTTTGTGCCATAGTTGTCTTCAACATAGCGACAATCGCTTGTTACACCAGTTAAGCCTAATAAGCCAGATTCTTTAGTCAGCATTTTGTTGATTTGATCAACACTCATGCCTAAAGCGTCATGTAAATGGAAAATGATGGCAGGGTCGATATCACCACTACGTGTTCCCATGACTAAGCCTTCTAATGGGGTTAAGCCCATAGAGGTATCAACACATTGACCGTTAACAATCGCAGTGACAGAACCGCCGTTGCCTAAATGGCAAGTGATAACGTTTAATTCTTCAACAGGTTTGTTGAGTTTTTTCGCCGCTTCACGAGAAACATAGAAATGGCTTGTGCCGTGTGCGCCGTAACGGCGGATGCTATGTTCAGAATACAATTCGTATGGCAGGGCATACAGATAGGCTTCTTGTGGCATTGTCTGATGGAACGCGGTGTCAAATACAGCCACGTTTTTGTTGATCAGATGAGGGAATGATTTTCTTGCCTCTTCAATACCAATTAGGTGAGCAGGGTTATGCAGTGGAGCAAATGGGATTGCCGCTTCAATACCTTCAATCACGTCGTCAGTGATTAAAACAGAAGAGGTGAATTTCTCGCCGCCGTGAACAATACGGTGACCGATCGATGTAATTTGCGCTGACAACTCAGGTTTTTCAGCAAGAATGGTGTTAACAATGAAATTCAATGCTTCGCTATGCGCCGCACCAGCACCTAAAGGAGCTTCCTTTTTAGCACCATCCATTTTCCATTTAATACGGGCTTCAGGGAGATTGAAACACTCAGCTAAACCGGATAAAAACTCGTCACCGTTAGTTGGATCGATGATGGCGAATTTCAGTGAGGAGCTACCGCAGTTTAGAACCAGTACCAGCTTACTTGACATGGAAATACCTATCGTTAATTGTTGTTGTGAAGCCTTTAAAAAACATGAAAAAGACTCAGATATAAAAATATGGCGTGTTAGAGCCTAGCGTATTTATGACCTGAAACATCATGATTGATATCATGTTAAAGGCGAAAAAGTTAAAGATCTTGGTAATCTTCAAGGGTTTTATAAAGCTATCGTTACTCTTTTGTGCAAAGTGCAATATAAAAGAAAACTTCGCATCTGGTGTTGAAATAACGACCAAAACCCCAATATATAACTGTTGTCTATCTTTTTATTAAAAAGATGGATAAAGCGATAAAGTAACAAATTCAACAGCAATTCTAAATGTGGCAGATTCTACTAAAAATATTTTATATTTTATACGTTTTTTTTAAAAATAGGTCGTTTGATTGATTAAAATCATAAGTGTCGTATAAAGTGTAGTTATAGCACGAAGTTAGGTATTTATTAGAATAGCTGATTTTAATGAAAGTCGCTTATCTTAAGGTAAATTGAATAAAATAATTTGTTTAACTTAAGTGTGCGTTCTTGTTCACAATGGCGTAAGCTTAACGGCAGCTAGTCAGTTTTAGAAGTGCATAGGAAACGATTCATGAGTACATTGCAAAATACACCTCCAGGTTTTTTTAAACGTTTCAGATTAGGCAATCGCTATCTGAAAATTTTTCCTATGGAAAAAAAACTGTCACCTATCTTCCCTGAAATCAGAATTAATAAAGCGGTACGTTTTGGTATTCGCTTTATGCCACCCATTGCTATTTTCACGCTCGCCTGGCAAATCGCTTTAGGTGGGCAGCTTGGCCCCGCCATCGCAACCGCATTATTTGCTTGCAGTTTACCAATGCAAGGGTTGTGGTGGTTAGGGAAACGTGCGTCTACACCATTGCCATCTGGCTTGCTGAGCTGGTTTTATGAGATCCGTGATAAATTTACGGCGGCTGGAATAGCAATGGCACCTGTTGAACAACAGCCTGATTATATGGCGTTGGCTGACCTTCTTAAGCGTGCATTTAACCAATTAGATCGCTCTTTTATGGAAGATGTTTAGCAAAAAATGGCTGTACAGTTATTGTTAAAAGCTAGATTTAACAATAAGTAATACAAAAAGCGTGTTTAGATCAATAAAAGCGATGTTTTCACTGTCTTAGATGTGGGTTGAGTGCGAAGATAAGCCATACTTTTCTGTAGGAGAGCTGTGATGGAAATGACGAATGCCCAACGCCTGATTTTATCAAATCAATACAAAATGATGACAATGTTAGACCCAGATAACGCGGAACGTTATCGCCGCCTGCAAACGATTATTGAACGCGGTTTTGGGTTACAGATGCGTGAGCTAGACAGAGATTTCGGTCATTTAAGCGAAGAAACGTGTCGCACAGTGATTGAAATTATGGAGATGTACCATGCACTGCAAGTTTCCTACAGTAATTTGCCTGAAAAACAAGATATTGATGGTCGCCGAGTCCAATTTTTAGGTTTTGATGCAGCAACAGAAGCACGCTATTTAAGCTATGTGCGTTTTATGGTGAACACAGAAGGGCGTTATACCCATTTTGATAGCGGAACTCATGGGTTCAACTCACAAACGCCAATGTGGGAGAAATATGTGCGGATGTTGTCGATTTGGCATGCGTGTCCAAGGCAGTATCATCTATCAGCGGTGGAGATTTCCCAGATCTTAAACGCCTAATGCTCGTCATTCTTCGCGCTGTCGCGGTGTTGACTGCGTTCGGCTACTCGGGTCACATACTTTTGTATGCTCCCCGAGATATCCTCTCTGGTCGCCTAGCGACAACGCGAATAATTTAGAGCATATTTGCTCGTCGTATTTTGCGCTGTAGCGGTGTTGACTTCACACACGAACCCTAGTCACATACTCATGTATGCTCCTAGGGATTAGCGCGCTTGCCGCCTAGCTACAGCACAAACTCCTTAGAGCAATCTCGTCATACTTCACTTTATCGCTTAGCGACAACGCGGATAATTTAGAGCGCCAAATTTCATTCTTTTCTCATGATTTTTACTTCTCATACGCATTCAAATCTAAGCCTTAATATCAATTCTTAATTATTTTTAATATTGAGGTTGCGTGTATGTGCCCATTTAGCGTTAACTAATGGGCCAGAATCGATTCAATTATTATGTGAATAGCAAATAAAGGGGTAGACGTGAAATTAAAGGCAAAAGGGTTTCTATTTGATTTAGATGGCACATTGGCAGATTCCTTGGCAGTGGTTGAGCGCTGTTGGTGTAAGTTTGGCGAACGAATTGGTGTAGACTCGGCCGAAGTCATTAATTTTATCCATGGAAAACCCGCGTTAACTAGTTTGCGTCACTTTTTACCCGAGGCGAGTGATGAAGAAATTATGGGGTATTTTCGCTGGTTAGAAAAAATGGAAAGTGAAGATGTGGAGGGCGTTGTGGCCCTACCTGGTGCGATTGCCTTGCTGTCACGTTTAAATGAAATTGGAGCTCCGTGGGCAATTGTCACATCGGGGACAGTGCCAATTGCTCATGGCCGCCAACAAGCGGCGGGACTGCCTGAGCCAAAACATTGGGTAACATTTGAAAAAGTGTCCAAAGGTAAGCCTGATCCAGAACCGTTTATGTTAGGGGCTAAAGCACTTTCATTGCCTGAAAAATCCTGCATTGCCTTCGAAGATGCCCAAGCAGGCATTCATTCCGCACTTAGTGCAGGTTGCCAAGTGGTCGCAGTCCATGCTCCAGAAAGCTTACCGCGTCGTGATGAAATTGATGTAATTGTCAGTTCGTTAGAGCAAATTTCTGTTATGGGACCAGACATTAATGGGGATTATGAACTTTTAGTGTCAAAGTTACCTTAATCGTGATCTAATCAAAGAAATTCTCCGTAAAACGTGGTTAACTAAAGAAAATCTTTAGCAATGTTTTTTTTCGTCGAAAGGGGATATTTTGAACGGAGAATTGCTGTGGGTATTAACCCTCCTACTGATAGCGGTCGTTCTTTTTACCACGAATAAAATCCGCATGGATGTGGTGGCATTACTGGTGATTGTTGCGTTTGTGCTCAGCGACACCTTAACATTAGAACAAGCGACATCAGGCTTTGCTGATCCGAACGTGTTATTGATAGCGGCATTGTTCGTTATTGGTGATGGTCTCGTTCGTACAGGGATCGCATATCAAATGGGGGATTGGCTTGTTCGCGTTGCAGGAAGTAGCGAGAGCAAAATGTTAGTGTTTTTGATGCTGACAGTCGCTGGGCTCGGTGCCTTTATGAGCTCGACAGGTGTTGTTGCCATTTTTATTCCTGTCGTGTTGAGTGTTGCTGCGCGAATGAAAACATCGCCAGGTAGATTAATGATGCCACTAGGCTTTGCAGGGCTAATCAGTGGCATGATGACCCTAGTCGCAACGCCACCTAACATGGTCGTAAATAGTGAGTTAGTACGCGAAGGCATCAAAGGCTTTCAATTTTTCTCAATTACCCCTATTGGTATTCTTATTTTGCTGGCAGGTATTGCCTATATGTGGTTAACACGTCGCTGGTTGGGCAGTAATGAGCCTGATAAACTTCCTGAACGCTACCGCCGTACCTTCCGTGATTTAATTCGTGATTATAAGCTGACAGGCCGTGCACGCCGCTTAGCTATCCGTAAAGGTTCACCGTTGATTGGCCATACCCTTGATGAACTCCATTTACGTTCACGTTATGAAGCTAACGTGGTGGGGATTGAGCGCTGGCGGAAATTTCGCCGTGTGATGGTCAGCGCAACGGGCGGAACAGAGCTACGTGAACGAGATGTTTTATTGGTCGATATTTCTGTAAGTGATGACGATTTACGCCTATTTTGCAGTGAACAATTGCTTGAGCCAATGATTTTACGTGGAGACTATTTCTCTGACCAGTCCCGTGATGTGGGGATGGCGGAAGTTTCTATGAACCCAGACTCTGAGTTACTGGGAAAAAGTTTACGGGACATTAAGTTTCGTACACGATACGGTTTGAACGTGGTGGGTATTCGCCGTGATGGTAAGGCATTAGATGGCAAGTTAGTGGATGAGCCTCTACGCCTTGGTGATATTTTGTTGGTGATCGGTGATTGGAAACTCATTCGTATCTTATCGACAAAACCACGTAATTTTATTGTGCTAAATTTGGCTGCTGAGGTTGAAGCCGTTGCGCCAGCTGCGTCACAAGCACCACATGCCTTGTTTTGTCTCGCACTGATGGTTGCCATGATGGTAACCAATGAGATCCCAAATTTTATTGCAGCTTTGATAGCTTGCTTACTGATGGGTAAATTCCGCTGTATTGACATGGAAAGCGCGTACAAATCTATTCACTGGCCAAGTATTATTTTAATCGTCGGTATGATGCCGTTTGCTATTGCTTTGCAAGAAACGGGCGGTATTGCCCTTGCGGTTGATGGCCTAATGAAGGTCGCAGGGGGGTTAGGCCCACATGTGATGCTACTGTGTTTATTTATTCTGTGTGCCACTATTGGGTTGTTTATCTCTAATACTGCCACGGCAGTCCTTATGGCCCCTATTGCGATTGCTGCTGCACGGCAAATGGAGGTATCCCCTTTACCATTTGCAATGGTAATTGGTATCGCAGCATCTGCTGCATTTATGACTCCCGTTTCATCACCCGTTAATACCTTAGTGCTTGGCCCTGGGGGATATAAGTTTTCTGACTTCTTAAAAATTGGTGTACCGTTTACGATTATTGTGATGTTTATCAGTATTGCGGTTATTCCAATACTATTTCCGTTTTAAGTCAATATAAAAATAACTTCAATAAAGGGCTCTAAATATAATAGAGCCCTTTTGATATTAAAAATAATAAATTTATAATATTTAATATCTTTTAAAAGTGAATTCTCTACTGATATTCTCTTCAACTCACTACATATCAATTATAGGATAATGAAATGAGTCAAAATGAATCGTGGGGAGATGAGCGTTTTACTTACGGTTACTGTGATTTTGAAAACTATTGGGGGGAAGAGTTATCAAGTGTTGAATTAACTCACTTTGTTTCTGGTTATTTTGATGTAACCAAAAAATTAAATACCTCAAAGACAATTTATGACATTCCAGATAGGACTGAACTGAAAAGAATATTTACCATATTATTTGAGCGAGCTACAATAGATTCATATGATTTTTGGTCAATAAAACTTGTAACTAAGAGTGGGGCGGTTTATGAAACTAAAGAGCCTTTACGTTGTACTATCTCCATTGATGATTCTGAGTTTGTAATATTAGGCGTTAATGGGGATGCAAAAACATTGTATGTTGCATTCTCTACAATGATAGGTTGTAGTGTAAAGTTAAACAAAGTTGGTTAAGCTATTTTATAAGGTGAAGTTAGATCTAGCCTACAGTTTTTAGATTGGTAAATTAACAGATATATAAGTAGATATAACATACTACTTATATATTAATTGCTAATTTCATCTAACGAAAGCGTAAAACCTGGAACAAATTTTTCCATAAAATAATCCATTTCAGGGCTTTTTCTTTCTGCTAGCATTTTTTCAAGGCGCTTTTTGGCCAATTTAAATTCGCTATTTCCCGCAGACAACTCTTCCAAACATTTTAAATAAGCACACAGGGAATCTGCTTGCTTAACAATAAAATGTTCTTCTTCAGATTGTAAGTCTTCAATAATTAACTCCCTGAAGTCATCTTGAAGCTCATCAGGTAGCATATCCAACAGCTTTTGTTGGGCAAATTTTTCTATTTTTTTGTATTCATAGGCAATTTGTTGATTATGGTATTTGATAGGCGTAGGCAAATCTCCAGTAATAACTTCACTGGCATCGTGGTACATGGCAAGTAAAGCAATACGAGATGCATCAACATTACCCCCAAATTTTTTATTCTTAATGATGGCAAGTGCATGAGCAACCATCGCAACTTGTAAGCTGTGTTCGGAGACATTTTCCGTTCGGACATTACGCATGAGTGGCCAACGGTGAATTAGTTTCATTCTAGCAAGGTGTGCAAAAAAGTAGCTCATAAGTCCTCATAAACAGTGGTATACAATGGGTAAATTATAACGCGTATAGGCTCGGAGGGATATGTATTTATGCCAAGTTATTATTTAAAGTAAATCAAAATAACGATAATTAGCTCTGTTGAAAAATAATGTTTAATTAAAAAATCGATGACTTATTATCTAATTTTGATGAAGGTGATATTAGATAATAAAGGGGTTAATATGGCTAATAACGAACGCGTGCAAAAAGGTTTTGTTTCTATAGAAAACTATTGGGGTGACAAAATTAAGTCGATTATAGTGATGCACAGTGCAGATAATATAGAAAAAACGGAGGGTCTGTTAATAATATAAGCCATGGTAAAAAAAGAAAATGTTTTTCACTTTTATTATTAAACCAACTTGTTTCCATTTAAAAATATGTGGAAAGTGATTGTAATCACTATTGATGATGAGGTTTATGAGACTGATGGCTATTTCTCATGTTCCATTACTGCTTCGGACAAAGGTGTTGCAGTTATAGGCGTTAATGGTGATACGAAAACGGCGTATATTTCTTTTTCTGAGTCAGTAAGTTGCTCCGAAAAATTAAGACGTGTAAAACGCTATTCTATGTTTGATGGTCAATCTGTGAGATATCTTAGATAAACTATTTAGTTGTGTTTATTTTAATTTGATTTACCTATATTAATATTTATAATGGAGATTCACTAAGTAAATCTTCAAGGAATATTATGAAATACTTTCCTTTCATACTTTTAGGCTTTTTCCTGGTTGCGATATATATAATTTCCATTATTTGATAATCAAAATAACACATTCATTTAATGATGATTACACTTTGAATTAATAAAGCCTCCGAATTTGGAGGCTTTATTAATAATAGATAATCTAAATAAGATGTTATTGACGATAGCCTTCAAGGAAGCGGCCAAATTTATTAATTGCCATTTCAAGATCGTCAGCATAAGGTAAGGTCACGATCCTAAAATGATCGGGTTCTGGCCAGTTAAATGCTGTACCTTGGACTAATAACACTTTTTCTTGCAACAGCAAGTCAAGGATCATTTTTTGGTCATCATGGATATTAAAACGCTTAATATCAATTTTGGGGAACATATACAGTGCGCCTTGTGGCTTCACACAAGATACACCTGGAATTTGGTTAATGAGTTCCCACGCACGGTTACGCTGCTCATATAAACGCCCACCGGGTTGAATAAATTCACTAATACTTTGGTAACCACCTAATGCGGTTTGGATAGCGTGCTGCATAGGGACGTTGGCACACAAACGCATTGAGGCTAGCATTTCTAAGCCTTCAATATAGCTTTTTGCATGTTTTTTCGGGCCATTAAGTACCATCCAACCTTGTCGGAAACCTGCAACACGATAGGTTTTTGATAGCCCATTGAATGTAATTGTTAATAAGTCAGGTGCTAATGCCGCAATAGAGTGATGAACTGCATCATCATAAAGAATTTTATCATAAATTTCATCAGCATAGATAATTAGATTGTGTTGACGAGCCAGTTCAACAATCTCTAATAGCAAATCTTTGCTATATACAGCACCTGTTGGGTTATTGGGATTAATGACCACAATACCACGAGTTCTTGGAGTGATTTTGCTACGAATGTCCTCAATATCTGGCATCCAGCCTTGTTGCTCATCACACATATAGTGCACCGCTTTCCCGCCAGAAAGCGAAACCGCTGCAGTCCAAAGTGGGTAGTCAGGGGCTGGGACTAACATTTCATCGCCATTATTAAGCAGTGCTTGCATCGCTTGGACAATAAGTTCAGATACACCGTTGCCGATGTAAACATCTTCTACTGTCATTTCGTGAATACCACGAGCTTGGTAATGTTGGACGATGGCTTTACGAGCAGAATAGAGCCCTTTGGAGTCACAATAGCCTTGGGAACTTGGTAAATTGCGTAAGACATCCACAAGAATTTCATCAGGTGCTTCAAAGCCAAACGGTGCCGGGTTACCAATGTTCAGCTTGAGGACTTTATTACCTTCCTCTTCTAAGCGTTTTGCTTCTTTTAATACGGGCCCACGGATGTCATAGCAGACATTATCGAGCTTGCTGGATTTAGTTAGATTATTCATTGTTCTCTCATTACCCTAACGGGATTGCATTGGTAGGGGGGCCGGCTTTATTGTCTTACTGTACTCCTCCCTCAGAAGCTTTTGAAGATGCAAGGTTATTTTTGGTGTAAAAGGTTGGTTAAAGTATAAATGTGATGTTTGACATCTTATTATCTTTTTTATGTTGGTTTAATATTTCAATTAACACACTTATGTTGGATTTATATCTCGATAATATCGTGTCTTTTGGTGTGTAAATATAAAAAAAAAGGAAAAATAACAGTTGAACTAAAAAATTGTATCAAAATGTAATATTAAGCCTAGATTCGTTAGTTTAGTCATAAATTTCACTGCATATTGCCCTTTTTTTATATTTTTTTGACCGTTTTTGTTAGTAATATTGATTGTTTTGCTCAATAATTTTTAATTAAACATATACTTAAAATACATAACGCATTGAAATTTAAGAGCGTAAAAAAATAGTGAAATGAATTTTATAATGTGCTTACATTAAAATAATTGCGATTACATTAAATATGTTACTATTTAGCGGTACTTTATAAAGCGTTTCTTTAATCAGATTCTGTAAGAGAATACACTTTTTGTTAACACTATTTTTGATTGATTGGCAGTACCCTGTTTATACCAGCATTGATGTTATTCGTTAATAACGGGTTGGTTATAACTAGATAAAATAATGAGTAGTCATTGCAAATCTAAGGATTAGAGATGCACTAGATGAGTAGTATTAAATTATATCGCTGATTCTCATGGAGGAGAGCAGAACACCAGGTAACATAAATATTATATAAGAGAATGAACGATGATAAATTCCAATCGTCCCATCATGAACTTAGATCTGGACTTGCTGCGTACGTTTGTTGCAGTCGCTGATCTAAATACATTCGCAGCTGCGGCTGCAGCAGTGTGTAGAACGCAATCTGCGGTAAGCCAGCAGATGCAGCGTTTAGAGCAACTTGTTGGCCGTGAGCTTTTCGCTCGTCATGGGCGTAATAAACTCCTCACAGCGCATGGTTTACAATTACTGGGTTATGCACGACAAATCTTGCGTGCTAATGATGATGCAACAGCATCATTAACCTATAACGATGCTGAAGGCGAATTACGTATCGGTGCATCTGATGACACTGTTGATATCCTTTTGCCATTTTTGCTAAATCGTATCGCTTCTGTGTACCCACGCATTGCGGTTGAAGTTCGCATTAAGCGTGCTCAATTTATTGAATCAATGCTGGATAACCATGAAATCGATTTAGCATTAACAACAGCGCGTATTAGCCATCACCCAAAAACGGCATTAAGAACCGTGCCAGTGCTATGGCATAGCTCGCCTGATTTCCAATTACGTCATAACGAGCCGATCCCATTAGTTGTAATGGATGAAACTAACCCATACCGCAAACTTTGCACGCAAGCATTGGATGACGCAGGATTACCATGGCACATCGCCTATGAAGCCGCGTCGCTACCTGCAGTACGTGCTGCAGTAACAGCGGAAGTCGGGGTGACTGCACGCCCAATGGAAATGCAAAATGCGGATTTACGTATTTTAAATGAAACAGATGGTTTGCCGCGTTTGCCTGATATTCAATATTGGCTATATAAGAATGCAGATGAGCAGAAAGATTTTGTTTTGACCGTCTTTAGCGCCATTGAAAACAAAAAAATTCCTTATGTTGCTGCATCGGCAAGTGAACTTGCTGATGGGAGCGAAATGAATAATTAATCGTTTCAGGTGATATTAACTGACTGTTAATATACGCGAGTATACAACGAATAAAACGGTAATTCCTATTTTTTTAGGAATGCCGTTTTTTTTTATATCAAAAATTTGCATAAAAAAAGTGTGGGTAAAATATTTGCAATCTAATTATTTTACGCAAATGCAATGAGCGGCTCAATTCAAAGAAATATATCGACTAAAGTGATATTTACTAGGGGAAAGTATAACCATGATAAGCTAGGGGAAATGCCATTCTTTTTTGGATGCATCTATCTACAGAGTAAGATGCTTCGTAACTGAAACGATTATTTAATACTGATGTGTTAAATTTTCAATATTGGGGAGAGAGTATAAGAAATCATTTTAAAACAAGGTATAAATATTGAGCGATGGTTTTGAGAAATCGTTATCAAGTTCAAATTTATCATTTTTTTATCGATTTCAGTACACAAAACCTGCAATTAACCACTTAATAAGTATGGTTAAATGTTGAAGACCATGAAATAATTGTGATGTAGTTGGCAGAACCTGAATTTCATTTTTTAGTTAACAATTTGTTACGCTATTAACAATCTTTTTTTGCTGAATTGATAAAATAGCACTGGATTGTCAGCGGGTTAGTGAAACTGTTGAGTAAAAAAGCGTTACATGTTCTTAAAGTAAAATTGAACGTCATGTAAACAAATTGAGTACTTTTTCAATAAATCTGTGCGTTAGATCAAATAAAAAGCGCAATTTTTCATCTGTTAAGACAGGTTTTTCCTGCGATAATAGTGTAGTAAAAACGAATAATCAGTTAAACTAGTTTGAGTGTTTACTTGTGTTTCATTACACTGACACGTTTTAGCAGATCATGAGTACTTTTTGTTATTTTAATGTTTTTTGTGTGTGAGTTTTTTGTAACAAATACGGGTTATTTTACCTAATTTGGGTAAAGTAAATTGTAATGAGAGAGGACAAACCAAACGCAGTCATCAGACTGATTTATGTTTGGTGATGATTTTTGGTCTTTCTTCTCGATTAACTGGGCAATTGTGGTGCAATACTGCCGTGTTGTAAAAAAGAGCAGTTTACGCACCATAAGTAATGAGTAAGCAACGAGTATGTCTACATCAATCCTAGCGTTAGCCCATAACTGGGCGTTTGCGATATTCCTTATCGGCACTATCGGTCTTTGTGCTTTCATGTTGGTCGCAGGTCACTTCTTAGGTAGCCGCGCCAAAGCCAGAACAAAACATGTTCCTTACGAGTCAGGTCTTGATTCGGTCGGTAGTGCACGTCTTCGTATGTCTGCTAAGTTCTACTTAGTCGCCATGTTCTTCGTTATCTTCGATGTTGAAGCCATGTTCTTATTTGCATGGTCAGTTGCCATCCGCGAAGCGGGTTGGGTTGGTTTCATCGAAGCCGCGATCTTTATTTTGGTATTGTTGGCGGGATTGTTTTATCTGGTTCGCGTAGGAGCATTGGATTGGACTCCAGTCCGTTCCCGCGGAAAAGTGAAGCATCCTAGTGAAGTTATTAAAATCAGCAATCGTCATCCGCAGTAAAAAGCGAGGCATTATACAATGGATTATACGCTCACCCGCATAGATCCGAACGGTGAGAACGACCGTTACCCACTGCAAACCCAGGAAATCGTAACAGATCCTCTGGAGCAGCAAGTTGAAAACAGTGTGTACATGGGGAAACTTTCTCATGCACTTCACGATGTGGTTAACTGGGGGCGCAAAAACTCTCTATGGCCATATAACTTTGGTCTTTCATGTTGCTATGTAGAAATGGTGACTTCGTTCACGGCTGTTCATGACGTAGCCCGTTTTGGTGCGGAAGTACTTCGTGCTTCACCTCGTCAAGCCGACTTCATGGTTGTTGCGGGAACCTGTTTCACAAAAATGGCGCCTGTTATTCAACGTCTGTATGACCAAATGCTCGAACCAAAATGGGTTATTTCCATGGGTTCATGTGCCAACTCTGGTGGCATGTATGACATTTATTCTGTGGTACAAGGCGTCGATAAATTTATCCCTGTAGATGTGTATATCCCAGGTTGTCCACCACGCCCAGAAGCCTATATGCAGGCTCTGCTTCTGTTGCAAGAATCTATCGGTAAAGAGCGTCGTCCGCTCTCTTGGGTCGTTGGAGACCAAGGGGTTTACCGTGCCAATATGCAATCAGAAAGAGAAAGAAAGCATGGTGAACGTATCGCAGTGACTAACCTGCGTACACCAGACGAAATTTAAGGCTTAAAGCCATACAGCGTAACAGAGCAATGTTGTTGCGAAATAATAAACCTGATCAAGCGTTATGGTGAAGAATGATGACAGATCAGATAGCGCAAGCGAGTAGTACCCAGCCAGGATGGCAGACGCAGGATCATTTAAATGACCCTGTGCTTCTGGAACTGCGCAATCAATTTGGGCCGGATGCCTTTTCTGTTCAAGCAACCCGCACTGGTATGCCAGTGATATGGGTTCGTCGTGAACAATTACTGGAAGTTGTCGATTTCCTGAAAAAATTACCGAAACCGTATGTCATGTTATTTGACTTACACGGGGTAGATGAACGTCAACGAATTCACCGTCAAGGTCTGCCAGAGGCAGACTTTAGTGTTTTCTACCACATCATCTCCATCGACCGTAACCGCGATATCATGTTAAAAGTCGCTCTCAATGAGAAAGACTTAAACGTGCCTTCTGTGGTTTCACTGTTCCCGAATGCGAGTTGGCATGAGCGTGAAGTGTGGGATATGTTTGGGATCACCTTTCAAGGTCACCCAAATCTGCGTCGCTTGCTGATGTCACCAAACTGGGAAGGTCACCCACTGCGTAAGGATTACCCTGCGCGTGCAACTGAGTTCGACCCCTTTGTTCTGACGAAACAGAAACAAGATCTGGAAATGGAAGCATTGACTTTCAAACCAGAAGAGTGGGGCATGGCGCGTGGAAATGAAAACGAAGATTTCATGTTCCTGAACTTAGGGCCTAACCACCCATCATCACACGGTGCGTTCCGTATCGTACTGCAACTTGATGGTGAAGAAATTATCGACTGTGTGCCAGATATCGGCTACCACCATCGTGGTGCTGAGAAAATGGGTGAACGCCAGTCATGGCACAGCTACATTCCATACACTGACCGCATCGAGTATCTCGGCGGTTGTGTGAATGAAATGCCATACGTGTTAGCCGTTGAAAAACTGGCTGGCATCGAAGTGCCTGATCGCGTGAAGACCATTCGTGTCATGCTGTCTGAGCTATTCCGTATCAACAGCCACTTGCTGTATATCAGTACGTATATCCAAGACGTCGGTGCAATGACGCCTGTATTCTTTGCGTTTACTGACCGCCAAAAAGTGTATAACGTGATTGAAGCGATCACGGGTTTCCGTATGCACCCAGCATGGTTCCGTATCGGTGGTGTTGCACACGATTTACCGCGTGGTTGGGAAAAACTGCTGCGTGAGTTACTCGACTGGCTGCCAAAACGTTTAGAATCTTATGTCACGTCAGCACTGAAAAACTCCATCTTAAAAGGCCGTTCAATTGGTACAGCAATGTACAACAAAGAAGAGGCTCTAGCTTGGGGGGTAACAGGTGCAGGTTTACGTGCAACAGGCGTTGATTTCGACGTGCGTAAATGGCGTCCATATTCAGGCTACGAAAACTTTGAATTCGATATTCCTATCGCACACAACGGTGACTGTTATGACCGTGTGATGATCAAAGTGGAAGAGATGCGCCAGAGTATCCGTATTCTTGAGCAATGCTACAAGAATATGCCAGAAGGCCCATTCAAAGCCGACCATCCATTGACGACACCGCCACCAAAAGAGCGTACGTTGCAGCACATTGAAACCCTGATCAACCACTTCTTGCAAGTGTCTTGGGGCCCTGTGATGCCTGCGAATGAATCATTCCAGATGGTTGAAGCCACGAAGGGTATTAACAGCTACTACCTGACCAGTGATGGCAGCACGATGAGCTACCGCACACGTATTCGTACTCCGAGTTATGAGCACTTACAGCAAATTCCTTCGGTGATCAGAGGTAGTTTAGTTTCGGACTTAATCGTCTATCTGGGTAGTATCGATTTTGTAATGTCGGATGTGGATCGCTAACCATGCATAATGAACATAACGAAAATGAGAAGCACAACGAGCTCAATGTCGTGAATGTGTTTGAACCGCAAGTCAATCATGGCTTTGTCTTAACAGAGAAAGAGCGTGCAGAGATTGAAGGTGAGAAACACCACTACGAAGATGCGCGTGCTGCCTCAATTGAAGCACTAAAAATTGTGCAAAAAAACCGCGGTTGGGTTGAAGATGGGGCTATCCATGCGATTGCTGACGTCTTAGGCATTCCAGCCAGTGACGTTGAAGGGGTGGCCACATTCTATAGCCAAATCTTCCGTCAGCCAGTAGGTCGCCACATTATTCGCTATTGCGACAGTGTTGTTTGCCATATTACAGGTTATCAGGGCTTAGAAGCTGAGATCATTAAACAGCTGAATATTCGCCCAGGTCAAACAACAGCTGATGGCCGCTTTACGTTGCTGCCAACCTGTTGCTTAGGTAACTGTGACAAAGGTCCAACGATGATGATCGATGAAGACACTCACAGCTACGTACAGCCTGAAAATATTCAAAAATTACTGGAGCAGTATCCATGACAAATTCTGTTAATCCAGTGATCCGTACTGCCGAAACTCATCCTCTAACATGGCGTTTGCGTGATGACAATCAGCCTGTTTGGTTAGATGAGTACCGTAGTAAAAACGGATACAAAGGTCTTGAGCGTGCGCTTAAAGGCATGGCGCCAGATGAAGTTGTGAATCTCGTGAAAGACGCAGGCCTGAAAGGGCGTGGTGGCGCGGGCTTCTCAACAGGTCTGAAATGGAGCCTGATGCCAAAAGACGAAAACATGAAACTGCGTTACTTCTTATGTAATGCGGATGAAATGGAACCAGGTACTTATAAAGACCGTCTATTGATGGAACAACTGCCTCACCTGTTAGTTGAGGGGATGATAACAGGGGCTTATGCACTGAAAGCCTATCGTGGTTATATCTTCCTGCGTGGTGAATACGTTGAAGCCGCACAAAACCTGCGCCGGGCCATCGAAGAAGCCAAAGCAGCGGGTCTATTAGGTAAAAATATCCTCGGTTCTGGATTCGATTTCGAACTGTTTGTGCACACGGGTGCTGGGCGTTATATCTGCGGTGAAGAAACTGCGTTGATTAACTCCTTAGAAGGTCGCCGTGCAAATCCACGTTCTAAACCACCATTCCCTGCAACATCAGGTGCTTGGGGTAAACCGACTTGCGTAAATAACGTCGAAACTATCTGTAACGTGCCTGCAATTTTAGAGCACGGTGACCAGTGGTATATCGATTTAAGCGCAGGTAAGAGTAAAGATGCCGGCACAAAACTGATGGGCTTCTCTGGCCGTGTGAAAAACCCAGGTCTGTGGGAATTACCGTTTGGTACCACCGCGCGTGAAGTGCTTGAAGACTACGCGGGTGGGATGCGCGATGGCTTGAAATTAAAAGCATGGCAGCCAGGTGGGGCAGGGACAGACTTCCTGACCAATGACCACCTCGATTTACCGATGGATTTCGAAAATATTGCTAAAGCAGGCAGCCGTTTAGGGACTGCATTGGCGATGGCAGTTGATCATGAAATCAACATGGTTTCGTTAGTGCGTAACTTAGAAACCTTCTTTGCGCGTGAATCTTGCGGTTGGTGTACACCTTGTCGTGATGGATTGCCGTGGAGTGTGAAAATTTTACAAGCACTGGAAAAAGGCGAAGGTCAACCAGGCGATATTGAAACATTAGAGCAACTTTGCCGTTTCTTAGGCCCAGGTAAAACCTTCTGTGCTCACGCACCAGGTGCAGTTGAACCGCTGCAAAGTGCTATCAAATATTTCCGTGATGAATTCGAAGCGGGTATCTCGCAAAAAGATCTGCGCAATTTAGTGCAGATTGCAGGTATTCAGCCAAACCTGCTGAAGCAGCGCTGGTAATCGTTTCGCGATTGAGCAACCGCGAACGAGATTTTTCACGAAGAACGTATTTTTGATTAACGCCTGCTTTATGCGGGCCTTTGGGAAGCATGCTGACTATGGCTACAATATATGTAGACGGCAAAGAATATGACGTTAACGGGTCTGAAAACCTGTTACAAGCCTGTCTTTCTCTCGGGCTAGATATTCCTTATTTTTGCTGGCATCCAGCGCTGGGAAGCGTTGGCGCTTGCCGCCAGTGTGCGGTTAAGCAGTATCAGAACGCGGATGATACCCGCGGTCGCCTAGTAATGTCTTGTATGACACCGGCAACGGAAGGCACCTTCATCTCTATTGATGATGAAGAAGCCAAGCAATTCCGTGAAAGTGTTGTAGAATGGCTGATGACCAACCACCCACATGACTGTCCAGTCTGTGAAGAGGGCGGTAACTGCCACCTGCAAGATATGACGGTGATGACTGGCCATAACATGCGTAAATATCGTTTTACGAAACGCACACACATTAACCAAGATCTGGGGCCTTTCATTAGTCATGAAATGAACCGCTGTATCGCGTGTTACCGTTGTGTTCGTTACTATAAAGATTACGCAGATGGCACGGATTTAGGGGTTTATGGAGCTCACAACTACGTGTACTTCGGTCGTACAGAAGACGGCACGCTGGAAAGTGAATTTTCTGGCAACTTAGTCGAAGTCTGCCCGACAGGGGTATTTACTGACAAAACCCACTCTGAGCGCTATAACCGTAAATGGGATATGCAATTTGCACCAGGTATCTGCCAACAGTGCAGTATCGGTTGTAATACTAGCCCAGGTGAACGTTATGGTGAAATTCGCCGTATCGAAAACCGTTATAATGGTTCTGTTAACCACTATTTCTTGTGTGACCGCGGTCGCTTTGGTTACGGTTACGTTAACCGCAAAGACCGTCCACGTCAGGCTGTCTTGAACAAAGATGGTGTTAAACAGGTTATCTCTGCTATTGAAGCAATGCAAAGCGGTGCACAAATTATCAATCAAGCGAAAAAAGTGATTGGTATTGGCTCTCCACGTGCAAGCATTGAGAGCAACTACGCATTACGTGCATTAGTGGGTGCAGAAAACTTCTATTCTGGTATCTCCACAGGTGAGCAAAGCCGTTTAGCGCTGATGCAAAATATTCTGCAAAATGGTGGTATCTATACCCCAACGCTGCGTGAAGTTGAAGGTTACGATGCGGTACTGGTTCTGGGTGAAGATTTAACTCAGACAGGTGCACGTATGGCACTTTCTGTTCGTCAAGCGGTGAAAGGTAAAGCACGTGAAATGGCCGCCGCACAGAAAGTGGCTGATTGGCAAATCGCGGCAATCATGAACATTGGTCAACATGCGAAATATCCGCTGTTTATCACCAACGTTGATGATACCCGCTTAGACGACGTTGCGGCTTTTAATTACCGTGCACCAGTTGCTGACCAAGCGCGTTTCGGTTTTGCTATCGCCAATATGATTAACGGTGAGGCGCCTGCGGTTAACGACTTGCCAGCGGACCTTAAAGCGAAAGTGGAAACCATCGCACAAGCCCTTTCAAGCGCGAAAAAACCACTGATTATCAGCGGTAGCCACAGCGCGAGCGATGCGATGATCCAAGCGGCAGCGAACGTGGCATTTGCACTGAAAGCGAAAGGCGCACAAGTGGGCTTATCTTACTTAGCCTCTCATGCGAACAGCTTCGGTTTAGCGATGATGAACGCACAGCCATTAGACAGCGCATTAGCTCGCATTGAAGCGAACGAAGCGGATGTGGCTATCGTTATCGAAAATGACCTTTACCGTCACAGCAGTGTGGATGCAGTCAATAGCGCATTAGCGAAATTGAGCCACCTGATTGTTGCTGATCACCAGCAAACTGACATCATGGATAAAGCAACGCTTGTTCTGCCAGCGGCGAGTTTCGCAGAAGCAGACGGTACGTTGATTAACCAAGAAGGTCGCGCACAACGTTTCTTCCAAGTTTTCGACCCAACTTATTACGACAAAACTATCGTGATGAACGAAAGCTGGCGCTGGATGCACTCGCTGCAAACAGAAGCGCAAGAACGTGATGCAGATTGGTCGCAACTTGACCATGTGATTGCTGACTGTGTGGCTGCATTACCGCAATTTGCGGGTATTGTGGATTCAGCACCGAAAGCCTCATTCCGTATCCGCGGACAAAAATTAGCGCGTGAGCCGCATCGTTACAGTGGTCGTACAGCAATGCTGGCGAACCAATCTGTGCATGAACCACGCCAACCGCAAGATATTGACTCTCCATTTGCTTTCTCAATGGAAGGGAACAACAGCCCAACCGCACCACGCCAGCAAATTCCATTTGCATGGGCGCCAGGTTGGAACTCACCTCAAGCGTGGAATAAATTCCAAGCGGAAGTCGGTGGCCATTTATTATTTGGTGACCCTGGTGTGCGCCTGTTCAATTCAACAGAAAGTAAATTGGCTTACTTCACTGATATTCCAGCAGCTTACCAAGCAGCGGATGCGCAGTGGGTAGTCGCGCCGTATTACCATCTGTTCGGTAGTGATGAAATGTCACAGCGTTCAGAGGTGATTCAACAGCGCATGCCAGAGCCTTATATCATGCTGAGCACGCAAGATGCTGCGGCACTTGGTTTGGCAGCAGGGACAAAAGCTGAGTTTAGCCATGCAGGTCAAGGATTTAACTTGACTGTACGCATCAGCAACAACCTGTCGACAGGTCAAATTGGCTTACCATTAGGGATGCCAGGTATCGCACCTTCAATGGCTGGCGTGTCAGTCAATAATCTGCGGAGGGGAGCATGATGGATTGGATTTCTCCTGAAGTGATGGAAGTATTAATTTCCATCCTCAAATCTGTCGTCATTTTATTGGTTGTTGTGACTTGTGGGGCTTACATGAGTCTGGGAGAGCGCCGTATTCTCGGTCTGTTCCAGAATCGTTATGGCCCAAACCGCGTTGGCCCGTTTGGGATGGGCCAGTTAATCGCCGACATGTTCAAAATGCTGTTTAAAGAAGACTGGATCCCACAGTTCGCGGACAAGAAAATCTTTACGCTAGCGCCAGTTATCGCATTTTGTTCACTGTTCCTTGCATTCGCCATCGTGCCTGTCAGCCCGACTTGGCACGTAGCAGACTTAAACATTGGGATTTTATTCTTCCTGATGATGGCTGGTTTGGCGGTGTATGCGGTTCTGTTCGCAGGTTGGTCAAGTAACAACAAATATTCATTATTAGGGGCGATGCGTGCTTCGGCACAAACCGTCAGTTACGAAGTGTTCTTAGGCTTATCTTTAATGGGCGTAGTCGCACAAGCGGGTTCATTCAACCTGATTGATATTGTGAACTCCCAAGAAGGCATGTGGAACATTATTCCTCAATTCTTTGGTTTTTTGACCTTTGCGATTGCGGGCGTTGCGGTATGTCACCGTCACCCGTTTGACCAACCAGAAGCAGAACAAGAGATTGCGGATGGTTACCACGTTGAATACTCAGGGATGAAGTTCGGTCTGTTCTTCGTTGGTGAGTATATCGGTATCGTAACGGTTTCTGCCCTGATTGTGACGCTGTTCTTTGGTGGCTGGCATGGCCCGTTCCTGCCGTCATTCTTGTGGTTTGCTATCAAAACTGGCTTCTTCATGATGATGTTCATCCTGATCCGTGCCTCTTTACCGCGTCCACGTTATGACCAAGTGATGTCTTTCGGCTGGAAAATTTGTCTGCCATTGACGCTGCTTAATCTGCTGGGTACTGCAGCAGTGATTTTATACAACGCTCAGTAAGGGGTGATTGAACCATGACATTGAAAGAGTTATTGGTCGGTTTCGCCACCCAAGTACGTAGTATTTGGATGGTCGGCCTACATGCGTTCGATAAACGCGAAACGCAAATGTATCCAGAAGAGCCGGTTTATCTGCCACCCCGTTACCGTGGTCGTATCGTGTTAACCCGCGATCCAGACGGTGAAGAGCGTTGTGTTGCGTGTAACTTATGTGCTGTTGCTTGCCCAGTGGGATGTATCTCACTGCAAAAAGCGGAGCACGAAGATGGACGCTGGTATCCGGAATTTTTCCGCGTTAACTTTTCGCGTTGCATTTTCTGTGGTCTGTGTGAAGAGGCTTGCCCAACGACGGCAATCCAATTAACACCTGACTTTGAAATGGCCGACTGGCGACGTCAGGATCTGGTTTACGAGAAAAATGACCTGTTGATTTCAGGTCCAGGTAAATATCCTGATTATAACTTTTACCGTAAATCGGGTATGGCGATTGCAGGTAAAGACAAAGGTGAAGCGGATAACGAAGCGAAACCAATTAACGTCAAAGACCTGTTGCCATAAGGAGCGATATTCATGGAATTTACATTTTATATCGCCGGTCTGGTTGCAATACTTGCAACTTTGAGGGTGATAACGAATACCAACCCGGTGCATGCACTGTTGTATCTGGTTGTTTCTCTGCTGGCACTGTCAATGGTGTTCTTCTCACTCGGCGCGTATTTCGCGGGTGCGCTGGAAATCATCGTTTACGCAGGTGCCATTATGGTCTTGTTTGTGTTCGTCGTCATGATGCTGAACCTAGGCCGCTCTGTGCAAGAGCAAGAGCGAGCTTGGCTAACGCCGAAAAACTGGATTGGTCCAGCGGGTTTATCCGCAGTGTTACTGGCTATCCTGGTTTACGGCATCACTTCTTTATCTTACGAGAAGGGCATTGATGGCACGGTGATTGGGGCGAAAGAAGTCGGTATCAGCTTGTTCGGGCCATATGTTCTGGCTGTTGAACTTGCTTCACTGCTGTTATTGGCAGGTATCGTCGTCGCATTCCATGTTGGACGTGACCGCAAAGAAAACGGTGCTGACCTTGTTAGCATTGCGGAGGAGCAAAAATGATACCTCTAGAACATGGTCTGATTTTAGCGGCAATTCTATTTGTGATGGGGCTTAGCTGCCTTGTTATCCGCCGCAACTTGCTTTTCATGTTGATCGGACTGGAAATCATGATTAACTCAACTGCACTGGCATTTGTCGTTGCAGGGAGTTTTTGGGGGCAACCAGACGGCCAGATTATGTATATCTTGGCAATCGCACTGGCTGCAGCGGAGGCGAGTATTGGATTGGCGTTGTTACTGCAACTCCATCGTCATCGTCAGAACCTGAATATTGATAAAGTCAGTGAGATGCGCGGATGAACCTACTCTATTTAACTATTCTGTTGCCTTTACTGGGGTCGGTGTTGTTAGCCTTCTCCCGTGGACGCTGGTCAGAAAACGTTTCGGCCATTATTGGTGCGGGGTCGGTCGGCTTAGCTGCCCTCGTCGCATTCTATGCTGGTAACGAATTTTTAGCTCAACCCGACGCTGGTGTGTTTATTCAGCCACTTTGGACTTGGATGTCTGTCGGTACCTTTAATATCCCATTCACCCTGATGTTAGATGGTCTGTCACTGACTATGTTAGGTGTGGTAACGGGTGTGGGCTTCCTTATTCACGTGTATGCCTCTTGGTATATGCGTGGCGAGGAAGGTTACTCACGTTTCTTCGCTTACACCAACCTGTTTATCGCGAGCATGGTGGTTTTAGTCCTCGCCGATAACATGATGCTGATGTATCTCGGTTGGGAAGGGGTAGGGCTGTGCAGTTACTTGTTGATTGGTTTTTATTACACTAATCCAGACAACGGCAAAGCCGCGATGAAAGCGTTCTTTGTGACGCGCATCGGTGACGTGTTCCTTGCTATCGGTATGTTTATTCTGTGGAATGAACTGGGCACACTGAATTTCAGCGAAATGGCGGTGTTAGCACCTCAGAAATTTGCTGAGGGTTCAAGCGCAATCAACTGGGCAACCTTGATGTTATTAGGTGGTGCAGTCGGTAAATCTGCACAGCTACCATTACAAACATGGTTAGCTGATGCGATGGCGGGCCCAACACCAGTTTCTGCACTGATCCACGCCGCAACCATGGTAACTGCGGGTGTCTACTTAATCGCACGTACCCATGTTCTGTTCCTGTTAGCGCCTGAAGTATTACACTTAGTCGGCGTTGTGGGTGCGGTAACACTCGTACTGGCAGGTTTTGCAGCAGTGGTCCAAACGGATATCAAACGTGTCCTCGCTTATTCAACCATGAGCCAAATTGGTTATATGTTCTTGGCTCTGGGTGTTCAAGCTTGGGATGCGGCGATTTTCCACCTGATGACGCACGCTTTCTTCAAAGCATTGTTGTTCCTGTCAGCAGGTTCGGTGATCCTCGCTTGCCACCACGAGCAAAACATCTTCAAAATGGGTGGGTTGCGTAAGCAAATTCCATTCATTTATGCTGTGATGTTAATCGGCGGAAGCGCACTGGCAGCATTGCCACTGTTTACCGCAGGTTTCTACAGTAAAGATGCGATTTTGTGGGGAGCTAAGCTTGATGGACAGACTGTGTTGCTGTGGGCAGGTATCCTCGGTGCATTAATGACTGCAATTTATACCTTCCGTATGATTTTCATCGTGTTTCATGGTGAAGCAAAAATCAAAGCGCACAAGGTTAAGGGCATCACTCACACATTGCCACTTGGCATTCTGGCTATCCTTGCAACGTTTGTTGGTGCATTAATCCACCAACCATTAGAAGGGGTGTTCCCAGCGGAAGCCGCAGGAAGTGAAGACGGTAAAGTCTTACTTGAAGCGATTTCGGGCGGGTTTGCAATCGCAGGTTTGTTGATTGCGGTATTCCTCTATCTGTTCAGACGTTCCATTGTTGATGCTATCGCGAAAACGGCGGTTGGCCGCTTCTTCAGTGCTTGGTGGTACCAAGCATGGGGATTCGACTGGCTGTATGATGTAGTCTTTGTGAAACCGTTTAAAGGTATTGCATGGCTACTGGAAAGCGATCCGATTAACTCACTGATGAATATTCCTGCACATCTTTCACGTTGGGCAAATAAAGGACTTGCAGTGAGTGAAAACGGCCAGATCCGTTGGTATGTTGCCTCATTGGGGCTGGGTGCAGTGCTGATTCTTGCTCTGCTGCTTTTGGTTTAATTAAGGGACACATTGCGCCATGCTACTACCCTGGCTAATACTTATTCCCTTCATCGGTGGCCTGCTAAGTTGGCAGGCTGACCGGTTCAGTCACCGCGCTCCACGTTGGATTGCGCTGGCGACGATGGGATTAACACTTATTATTTCCGTGCAATTGTGGTTACAAGGGAGCTACTCTCTGGCTAACCCACAAGGCGTTCCACTATGGCAATCCGAGTTTTTCATGTCGTGGATCCCTGCACTGGGAATCAACATTCACTTAGCGATTGACGGTTTATCACTGTTGATGGTCGTTTTGACGGCTATCATGGGGGCGTTCTCGATTCTGAGCTCATGGAGTGAAAACCAAAAGAACCAAGGTGCGTATCACTTTAACCTTTTGTGGATTATCACAGGGGTGATGGGGATTTTCACGGCGGTTGACCTGTTCTTGTTCTTCTTCTTCTGGGAGATGATGCTGATCCCAATGTACTTCCTGATTGCAAACTGGGGACACAAAGGGTCAGAGAACAGACAACACATTAAAGCCGCGACCAAGTTCTTTATCTATACGCAGGCAAGTGGTTTGATTATGTTAGTGTCCATCATTGGATTGGCACTGGCACACTTCAACTCAACGGGTACCTTAACATTTGATTACGACCAGTTATTAGGCACGCAAATGTCTAGCAGCGTCGCATTCATGTTGATGTTAGGCTTCTTTATTGCCTTCGCTGTTAAAATGCCTCTGGTACCATTCCATGGTTGGATGGCGGATACCCAAGAACAATCACCAACCGCAGGTTCGGTAGATATCTCGGGTATTATGCTAAAAACCGCTGCGTATGGTCTGTTACGTTTTACTTTGCCTCTGTTCCCAGAAGCGTCTATCCAGTTCACGCCAGTGGCAATGACTCTGGGTGTGGTCAGTATATTCTATGGTGCATGGTTAGCGTTCAAACAAACCGACATTAAACGTCTGGCGGCATACAGTAGCTTATCCCATATGGGGTTTGTGACCGTGGCGATTTATGCAAGCTCAGTGTTGGCGTACCAAGGTGCTGTAATCCAAATGATCACCAACGGTCTGTCAGGTGCAGCGCTGATTATCATCAGTGGCCAACTGTATGAGCGTACGCAAACGCGTGATATGCGCATGATGGGTGGATTGTGGAAACGCATTAAATGGTTACCAGGAATGTCCCTGTTCTTTGCTGCGGCAACGCTAGGAATGCCAGGTACAGGTAACTTCATTGGCGAATTCATGATCCTATTCGGTAGCTTCAGCCAATTCACATTAGTGACCTGCATTATGGTATTTGGTGTGGTGTTTGCTTCTATCTACTCACTGTGGATGATGCAGCAGACTTACTACGGTACACCAAAATCAGAAAAAGAAATGAAAGGGTTAACGGCGCGTGAATTCGGTGTGCTACTGGCTCTGGCTGCTTTACTGGTTATTATCGGTTTCTATCCACAACCAATTTTAGATACATCAGTTGGTTCAATGGAAACATTGCATAACCTGTATTCTGCTTCACTAACAACATTAGGGCTGTAATTCGCCATGACAATAACTCCTCAAGAACTGATCGCAATACTACCACTGATGATCGTCGGGTTGACGGCGGTGGTTGTGATGCTGTCCATTGCGTGGCGACGCGATCACCTGACTAGTGCCGCGCTGACAGTATCGGGTTTTATCATTGCGTTGCTTTCACTCATTTGGGTAGCCGATGGCTACCTAATGGATGTGACTTCGCTTATCCGTGTTGATGGCTTTGCGCTGTTCTATAGTGCGCTTGTCCTGATCGCAGGTATCGGCACCAGTATCTTCGCTTACCACTGGTTAGAAGGCTTTGGTGATAACAGAGATGAATTCCATCTGTTAGTCGCAATTGCCGTCGCAGGTGGTGTGCTGTTATCCATGTCAAATCATATGGCATCAATGTTTATCGGTATCGAGCTGATTTCATTGCCGCTGTTTGGTTTAGTGGCGTATACCTTCGAACGTAAACGTACACTGGAAGCAGGGATTAAGTACATGCTGTTATCTGCAGCAGCCTCTTCGTTCCTGTTATTTGGTATTGCGTTGCTGTACGCAGAATCTGGCAGCTTAAGTTTTGCTGCGGTTGGTCAAAGCCTTTCTGATAGCCAAATTCACGCACCATTAGTGATGATTGGTTTCGGTATGCTGATTGTTGGCTTTGGTTTTAAACTGTCACTGTTTCCATTCCAATTGTGGACACCAGACGTTTACCAAGGCGCGCCAGCACCAGTTTCAGCTTTCCTAGCAACGGGCAGTAAAATTGCTATCTTTGCCGTGCTAGTGCGTATCTTTATGGAAGCGCCAATTACCAGTAGCGACACACTGACAATTGTTATTTCAGTGATTGCAATTGCGTCTATTCTGTTTGGTAACTTACTGGCTATCACACAAAAAAGCGCAAAACGTTTACTGGGTTACTCCTCTATCTCCCATATGGGTTATCTGTTAGTGGCACTGGTTGCCCTGCGTATTGACCCTGTTGCTTCACAAGTAACGATTGCAATTTATTTAGTCGGTTACTTGTTTGCAAGTTTGGGCGCATTTGGCGTGATCAGTATCGTTTCTAGCCCTTATCGTGGTGATGATCAAGACGATTTCAGCGCATTTCGTGGGTTGTTCTGGCACAAGCCTGTGCTTGCAACTGTGATGACAGTCGCACTGTTATCCTTAGCAGGTATTCCTATTACATTAGGGTTTATCGGTAAATTCTATGTGATTGTTTCAGCGGTAAATGCCGAACTGTGGTGGTTAACAGGTGCTGTTGTGGTCGGTAGTGCAATCGGTTTGTACTATTACCTGCGCTTTATGGCAAGCCTGTACAGTCGTGATGCAGAACATGCTGAACGTTATACTGGCCCTGAAAAAGCAACTCTGGGTACGGTTTTTGCAGCTGTCTGTGCAATTGCAGCCATTGTCTTCGGTGTTTGGCCACAACCGCTTATTGATATTTCAGCATTAGCTGTAGCAATCGTTGGTTAATGAATACAGTCTAAGTAATATGAAGCCGGTTACTGCAAAGTAACCGGTTTTTTTTTAATCGGGTAGCTGGCGTTGGTATTGATATTCCACATCATTCAAATAAGTCATCAGCATTTGGCTTGCCGTATTGATTTGTACTAAGTTAAGGGGTTGTTCTGATATCTTTTCACTAATATATTGACACCATGACTCCCAGTAATTTTTGAGTAATCCAACTTGGTGGATAATGGTTTGTTTATGTAAATCGATGGCAGTAACTTCATTGGAAAGAGACATTAGTTGTGTGAGTCTAAAAATATTTGTATCAATGGTATTAAGTTCTTCTTTGTGCTCAATAATTTGGTCATTTAAGTACAATCTAACATCAACTAATTTAGCAAATTCAAGGCCATCATCTACCATTGTTAGCAGGTTTCTAATATAACTAATTGCTGATTTTAAAATATCTTTTTTATTTGGGGGGATGTTTAGAGCGTCAATTAACTCTTTCCCTTTAAAATACTTATCAAAAAAATCAGTTAGCTTTGCTCGCAAAACAATATCTTCAGCAGCCATAATAATAGAATAATTCTTGTGTAAATCATTTATTTTAGCTTGCATACTGTGCTTGGATGTCAAAAGGATTTCTTTTTGGCTAGTGTACTGGGTTAGTTTTAACTTATTAGGTTCGTTAAGGTGAAAGATCAGTAGTGATTCATTTGCGTAGCGTATTTTTGAAATAAGTTTTTCTAATTCTAACTTTGCATCCATTAAATCATCAATAAAATTGGCGGTTAGAAGTTGTTTTTTAATATCTGAATAGTTATCTTCGCTGGTTGTTGAGCTTTGGGGGTTATTTAACTCATTGTCTATTATATAATTAATTTTGATGCGTAATATTGGAATCGAATTCCGGATCAACTCATTGAGACGCTCTGTTTTAATTGCGATTTTTTGAATTCGTCCGTAAATAATATAATCATAACTCATGATGCTTTTATTAAATGCAACGATATTATTTGAAATACATCTTAACTGATAAATATCAATAGGGGGTAACATTGGTAAATCAAGGTTGTCATGCATATTAATGCCTTTTATTGAGATGATGTGTTATTTTTTTTGTAGCTCATCAAATAATGTAATTAAATGAACTGAGTAATCTTGAATTGAACTCCAAGACATAATAATTTTCTTGAACTGGGCAATAAATCGAATGAGTTTATCTGCATTGTTTATTCGCTGAAAAATATCAATTGATTGTTTTATTTCTGTTAAAATAACTAGCCACATATAGTCAAGGTGGTCAATAGCTAATCTAGCATCTTTAAATAGTCCCTCAAGTTTATGTAAGTTAAGTTGGATATCGAAAATTGTTTTTTGAATTAATTTTTCATTGTTTATCTTGGTGTTTATTTCGGCAATTTCTTTCAGTAGTTCATTTTTTCTGGCTCTTATCGAATCGGCTTTAGGTCCAAAAATACTGCTGGTAATGACTAGGCCAATAATTCCGCCAGCTAATCCAGTAAAACACAATTTAATAAAGTGAGAATATTCTTGTTCTAGTTGTATAATATCTTGCTTTTTAAATTCAATCAGTTCTTTCAAAAATGATTCGGAGCTATCTTGATTGGTCGGTTCGAGTTGCTGATAAATACCTTTTATATTAAATAGAAGTGATTCAACATGCTCAAAATTTGAGAGGTATCCACCTGTAATGTAAGCTCTAAAATCTGATACTGTATTTTTAATTTTTATTGTCTTTATTGATTGCTGCTTAATGTCATTTTTAATTATATTTAAAATACTAACAAGCTCAGTAGCAATTTGTTGGTCATCATTTTGATAGGTTATTTTATCTAAGTCATTTGTGGTTAAATCATCTAAACTATCGGATATTCTTTGCAAAATAGGCATGTGGTTAATATATTCAATTATCTGATTTCCTGTTTGTGTAATATTGCGACTTGTCAGTGATAAATTAACAGATTGTTCTTTAACTTGTTGTTCTACATTATCCCAACTATTTGCATGATTTCGAATATCAATAATTGCACTTGTTAAATCATGATGGTTAATTGGTAGTTCTGTTGAATCATTGATACCAAACCATTTCAAAATATCTATTTCTCGTAAAGGAAGAGAAAGTGCGAAACGAACATGTTTATGAATATTGACTAAATCATCTAAGGTAAATATACCTGCGGAACGCGCAGAAAGCGTATCTTGGTTAGTTAACAATGCTAATGTTGCATTTCCTATATTTTCTTTTTCAATAATTCGGTCATAGTTTTCTTGAATATACATTATGAATTCCAGATTTATTAAGTTAATGAGTAATGAATTTTTAACTTGATTCATTGTTTGGAGACGTATGTACAGTAGGTGTCTGAATTAGTTCTATTCAATGGAAATTAATCATTGGTAAAGCATAAGGTGAGCGCTTTATATTGAATAACCTACTAGAAAGTGATGACGGGGGTTGATACTAAAAAATGAAAATCATCGCTAAAAAATAACTCAATGTGCGTATCACAATAGTAAAAATTTGTATTTATAAAATTAGCTTAATTAATAGAAAGATTAATTTTATAAAAATAATCTTATATGGAAAGAGGATAGGGAGAAAGTATCGTACCATAAGATAAGGTATTGTACTTTCCGTGTTCAATTGATATTAATGATATGTTTCATAATGAAATACGATAAATAGAATCGAGTATATTTTATACGAATTAATGTCCGCTCCCCATTTAATCCTTGGCATCGATGATGTAAAGCAGTTGATTGGCCAATAAATCGGTAATGTAATCCCAAGAACAGTGATAAAGCCACAAAATATCAATTAATTAAATGAATATGTCATTATATAATTGTTAGAATAAACTATACTAGATGCAAGCAGAGCACCGAATCTCAGCTTTGGCTGGTCTTTGTGAATAAGTAAAGGCGTGCTTGTGGGAGACTAGTTATAGATACAATAATTAATCAATGTATTAATGCATTACATTGCGCTATATAATAATTGGTGTAAATCTATGTGCTGTGGCAGTAGGGATCTAAAGTGATAAATAAAAAAATTGATAATGTAATAGCTGAAATTCTGGAACACTTGTCTACATTGGCACTGGGAAACAAAGAATACGTACGACTTGTTTGGCAACTTGACGAGCAAACCATTTTTCCTGGTTTAGCATGGTTATCTTCGCAAGCTTGTTACCCGCAATTTTATTGGTATCAACGTACAGGTGCAGAGGAATGCAGTGCGTTGGGACGTGTTAAATCCTTTTGCTCTATTGAGGATGCCGAATATTTCTTATCCCAAAACCCACAGATACCTGATGTGCGTTTGTGGGGCTTAAATGGTTGGAATGCAGTGGGGGATGGCCTCACAGATGAAGAAAAACAGCAAGCAACATATTGTTTTCTCCCGCGTTTAGAGATTCATCGGCTGCGCTCAACAATTAATGTGAACTTGAATATTGATGGAAAAGATGACATTCAGGCTGCAATTTTATTTCTTTCGCAACTGACAGCGGCACCAGATGTCTCACTAACGCTTTCTGCGTCGATTACTGAGCAAAAACATATTCCTTGCCATGATGAATGGTGCCGTTTATTAAATTGCGCCATTAGCGATATGAAAGCAGGTAAGATGGAAAAAGTGGTTATGGCGCGGGAGACCCAACTCACACTATCAAATGCGATTTCAGTCGCGGAGCTTTTATCTGCCAGTCAACAAGTTAACCACTATTGTTACCATTTTATGATGGCGTTTGACAAACATTCGGGCTTTATTTCTTCGACGCCAGAACGTTTATATCTGAGGCAGGGGACACAGCTTAATTCAGAGGCTCTAGCTGGTACAGTGGCGAATGATCCTGATGATAACATTGCGGCGGAACAAGCAAAATGGTTAATGGAAGACAAAAAAAATCAACACGAGAATTTAGTTGTCGTGGATGATATTTGCCAACAATTGCAAGGGGCTGTTACGGGAGTAGATGTTTCATCGGCGAAAGTGATCCGCTTGAGAAAAATTCAACATTTATATCGTTCTATCGTGGCAACGCTGATTGAGCCTTCAGACAGCGATTGTTTGCAACGACTTCAGCCAACAGCCGCTGTATGTGGCTTACCACGACAGGCAGCAAGGCAATTTCTTGCAAAGAATGAACCTTTTTCTCGTGGCTGGTATGCGGGAACAGGCGGATTTATTAGCTTAAATAAAAGCGAGTTTGCCGTTTCTTTGCGCTGTGCGCAAATTAATGGTTCGCAAGTTTCATTATACTCAGGCGCTGGCATAGTGAGAGATTCAGCTCCTGAACAAGAGTGGGAAGAAATTGAAAATAAAGCAGCGGGTTTAAAATCGTTGTTTGGTAATGGCTAAAAACCTTAGAATAAAAAAGGTTATTCCTTTTTATTTTCAATTAGTTCATCAAAAATTGTTCTGAGATCAAGAAACTTTTTTCTATCAGTCTAAACTGATTGATAATTAATAATTTGCTGAGCATATTATGTCGAATTCTGCATTTAATATCCGTTGGGCTGAAGTGATCATTGAAGCACTTAGCCGTCATGGTATGAAACACATTTGTATCGCGCCAGGCTCCCGTTCGACGCCTTTAACGTTAGCGGCAAGTAACAATCCAAAATTGCATTGCCATACGCATTTTGATGAGCGTGGCTTAGGTCATCTTGCGCTCGGACTGGCTAAGGCAAGCGGTGAGCCTGTCGGCGTGATAGTGACTTCAGGTACTGCGGTGGCTAATTTGTATCCTTCATTGATAGAAGCTGGGTTAACGGGTGAAAACGTTATTTTTTTGACAGCTGACCGTCCTCCTGAACTGATTGATTGTGGTGCAAATCAAGCTATTCGCCAAACCCATATATTTGCTTCGCATCCGACTCAGTCATTGATGCTGCCTCGTCCAACGAGAGATATTTCCGCTAAATGGCTGGTGACTGCTGTTGATAACGGCATGAACCAACTCCATCATGGTGCTTTTCATATTAACTGCCCATTTGCTGAACCCCTCTATGGCGAAAATGAGGGGGAGTATGAATGGCAGCAAACATTAGGTGATTGGTGGAACTCAAATCACCCATGGTTAAGTGAGCCGTTAACACATACGGTTGCACTCGTGGCGGATTGGTACTTTTGGCGTCAGAAAAAGGGTGTTGTCATCGCAGGGCGAATGAATGCTACTGAAGGCGAATTAGTTGCCCTGTGGGCTCAAGAGTTGGGCTGGCCCGTTCTTGGTGATGTGTTATCTCAAACGGGGCAGCCCTATCCTTGCAGTGATTTATGGTTACAAAACCCGAGTGCTCAAGCTATATTGCAGAGTGCTGAATTAGTGGTGCAGTTTGGCTCAAGTATTACAGGTAAACGTTTGTTGCAATGGCAAGCGAATTGCCAACCGAAAGAGTACTGGATTGTGGACTCAATACCACAACGTTTAGACCCTGCGAATCACAGGGGCCGCAAGTTGACTTGTTCGATTAAGGGCTGGCTTGATAACCATCCCGCTCAGCCGCGCAGCTTATGGTGTGAAGCATTATTGAGCCTTGCTGAGAAAACTCAAAATTGTGTTGAAAAACAACTTTCAGGTCAATTTTCTGAAGCCGCAGTTGCACATCAACTCCCAGAACTACTTCCTCCGCGTGGACAATTATTTGTGGGTAATAGTTTAATCGTACGCTTAATTGATTCATTCGCACAACTACCTGTTAGCTATCCCGTTTATAGCAATCGAGGAGCTAGTGGTATTGATGGATTAATTTCTACATTGGCAGGTGTTCAGCGTGCAACGGCGAGACCGACCTTAGGTATTGTGGGGGATCTGTCAGCTTTATATGACTTAAATAGCCTCGCGTTATTACGAAAACCTTCAGCGCCGACCATTTTGGTTATTGTCAATAACAATGGCGGCCAAATATTCTCTATGCTGCCAACCCCAGCTGACGCGAGACAAAATTATTATTGTATGCCGCAGAATGTCAGCTTTGAACCTGCAGCAAAAATGTTTGGCTTGCAGTATTGTGCCCCGACAGATTGGGAAAGCTTAAAGAATACTGTCCAGCAATTTTGGCATAATCAGTATGGTACATTGGTTGTGGAGTTGGTTGTGGACAGTGATGAGGGTGCTCGAACGTTACAACAGCTACTCAGCGTCGTCTCGGAGCTATAATGCTAACAGCTACACAGTACAATCCAGAAAAATCAGGTCCTTGGCTCATTTGGCTTCATGGGTTGCTGGGGAGTGCAGATGATTGGCTTCCTGTGATTAGACAGTTTAATGATTACCGATCACTAGCCATTAATTTGCCTGGACACGGTGCTTCGCAGAAAGAGACGTGTCAAGGTTTCGAACACTTCGATGAGCAATTAAATGCACTTCTGCAATATCATCATGTTGATGAATATTACTTGATAGGTTATTCATTGGGAGCTCGCCTTGCTATGCATTTTGCCTGCTTTTACCAGCCAAAAGGTTTATTAGGGTTGGTTATAGAGGGCGGAAATGTTGGGTTGGATGACATGCAGGCGAGACGCGACCGTGAAAAGAATGATAAAGCATGGGCACAACGTTTTCGCACAGAGTCCATAAAAAAGGTACTAAATGATTGGTACCAACAAGCTGTTTTTGCGGATTTATCACCAGAACAGAGAAATAAACTGATTGAATTGCGTCAAGAAAATAATCCGCAAGGTATTGCGGACATGCTTGAGAGTACATCGTTATCTCAGCAGCCGTTTTTAGTGCCAAATTTGCATCAATTATCTTGCCCGTACCACTATTTTTGTGGAGAGCGAGATCAAAAGTTTCGAAGCGTTTCGCAACAATACACATTGCCATTAACGCTGATTGAAAATGCAGGGCATAATGCTCATCGAGAAAATCCTGTGGGCTATGCAACTGCACTTCACCATTTTTTATCACACTGTGGTTAAAGGAATTTGAGAATGATTTATCCAAGCGAAGAAAAACTGTACGCACCTATTGAATGGCAAGATTGCTCCGAAGGGTTTGACGATATTCTGTATCATAAATCCCCCGAAGGGATCGCGAAAATTACGATTAATCGCCCGCAAGTGCGCAATGCGTTTCGTCCTCAAACGGTTAAAGAGATGATCCAAGCCTTATCTGACGCACGTTATGATGACCACATTGGTACTATTATTTTAACGGGTGAAGGTGAAAAAGCTTTTTGCGCTGGCGGTGACCAAAAAATTCGCGGTGATTACGGTGGATACCGTGATGAAAGTGGTACTCATCACTTAAACGTTTTAGATTTTCAACGCCAAATTCGCACCTGTCCAAAACCTGTCGTTGCAATGGTTGCTGGTTTTGCCATTGGTGGCGGTCATGTTTTACATATGATGTGTGATTTAACGATTGCGGCGGATAACGCGATTTTTGGTCAAACAGGGCCAAAAGTAGGTTCTTTTGACGGCGGTTGGGGTGCATCTTACATGGCGCGTATTGTAGGGCAGAAAAAAGCGCGTGAAATCTGGTTCTTATGCCGTCAATATGATGCAAAAGAAGCATTAGATATGGGGCTGGTTAATACCGTCGTTCCTTACGCAGAATTAGAAAAAGAAACCGTTCGCTGGTGTCGTGAAATGTTAGAGAATAGCCCAATGGCACTGCGTTGCTTGAAAGCAGCATTAAATGCGGACTGTGATGGCCAAGCAGGCCTGCAAGAATTGGCGGGTAATGCGACGATGCTGTTCTATATGACTGATGAAGGTCAAGAAGGCCGTAATGCCTTCAACGAAAAACGTGCGCCTGACTTCTCTAAATATAAGCGTAACCCGTAATGCGTAAAGCCAAAATTTATTCGTTCAGCCTGCCTATGGAGGCAGGTGTTATCCTTCGTTATCAACGCCTCAAAACACGTGATGGGCTTTTGGTGTGCTTGCAAGATGGGGATAACGAAGGTTGGGGGGAAATTTCACCTCTACCTGAATTCAGTCAAGAAACTTTGGAAGAAGCGACCGCTGAAACCATTGTTCGCCTGAATGAATGGGTGAAAGACGGCAAAATTTCTGATAGTCCACTTCCTTCCGTGGCATTTGGATGTAGTTGTGCTGTGGCTGAGCTAACTGGCGAATTGCCCCAAGACGCAGACTATCGCAAAGCACCACTGTGTAGTGGTGATCCTGATGACTTAATTTTAAGCCTTGATGCGATGGAAGGCGAAAAAGTTGCGAAAGTTAAAGTGGGCTTATATGAGGCCGTGCGTGATGGCATGGTAGCAAATTTGTTGCTAGAAGCGGTGCCTGAGCTCAAACTACGCCTTGATGCAAATCGCAGTTGGACACGAACGAAAGCGGACGGGTTTGCTAAATATGTTAACCCTGACTATCGTGATCGTATCGCATTCTTAGAAGAGCCGTGTAAAACGCGTGAAGAGTCTCTGCAATTTGCTGTTGATACGGGCATTAACATTGCATGGGATGAAAGTGTGCGAGAAGAGGGGTTCAAGGTGGAAGCTCAAGCGGGTGTTGCGGCAATTGTGATTAAACCAACACTTACGGGTAGCTTAGCCTATTGCCGTTCTTTAGTTGAAGATGCTCATCGCCTTGGCTTACAAGCAGTGATTAGCTCGTCCATTGAAAGCAGTTTTGGCTTAACTCAGCTAGCTCGCGTTGCGCATTGGTTAACACCTAATACTATCCCTGGCCTTGATACGGTTTCTTTAATTCAATCACAGTTAATCCGCCCTTGGCCGCAGTGCGATATTCCATTACAGCAGTTAGAAGACTTAACCATTGTATGGCAGAGTTAACGCAGTTTAGAGATTGGCCTTGGCAGCATTGGGCCAATCTTCAACCCAATTCAATTGCTTTACAGTCAGATTGTGAGAGCCTAACCTGGGACTCACTTAATCAACAGGTTAAAGATCTTGTCACCTATTTTTCAATGCAAGGTGTGACGAACGGTCAATGTGTGGCTCTTCGGGGTAAAAACTCGGTTGAGTTATTACTTAGCCAACTGGCGCTGATTGCCTGTGGTGCGCGTGTTCTTCTTCTTAACCCTAAGATACCTGAACGGACGCTGAGGGAATTATTACCCCATCTTGATATCAGTTTCGTGATTGATTTTACTGATGATATTGAGACACTTTCAAATTACCGAAATCTTGACTATCAGCTGTATTACCACTTTATTGGTGATGATGAGTTTCAGCCAGTTAATTTTCAGATTCATGTGACACAACCAGCCACACTAATATTAACCTCTGGATCAACTGGCTTACCTAAAGCGGCGGTTCATAGCGTTGAGGCGCACCTCAGTAGCGCAGATGGCGTCGTTAATGCGATGGACTACCAACAGGGTGATTGTTGGTTACTTTCCCTACCGCTTTTTCATGTTTCTGGGCAAGGGATTGTTTGGCGTTGGCTGCTTAAAGGGGGAACGCTCGCATTAAAAAGTGCGCCACTAATAGATGCTTTGCAAGGAGTGACTCACGCTTCATTGGTGCCAACACAATTATGGCGTTTACTTAATGGTGAGTTTGACAGCCAACTGTCCCTTAAAGAAGTGTTGTTGGGGGGAGCCTCTATTCCTGTTGCATTAACAGATTTAGCTGAAAGTCGAGGTATCGCATGTTGGAGCGGCTATGGTATGACTGAAATGGCCTCGACAGTGTGTGCTAAGCGTGCAGATGGTAAACGTGGTGTAGGCCTACCGTTAAAAGGGAAACAAATTCGTGTTGTTGCTGATGAAGTTCAAGTTAAGTCAACGAGTCAGGCTCTAGGCTATTGGTTTGACGGTAAAATTAAGCCTTTAAATTGTATTGATGGCTGGTTTAAAACGAATGATAAAGGCGCATTTATTGATGGTGAGTATCAAATACTCGGTCGCCTCGATAATCTCTTTATTAGTGGTGGGGAGTGCGTTCAACCCGAAGATATTGAAGCAGTCATTAATTCTCACCCTAATGTATCGCAAAGTTTTATTATTCCCATTGATGATACCGAATTTGGTCAACGCCCTGTTGCCGTGGTGGAGTGCGACTCAGATTTACCACTCAGTGAATTATCCGTTTGGTTAAAAGACAAACTTGCTCCCTATCAATACCCGAAAAGCTTTTATCAGTTAGAGCCTAGCTTAAAGAGTGGGGGAATTAAAGTGTCTCGCCAGCAAGTGAAAAGCTGGGTTTTAGCTCAAGGTTGATGAGCTGAATAAAAATGTTTGTGGGTAGGCAATATTGCTTGTACTGAGAGTATCAAGCCGAGGAATCGGCTTGATAAGTAAAAAATTAGGCCTTTGGATCTGGACCAAATCGATTATTACTCGGAGTACCATCAAGAATGCTAAAAACAAATAAGACAATCCCACCGAAAGGAACAAATGAGATAAGATACCACCAGCCTGATTTGTCTATATCGTGCAAGTGTTTAATGGTGACGGCGATGCTTGGCACAATAATCCCTAAGCTATAGATAACTAATATAATGGAGGCAATATAGCCGATACTACCAATTTCAACTGTATAGCTATCCATTGAAATACTGATTAATATAATCAATACCAAAAAGATAATCGGGTTGAATAATGTAAACATCCAATACTTTTTACGTTTAGCGCGCCCTTCAAAATTTGCATAGTTATTTCTTAATACATCCAAATACCAATTCACTTTGTCTTTACTTAACCTAAATTTAAAGTAGGGAGAGTAGATCGCTTGAATTAATGAATGTAAATACAGAAGGGAGGTAGGGAACGAAATACGACGGGCAGATTACCCGTCGTGGTATATTTTTATTTCTTTAATTCATTCAACGCTTTCTCAACACCTGCACCGTATTCTGGGTGAACTTGTTTGAATAACGCAATTTGGCGCACTTGCGTGGCTTCTGTGGCATCAATTAGCTCACCAGCAATACGTTTAAACATACGTTGGTGTTCGGCATCATCTAATAATTCATATAATGCGCGTGGTTGGCTGAAATAGTCTTGGTCTTCACGATGATCCCAGTGGTCAGCGGCACCTTCAATAGATAATGGTGGTTCACTAAAATCAGGTTGTTCTTGGAATAAACCCGCTTCGTTTGGCTCATAGGTAACATGATTTCCGCTATTACCATCAACACGCATTGCACCATCACGGTGATAATTATGGAATGGGCAACGTGGCGCATTCACAGGAATTTGATGATGGTTAACACCAAGACGGTAACGATGAGCATCACCGTAAGAGAAGAGACGCCCTTGAAGCATTCTGTCTGGTGAGAAACCAATACCAGGCACTACGTTAGCAGGGCTAAATGCAGCTTGCTCAACATCAGCAAAGTAATTATCTGGATTACGGTTTAGTTCAAAATATCCTACATCAATTAATGGATAGTCTTTGTGTGGCCAAACCTTAGTCAGGTCAAATGGGTTATAAGGGACCTTTGAAGCTTCTTTTTCAGGCATTATTTGTACTTGCAAATTCCAGCGAGGGAAATCCCCTTTTTCAATCGATTCAAATAAATCGCGCTGTGAACTTTCTCTATCTTTCCCCACGAGTTGTTCAGCCTGTTCATCGGAAAGGTTTTCGATACCTTGTTGGCAGCGGAAGTGGAATTTCACCCAGAAACGTTCATTATTGGCATTGATAAAGCTGTAAGTGTGGCTACCAAAACCGTGCATATGGCGGTAGCTTTGTGGAATACCACGGTCACTAGCATCGATCGTTAATTGGTGTAAAGACTCGGGTAATTGGGAGAAAAATGCCCATTTATGTTCCATTGTTCGTAAGTTGGAGCGAGGATCGCGTTTTACGACGTGGTTTAAATCAGGGAATTTTAATGGGTCCCGAAAGTAGAACACAGGTGTGTTGTTACCCACCATGTCCCAGTTGCCTTCTTCAGTGTAAAACTTGAGTGCAAAACCACGAATATCACGCTCTGCATCAGCAGCACCACGCTCGCCAGCTACTGTTGAAAAACGGGCAAACATTTCTGTTTTTTTGCCTACTTCAGAGAAAATTTTAGCGCGGGTATAAGGCGTAATATCGTGGGTGACGGTAAATGTACCAAATGCACCAGATCCTTTGGCGTGCATACGTCTTTCAGGGATCACTTCGCGGTCAAAATGGGCTAATTTTTCTAAGAACCAGACATCTTGTAACAACATTGGGCCGCGTTTACCTGCGGTCATGACATTATTATTATTGGCGACGGGTGCGCCAGAGGCAGTCGTAAGGCCTTTTTTCTTCATCACAATGCTCCTGATTTTGAATTTAATGACTACATAAACCTAACTAAAAAGTTATTATTTTGTAATAAAACAAAAATACCACTACAATAAACTTGTGATTCAGTATAGTAATTATTGATATGATTATCTAATTAATATAACCAATTACTGTGATTGAATGTGAGATAAGCTGGATTTTTAAGATACAGATTTAAAATTTAAATCTGACTTAGGTGCGATGAAATTATCTTTTGGCTGAATAGGTTGCGTAAATCTGAGTAATTAAGGCTGAGAAACGTGTGTAAATCGCGTAATATCCGTAGGTAATAATTTAAAGAGGATAAAATAATGCGCAAAGTGGTGTTATTAGTGGCGGCGATGTCCCCATTTTTTATGAATTCTGCTCAAGCTGTTTCTGTGAGCGCACAAGCTGGCAAACACTATACTGAATTATCAGCGGGTTTAGGCAATCAAAATGCAGGCCTCGCGTTTAATGGTTCTTGGGCGCGTAGTGACCATGATGGTCAAATGGGCAGTTTAGGCGCTACATTTGGTCTCCCTATTGGGCCTTTTTCTGCTTATGTTGGCGGTAAAGGTTTATATTTATCCCCTGATAATAACAGCAGTGGTGCAGCATTAGCTGTGGGTGGTGGTTTAAACTGGCAGGCTCTACCTTCACTGAATATTTATGGTGAAGCCTATGGTGCACCAGAGTCACTAACTTCAGGTAGCAAGTCTTATGTTGAAGCAAAAGCGGGCGCACGTTATACGGTATTTAAACCGTTATCTATTGATGCGGGCTATCGTATAATTGAAATGAAAGGCTCACACAACAAGTCGAATGAAAAAATTGCAGATGGTCTTTATTTAGGGGCTGGTCTTTCATTCTAGCGTTGTAATCTAGTTTATATTGCCCTTAGTTGCTTGTGTAATTTGCATCTAGGGGCATAGGTCTTGATTTTGCTGCAATTAAATACTTTTAAATCAAATTATTATCTTTTTGTTTATGATTTCTTAGATATTCATGTTGATTTTCATTGCGTTATTGTAATGAAGCCAAAACATCATGACTTAGCCCTGTACTTTTCATGATGATTTCAGGGCTAACACCATTTTTTAGCAACTGGATTGCCATGGTGATCTTGGCTTCAGCGATACCTTCCTCTCTTCCTTGCTGAATACCTTCTTCTCTTCCTTGCTGAATACCTTCTTGGCGGCCTTTATTTTGTAGGCGTTGTGCAATATTCATGATCGTTTCCTTATGTTGTTCCGTTTGTTCCTCTAAAATTTGAACGATTTCTTCAAAGTTAGTTGAGTCTAACAGTTTCCTTATTAACCTCTGGTTAACAGTAAATCAAGGTAGCTTGGTTGTCTTTTCAGTATTATTTACGGTATATGACGTAATTAAAGAAATAAATTTCAATAATAAGCATTTAATGAGAACTGAAATATTAAATGCCAATATTCGAGGCGTCGTGATTGATATGATCTATAAAAGAGTGAAGGGAAGCTATTGGAAATATGGGGATGACAAATAAAAGAAAAACCGCAATTTGAAGTTATCCAAATTACGGCTTAATTTACCAATTTATTAGCCGACGTTAGGTAGAAAACCCGCAACAATCGAGAACTGAATAGCAATAACAGTAATACCACAGAGTAATACTATCGCTAAAACAGGCATGCCACCTTTAACTTGGTATTCACCTTTATCTTCTACCTTGCGAACACGCATAGTGAGCAGGGCGGGGATAATTAAAGCAAGGACAGATAATGCCACAGCTGCGTATGTTAAGGCTTGCACGAAGCTACTAAAGAACAGTGCCGCAAGTAATGGCGGAGCGAAGGTTAATAAGCCCGTTTGAATACGACCAAATAAGCTATTACTGCGTTTAAATAAGTCAGCAAGGTAGTCAAATAATCCTAAAGCAACACCTAAGAAAGAAGTCGCAAGTGCTAAGTCCATAAATAGGCTAACAGCAATATTGACCCGTGGTGTTGCTACCACATCACGAATGGCAGTTAGCAAGCCATTTAAGCCAGACTCTTGTGCTAAAATACCTAAAAATGTTGTTGAGGGGATTGAGCCAAGTGTTGCTACCTGCCAAAGGATATATGCAACCAATGGAATTGCGCTACCTGTAATGAAAATCATACGCAGTTTACGCACATCACCATTCATATAGTTAACTAAGCTAGGAACACTACCGTGGAAGCCAAATGAGGTGAATATAACGGGAACAGCGGCGAGAATTAAACCTTTTTCAATAGGCATGGTGCTTAAGTTCACCGCTTCAGCATGTGGCATCATAACAACTAACATGATGATTAAGAAAATTGTTTTGGCGGTAAATAAAATTCGGTTAATAAAATCAACCGAATGGGTACCAATACATACAACAGCTCCACCAATAATTGTGAAGGCGATAATGGCCGCTTCGGTACTGATGGTAATCCCCCACCAAGATGAAAGACTGTCAGAAATCAATACGCCAGCCCCACCAATATAAGCGGTTGTTAGCGCATACATCAGTAGCAACATGCTTAAACCCGTGACGATTTGTCCTGCTGGACCAAGGTATTTTTTTGCTACGGTACCTAACCCCATATTTGCAGGGTTATGTTGGTAGACCTCGACTAATAATAATGAGGTATAGCTCATTAACATCCATAACCCAACAAGCAAACAGACGATGCCTGTAAAACCGACGCCTGCAGCGGCAAGTGGCATTGCCAACATCCCTGCACCTATTGTTGTTCCTGCAACGATTAACACACTGCCAAGAGTACGATTCTTCACAAGTTCCTCTAATTGAATCTGAATAATTAATAAGTGATGCAGATTATGCGATTGTGCGAATTGTGTCAAATGTAAATTACAGTTGGTGTAAATTTATTTGTACACTAATTAGAGGCAAAATAATAATAAATAACCGACCAATATCAAGGTTAGTTAGCTAAAGGAAAAATGATGAATAAAGATACCTAAAGGTAAATTAATTTTGGCTTATTTGTTAAGAAATGTTATGTAATTTATTGATTTTACATAATTATTGTTTGAACTGGCTAGTATCGCAGTTACTTAAGATAAATAGTGTGATGCGGTCAAAATAAACACAACAAAAATAAAACTATATTGGTTTTAAAATTATCATAAATCAAATTAATGCTTGAAAATCATCTCAATAATAGGAGGCAAATACATATAAAAGGATGGAACTATGGACTTTATGATTCAACTCGCCATTATCCTTGTTTGCTTGTTTTATGGGGCAAAAAAGGGGGGAATGGCATTAGGGCTTCTTGGTGGGGTAGGTCTTGTTATCTTAGTATTTGGTTTTGGATTACCACCAGGAAAACCACCTGTTGATGTTATGCTTGTAATTATTGCTGTTGTTGCCGCATCAGCTACGTTACAAGCATCAGGTGGTTTGGATGTTATGCTACAAATTGCAGAACGATTACTACGGAAAAATCCAAAGTACATCTCTATTGTGGCACCTTTTGTGACTTGTATCTTAACCATTTTGTGTGGTACAGGGCATGTTGTTTATACTATCTTACCTATTATCTATGATGCGGCGATTAAAAATAATATCCGTCCTGAAAGACCAATGGCAGCAAGTAGTATTGGCGCACAAATGGGGATCATCGCCAGCCCTGTTTCTGTTGCAGTTGTGTCCCTAGTTGCCATGCTTAACGGTGTGACTATTAATGGCAAGTCTCTTGAATTCCTTGATTTACTGGCAATTACTATTCCTTCAACCTTAATTGGTATCTTAGCCATCGGTATTTTTAGTTGGTTCAGAGGGAAAGATCTCGATAAAGACCCTGTATTCCAAGAATTTATTTCGGTCCCTGAAAACCATGATTACGTGTATGGTGGCAGTGTGACATTGCTGGATAAAAAATTACCGAAAATCAACTGGGTCGCGATGTGGATTTTCTTAGCATCAATTGTGGTTGTGGCATTACTCGGCGCATTTTCTGAGTTAAGGCCGTTAGTCAATGGCAAGCCGTTATCGATGGTTTTAGTTATTCAGATGTTTATGTTGCTGGCGGGTGCGCTCATCATCATTATCTGTAAAACCAATCCAGGGCAAATTTCGAAAAATGAAGTATTCCGCTCGGGGATGATTGCGATTGTGGCGGTGTATGGTATTGCGTGGATGGCAGAAACCATGTTCGGCGCCCATATGGATGAAATTAAAAGTACACTGGGGTCTTTAGTGAAAGACTTCCCATGGGCGTATGCGGTCATCTTATTACTGGTATCTAAGTTTGTTAATTCTCAAGCAGCGGCATTGGCCGCGGTTGTGCCTATCGCGTTAGGTATTGGTGTTGACCCCGCGTATATTATTGCATCAGCACCCGCGTGTTATGGTTACTATATTTTACCAACTTACCCAAGCGACCTTGCGGCGATTCAATTCGACCGTTCAGGAACGACGCGTATCGGTAAATTCGTCATCAACCATAGCTTTATCTTACCAGGGTTAATTGGGGTCGGTGTATCCTGTGTGTTTGGTTGGGTATTTGCAGCGCTTTATGGCTATTTATAATAGCGAGGGCGAATTAATAAAGAACAAATAGATTAAAAGCGATTGCATAGAAGAGCTGTGCAATCGCTGATAATGCTAACCAATCTCGATATCAGAAAGCGGATGGCAACAACAAGGTAAAATTTCACCTTCTTGTACAAAGGCTAGAGGCTTACGCTTATAGCCTACTTTTCCTCGCAACAATGTTACACGGCATGAGCCACAGTAACCTTCACGGCATTGATACTCGACAGGTACTCGGCTATCTTCTAGCGCTTCCAATAAGCAAGAATGAACTTCTGTATGGTAGGGGACTTGAACACCCTGCGTGAGTCGCAGGGTGATTTTGTGGCTAGCCATAATTACAGTTCGAAGTCGCTCAGGTCGTCAGTATTGACTTCAGAGTCAATTTGACCAACTAAGTAAGAGCTTACTTCAACTTCTTGTGGTGCCACTTGAACGTTATCTGACACCAGCCATGCATTGATCCATGGAATTGGGTTAGAACGTGCCTCAAAAGGCAGCTTCAGACCAACAGCTTGCATACGGATATTGGTGATGTACTCAACATATTGGCACAGAATATCTTTATTCAGACCAATCATTGAACCTTCACTGAACAGGTAATCGGCCCACTCTTTTTCTTGCTCTGCTGCCTGCACAAACAAGTCATAACATTCTTGTTCGCACTCTGCTGCAATTTCTGCCATTTCAGGGTCATCTTGGCCTGAACGTAACAAGTTCAACATATGTTGGGTACCTGTTAAGTGCAGCGCTTCATCACGTGCAATCAGTTTGATGATTTTTGCGTTGCCTTCCATGAGTTCACGTTCTGCGAACGCAAATGAACAGGCAAAGCTCACATAAAAGCGGATAGCTTCCAGTGCGTTAACACTCATTAAGCACAGGTACAGCTGCTTCTTAAGCTGACGTAATGAAACGGTTATTTGTTTGCCATTACAAGTATGCGTGCCTTCACCAAACATGTGATAGTAGTTGGTCATTTCGATGAGGTCATCGTAAAAACCCGAAATATCTTTCGCACGTTTTAAAATTTCTTCATTTTCAACGATATCGTCAAAAATAATCGCTGGGTCATTCACAATATTACGAATAATATGCGTGTATGAACGTGAGTGAATAGTTTCAGAGAACGCCCACGTTTCTACCCATGTTTCCAACTCAGGAATTGAAATCAGCGGCAGTAATGCCACATTAGGGCTGCGACCCTGAATAGAGTCAAGCAGCGTTTGGTATTTCAAATTACTGATAAAAATGTGTTTTTCGTGATCTGGCAGCGCATTGTAGTCAATACGGTCGCGTGATACATCCACTTCTTCAGGACGCCAGAAAAACGATAACTGTTTTTCAATCAGCTTTTCGAAAATCGGGTATTTTTGCTGATCATAGCGTGCCACATTAACAGGTTGGCCGAAAAACATCGGCTCCTGCATTTGGTCATTTTTCTTCTGTGAAAACGTTGTATATGTATGTGACATAACAATTCCTATTAAATTTTACACGCGCCGCCTTCGCAATCGGAATCCGCTGACTCAACAACTTCTTCCAGATCGCCCTGAACATCTTCCGCACCATCGCGGGTGTTATGGTAGTAAAGTGTTTTTACACCAAACTTATAGGCGAGCAATAAATCTTTTAGTAATTGATTCATTGGTACTTTACCACTCTCGAAACGAGTAGGGTCATAGTTTGTGTTAGCAGAAATCGACTGGTCGATAAACTTCTGCATAATACCAACGAGTTGTAGGTAGCCGCTGATAGATGGCATTTGCCACAACAGTTCATAAGCCCCTTTCAAGTTTTCATAATCTGGCACCACTTGGCGCAAGATACCGTCTTTCGACGCTTTAATACTGATGTAGCCACGTGGTGGCTCAATACCATTGGTTGCATTAGAAATTTGCGAAGATGTCTCTGAAGGCATCAAAGCAGACAGCGTTGAGTTACGCAGGCCATAAGTCTGAATATCTTTACGCAGTGCTTCCCAATCATAATGCAGTGGTTCATTGGTTAACTTATCGAGCTCTTTTTTATAGGTGTCGATAGGTAATACACCTTGCGAATAGGTCGTTTCATTGAACCACGGGCATGCACCTTGTTCTTTCGCCAAATCGTTTGATGCTTTTAACAGATAATATTGAATAGCTTCAAAAGTTTTGTGCGTTAAATTATTTGCGCTACCGTCGGAGTAACGTACACCGTGTTTCGCTAAGTAATAGGCATAGTTAATCACACCAATACCTAATGTACGGCGACCCATAGAGCCTTGTTTTGCCGCAATAATTGGGTAGTCTTGGTAGTCGAGTAGGGCATCTAAAGCACGCACCGCTAAGATGGCTAACTCTTCTAATTCATCAAGGCTATCAATTGCACCTAAGTTAAATGCAGACAGCGTACATAATGCAATTTCGCCTTCTTCATCGTTGATGTTATTCAACGGCTTAGTTGGCAGTGCAATTTCTAAACATAGGTTAGATTGACGAACGGGAGCAACCTGTGGGTCAAACGGACTATGTGTATTACAGTGGTCAACGTTTTGAATATAGATACGGCCTGTTGATGCACGTTCCTGCATCATTAATGAGAACAATTCGACGGCTTTTACGCTGGACTTACGAATAGTTTCATCTTGTTCATATTGAACATACAAACGTTCGAATTCATCTTGGTCAGCAAAGAATGCATCGTACAGACCTGGTACATCAGAAGGGCTGAATAAGGTAATGTCTTGGTTTTTAATTAAACGTTCGTACATTAATTTATTCAATTGCACACCGTAATCCATATGACGAACACGGTTACCTTCAACACCACGGTTATTTTTCAGGACTAACAGGCTTTCAACTTCAAGATGCCAAATTGGGTAGAATAATGTTGCTGCACCACCACGCACACCGCCTTGAGAGCATGATTTAACCGCTGTCTGGAAGTGTTTGTAGAATGGGATACAACCTGTGTGGAATGCTTCACCGCCGCGTATTGGGCTACCTAATGCGCGAATTCTGCCCGCATTTACGCCAATTCCAGCGCGTTGAGAAACGTATTTAACAATTGCACTTGATGTCGCATTGATGGAATCAAGGCTGTCACCGCACTCAATCAGGACACAAGAGCTGAACTGACGAGTTGGTGTGCGTACCCCCGCCATGATTGGCGTTGGCAAAGAAATTTTAAATGTTGAAACCGCATCATAGAAACGACGAATGTAGTCTAAACGCGTTTCTTTTGGGTAATGGGAGAATAAACACGCCGCCACTAAAATATATAAAAACTGTGCGCTTTCGTAGATTTCACCCGTTACACGGTTTTGAACTAAATATTTTCCTTCGAGCTGTTTAACGGCTGCATAGGAGAAATTCATATCACGCCAATGGTCAATAAAACCGTCCATTTGCTCGAACTCTGCTTGCGTGTAGTCTTCCAGCAAATGCTTATCATACTTGCCCATTTCAACAAGGCGTTTTACGTGCGTATAGAGTGCAGGCGGCTCAAACTGGCCATAGGCTTTTTTACGCAAGTTAAAGATAGCTAGACGTGCAGCAAGGTATTGATAGTCTGGTGTTTCACCAGTAATCAAGTCGGCAGCTGCTTTGATCATCGTTTCGTGAATATCAGATGTTCTGATCCCATCATAAAACTGAATCTGAGAACGTAACTCCACCTGTGAAACAGATACGTTACTTAGGCCTTCCGCAGCCCAGGTGATTACCTTGTGGATTTTATCGAGATCAATGCGTTCTTTATGTCCGTCACGTTTTGTGACTAACAGACTCTGGTTCATGAGTAAGTACACCTTGGTTGAACTACAAATAGTGTGCCACAAACATAAAAAAGCTCATGGTTGAATACCATGAGTCTAGTGCTGTTTAGTTTAGCTTCACTACTATATGTAGTAGTTTGTTGAGTAGACAATAACAAGATAATGTTAATATGCGATTTTATCAAGTGAACAAATTCGAGGGATCTTGTGGATAACTGGTTGGATAAGAAAAATGATCATGTCGGTAAGCTGCATGGTAAAAGGGACTAATAAAAAAAAGGCTTCCGACATGATGACTAAAATAAATTTTGTAAACGTAGACCGTTTGCTGATTTCTTAAACGTACTGATTGCGATTTATTCTTTTCGTGATTAGTTAGCTACTCACTAATTGTATGAAGCATATAATTCACATCTACATTTGGCCCCAGCCAGAACTTGTCAGTGATAGGGTTGTAGTGTAACCCCGTGATATGCTTATCTTTTAACTGTGTTCCGTCAATCCAACCGATGAGTTCAGAAGGGCGAATAAACTTATTCACATCATGGGTGCCTTTTGGAACCATCTTCATAACGTATTCGGCGGCAACGACTGCCATCAGCCACGCTTTTTTGTTGCGGTTGATGGTTGAAAAAATAACATGACCACCAGGTTTAACCAATTTAGCGCAAGCTCTCACGACAGATTGTGGGTCAGGAACATGTTCTAACATTTCCATGCAAGTGACGATGTCATAAGCTTGTGGATGTTTATCGGCATGCTGTTCAACGGTTTCTTGAACATATTCAACGGGAATACCCGATTCGAGAGAATGTAAGCGAGCGACCATTAACGGATCTGCGCCCATATCAAGTCCTGTAACATCCGCACCTTCACGCGCCATACTTTCAGATAAAATACCGCCGCCACAACCGACATCAAGAATTTTTTTACCGAAAATGCCATCTACACGTTGCATAATATAACCAAGACGCAATGGGTTAATACGGTGTAACGGGGCAAATTCCCCTTCTAAATCCCACCAACGGGATGCAATAGACTCAAATTTTTCGATTTCTTGTTTATCGACATTTAAGTATGTCGGTGCTTGGGTATCGCTCATTGATAAAACTCCTATTTTAACCCTATGACTGCATATTGCCTTTTATGATGAGACGAATTAGGCGCAGTGATAGGTGTCCGTCAATCATTGATGGTCATAATCTAGACAATAATGCACTTAAGGCAGTTATTAATGAATAATCCCACAAGTTTCGGACACACAAACTTAATTTTCCGCTATTATACATAGCTTGAAAGACAAATACCCGTCTCTTATTTTTATTAAATTGGCGAATTGTGGTATAGTTCTACTCTTTGAATCCGAAGTTATGAGGGACAGTGGTTCCATGAGCGAGATTGCCAGAGAAATCACCCCAGTCAATATTGAAGAAGAGCTGAAAAGCTCGTATTTGGATTATGCAATGTCCGTTATTGTCGGCCGTGCACTTCCAGATGTTCGAGATGGACTGAAGCCAGTACACCGTAGAGTCCTCTTTGCGATGAATGTATTGGGAAATGATTGGAATAAACCCTATAAAAAATCTGCCCGTATAGTCGGGGACGTTATCGGTAAATACCATCCACATGGTGATAGCGCTGTTTACGAGACAATTGTTCGTCTTGCTCAGCCTTTCTCTATGCGTTACATGCTGGTAGATGGTCAGGGGAACTTTGGTTCGGTTGACGGGGACTCCGCAGCCGCAATGCGTTATACGGAAATCCGTATGGCGAAAATTGCCCATGAGTTACTGGCGGATCTTGAAAAAGAAACCGTAGATTTCGTTCCAAACTATGATGGTACAGAGCAAATTCCTGAAGTCATGCCAACGAGAATCCCTAACCTACTGGTTAATGGGTCGTCAGGTATTGCTGTCGGAATGGCAACCAATATTCCGCCTCACAACTTAGGCGAAGTAATTAATGGTTGTCTTGCCTATATAGAAGACGAAGATATTAGTATTGAAGGCTTAATGGAACATATTCCAGGGCCAGACTTCCCAACTGCGGCCATTATTAATGGTCGTCGCGGTATTATCGACGCTTATAAAACGGGTCGTGGTAAGGTGTATATCCGTGCCAGTGCCGAAGTTGAGGTTGACGAAAAAAATGGCCGCGAAACCATTATTGTTAGCGAAATTCCTTATCAGGTGAATAAAGCACGCCTGATTGAAAAAATCGCTGAATTAGTCAAAGAAAAACGTGTTGAAGGTATCAGCGCATTACGTGACGAGTCGGACAAAGACGGTATGCGTATTGTGATTGAAATAAAACGCGATGCAGTGGGTGAAGTTGTTCTGAACAACTTGTATTCATTGACTCAATTACAAGTGTCTTTCGGTATTAATATGGTGGCTTTACACCAAGGCCAACCAAAAATTCTAAACCTGAAAGATATCATCGCTGCCTTCGTTCGCCACCGCCGTGAAGTGGTGACACGCCGTACGATCTTCGAATTGCGCAAAGCGCGTGATCGCGCACATATCCTTGAAGCATTGGCTATTGCATTAGCTAACATTGACCCAATTATTGAGTTAATCCGTAAAGCACCAACGCCAGCTGAAGCAAAAGCGGGGCTGATTGCACGCTCTTGGGATTTAGGCAATGTGGCCGCTATGCTTGAACGTGCAGGTGATGATGCAGCGCGTCCAGAGTGGCTTGAAGAGCAATTTGGTGTTCATGATGGTCAATACTTCCTGACTGAACAACAAGCACAAGCGATTCTTGATTTACGTCTGCAAAAATTAACGGGTCTTGAGCACGAGAAATTACTGGAAGAGTACCGTGAGCTGTTAGTGCAAATTGAGGCACTACTGTTTATCTTAAGAAGCCCTGAGCGTTTAATGGAAGTGATCCGCGAAGAATTAGAAATTATTCGCGATACTTACAATGATCCGCGCCGTACTGAAATTACCGAAAACACCGCTGACATCAACATCGAAGATCTTATCAATCAAGAAGATGTCGTTGTTACTTTGTCTCACCAAGGTTATGTGAAATATCAGCCATTGTCTGATTACGAAGCACAGCGTCGTGGTGGTAAAGGTAAATCAGCTGCAAGAACGAAAGATGAAGATTTTATTGAGCGCTTATTAGTCGCGAATACTCACGATACCATTTTGTGTTTCTCAAGCCGTGGTCGTTTGTATTGGATGAAAGTGTATCAATTACCTGAAGCTAGCCGTGGTGCGCGTGGTCGTCCTATTGTTAACTTATTGCCACTGGAGCAAGATGAGCGTATTACAGCTATCTTACCTGTACGGGAGTACGAAGAGGGTTATACTGTCTTTATGGCAACCGCAAGCGGTACTGTGAAGAAAACCCCTCTGCAAGACTTTAGTCGTCCAAGAAGTGCAGGTATTATTGCCGTGAACCTCAATGAAGGGGATGAACTCATTGGTGTAGATTTAACTAATGGTTCTAATGAAGTCATGTTGTTCTCTGCTCAAGGTAAAGTCGTTCGTTTCTCTGAAGATGCAGTGCGTGCGATGGGTCGTACCGCAACGGGCGTTCGTGGTATTAAATTAATGGACGACGATAAAGTTGTTTCTTTAATTATTCCACGTGGTGAAGGGCATATCTTAACCGTAACAGAGAATGGTTATGGTAAGCGTACTGAAGAAGCGGAATATCCAACAAAATCTCGTGCAACTCAAGGTGTTATCTCCATTAAAGTGAGTGAGCGTAACGGGAACGTTGTGGGTGCGATTCAAGTTGATGATACTGACCAAATCATGATGATCACGGATGCGGGAACCTTAGTTCGTACTCGTGTTTCTGAAGTGAGCATTGTGGGCCGTAATACACAAGGTGTTACCTTGATTAGAACGGCTGAAAACGAAAAGGTTGTTGGATTACAGCGTGTTGCTGAGACTGAAGATGATGAGAATGCAGATGAAAGCACCGACGAAAATGGTGCTGATGATGCAAATATCAACGATCAAGAATAAACAACGCCTTTAAGCGATATAACGGGCAGCACGGAAATGGCTGCCCGTTTTATTTATCTTCCATAGAACCATCTATTTTATTCCTTTTCATGTTTATCGTTTTTTAATATTGTAATCGAGTATAATTCGCTGTTGTGATAACGCATAATTAGGAAGACACTTGAGATACTTACCCTCATTTAAAACATCATTAAGATTATCCCGGGATCTTTTTCGTATCCTTGGATTGATGTTATGGGGCATGGGTGCCTTTATTACATTATTTTTTCTCTATTCTCAATTTAATGAATATAAATCGGATATTCGTCAGCAATTCCATTCAGGTTTTGAAAGCTTACAATCGTATATTCAACAAACAGGTGAAACGCTACAAGCTATCCAATCCATGACAGAACAGCATCGGATTAAATTGGATAGGTATAAAAATTTAAATGAAAATGAGCCTGAATTTATGACATTACCTGGCTCAGTAAATTACTCTTACTATAAGTTAACGCTAAACTCTGATTGTGATTATTTTCAATACCGTTCTCAGGGGTATTTACTGGCTTTTGAACAACTAAATTATTTTTGGAAAGAGAGTATTGCAGTACCTCAAGGATTGAATCACGTTTTTGTCATTGGCTCCCAAAGTTATTGCTTAGTGGACTATCCAATTCGTTCGACGGTTTCTGATATTGAGACGCTCAAAAAGGTTGGTTATGAAAGTGCGCACTCTTACCAAAGTCTAAAATCACAAGGTAAAGAGCGTAATATATATACTATCGTACATGGTGCACAACCTGATAATGGCCAAGTTTATTTGATCCAACCGATTCAAAACCAGGGAGCTGTGACAGGGTTTATCGGTATTGAGCGTGCGATAAATTTAAATCAATTTAATATCAGCAAAGATAAATCCATCGAAATCATGGTGGTAAATTCCCATAATCAACCTGTTTTATACTCGTCAGCAGAGGTCAACCCGAAAAATTCAGCATTGTTGGCGATTGCGGAGCCCTCATTCTTTGGTTTTAATTCTGATTACTCAAAACTCATTTTTAAAAAACGGTTATTACCTGCACAACTCACTGTTTTCTTTTCAATTCCGACGTCCGAGATTTTATCCAACCTTGAAAGCACTATATTTTATGGCGCGATGCTAAATATTTTTACTGCGGTTTTGCTATTTTTTTTGATTTGGCTGCTTGAAAGAAAAATGTTAGAACCTGCAGCGAACACCGCTATTCGCTTAGAAGAACATGAACAGTTTAATCATAAAATTGTTGCGTCAGCACCTGTTGGGATTATTATTTTAAGGTTAACGGATGGCGGGAACATACTGAGTAATGAACTTGCACACGATTATTTTAGACTGCTTAATGATGATGACAAGCAGCGAGTTTTGACGATCATTCGCCAAAAAACGAGTAATTATATTGATGTTGTGACCACCAACGGAACTCACTTACAAATTAGCTTCGTAAATTCTCGATATCAAAACGAAGATGTGGCGATCTGTGTGTTGATAGATATTAGCATCCGTGTACAAATGGAAAAATCACTGCAAGATGTTGCGGATGCAGCAGAACAGGCGAACCATGCTAAATCGATGTTTTTGGCAACAGTGAGCCATGAATTAAGAACGCCGCTGTATGGGATCATTGGAAATATTGAATTATTACAACGTTATGAGTTATCAGAGAAAGCAACTCGCTTAGTTTCTACAATGGATAATTCCTCTGCATTATTATTGCAAATTATCAGTGATATTTTAGACTTTTCTAAAATTGAATCTAAACAACTTAAAATTGAAAATAAACTATTCAATTGTCGAGACGTTTTTGCCTTTGTATTAGCGAATTACCTGCCATTGGTATCGAAAAAAAGAATTTCACTGTATTCATATATTGAGCCTGATATCCCTGATTTGATATTGAATGACTCAGTGCGGTTACAACAAGTGGTCTCTAATATTGTGAACAACAGTATTAAATTTACCCATTCAGGTTTCGTCTTGCTCCATGTTTGGAAAGATAATAATTATTTAAAAATTGAAATCCGTGATTCAGGAATTGGTATGACTAATGCGGTTGTTATGCAGTTGTTTGATCCATTCTTTCAAGTTTATGATCAAAATAACACGGGTCATAAAGGTACAGGGTTAGGATTGGCTATCTGTGAAAAATTGATAAACTTGATGGATGGGGATATGGAGGTGAGTTCTCAGCATGGTCTCGGAAGTTCCTTTATTATACGTATTCCATTATATGGGCAAGAATATATTCAAAAAAATATACCTGAATATCGCGCAAATTATAAAATCGCCGTCTCGTGTAAAAATGAATTTTTGATGAGTTTTCTGTCACGCCTACTCAAACATGCTGAATTTTCCGTAGTCACTGGGAATGATATTGATACACAGAAGGCTTATGACCTACTCATCACTGATTTTACTGACACAATTTCAGTACAGAGCCGTTACCAAATCAGGCTTTTAAGTTGCTATGCAGGAGAGTTTTATGAGGCTCAGCCAAATGAGTGGATTTATAATACTTATCAATTAGATAAGCTACCGCTACTTATTGATAAGTGGTTAGTTAAAGTTGCAGAAGAAAATATAAAGAACCAGAATATTCATGAGCCTATTGAAGCGGATTGTCGATTGAGTGGGTATCATGTTTTAATTGTTGATGATCATCCAATTAATCGAATGTTATTGAGTGAGCAACTTGCCAGTATTGGTTTTAGTACAAGCACTGCAGTTGATGGTATTGATGCGCTTAAGTATTTGAAAAATAACCGTGCAGATATCGTTTTATCAGATGTGAATATGCCCAATATGGATGGATACCAGTTGGCTCAGGAATTACGACTTTTAGGGGAAACATTACCGATTATTGCATTAACCGCCAATGCAATGGCAGAAGAAAAACAACGCTGTATTGATGCAGGGATGAACGAGTGTTTATCTAAGCCAACAACTATTGCAATTTTGCGTGAAACACTTATTCAATTTTGTTAACGTAATGAATAAAAAATAAAAACCCGCAATCGGGTTTTTATCGTTTAGATGGGCTGATAAGCCTTATTCGGAAGGAGAATTATCAATACTCACCGATGAGAGATAATTGAGTAGTGCAATATCATTTTCTACACCCAACTTCAGCATCGCAGATTTTTTCTGGCTACTGATTGTTTTAATACTGCGATTCAATTTCTTAGCAATTTCCGTGACTAAAAAACCTTCTGCAAATAAGCGTAAAACTTCACTTTCTTTTGGTGATAAACGCTTGTCACCATAGCCACTTGCATTAACTTTCTCGAGTAATTTGCTGACGCTTTCAGGTGTGAATTTTTTACCTTTTTGTAAAGCCGCAAGCGCTTTTGGTAAGTCTGCAGGCGCACCTTGTTTTAAAACAATGCCTTCAATATCCAGCTCAAGAATAGCACTTAAGATAGCTGGGTTATTATTCATGGTCAGAACAATAACGGAAAGGTCAGGATAGTGGCGTTTAATGTATTTAATTAGTGTAATACCATCGCCATATTTATCACCTGGCATAGATAAATCAGTAACTAGAACGTCAGCATTTAAGCGCGCTAAGTTATTAATCAAAGAGGTTGAATCTTCAAACTCACCTACGATATTCACCCATTCGATCTGCTCAAGTGACTTTCGAATACCGAAAAGAACAATAGGATGATCATCGGCAACAATGACATTTAGGTTATTCATATTATTGGTTACCTTCTGGCATTAGTTTTTTGACTGAATTATCCAGGTCTCTAATGCAATTTCTTATTTCAATTCCGTTTTTATCTGCTATGTAGTGTTCTAAGTCCTCGCAAAGTTTATGAAGAACTGTAAATTCGAGCATAGCAAAAACTCCTTTTAAACGATGTGCAGTGTTTTTCAATTCGGCTAAATCCTCAACACTTTCACTATTATACAGTTTATTAATATCTATCGGTACTGTTGTGATGAACAAATCTCGATAACCGCTTTGTGCCAAAGCAAATTGATATGCCGCAATCGCTTTTTCTGTAGTGGCTAAAGGTTCATCAGGTAGAGCTATTTCATTAATATTACTGCTATCGGTATTGGCATTTTCTATTAATAAAGAAATCGCATCAATCAGTTCATCTGCAAAATTGTAGTTAGCTTCAATATAATTATGATTAACTTCATTTATTGAAGTGATACTTCCGTCAACTTTAAGTGTATATTCAAACGCTTCTTCATTGTTATCCGTGATGAGTAAATCCCAATCTGATTGGGCTGAGCTTTCGCTTAAATCAAGAAATTCAGCACCGTAGTTTGACAGTGTACTTCTTACTATACGAGAGATGTCTGCATTATGGATATTTAAACGAATGTACACATCTTCTAATAGTGCAGGGTATTCATGCTCGATAGATTCATTAATGGCAGGCAGTGAAAGTTCATAATGTGTTCCAATCGCAGTACTTGAGCGAATAGAAAGCGTGCTGTTCATCTTTTTTGCCAACAATTTGCATAAATAGAGTGCCATTCCTGAGCGCGTAAATTGTGCTGGTTTAACAGTTTGCGCACTAAACGGATTTTGCAGATTACTCAGCTCTTGATTACTCAAGCCTGTACCGCTGTCTCTAATATTGAGAGAAATAATATGTTTCTCTGTATCATAAGATAGCGTGAATGAGATCTTTCCAAAAGAGGTTGTGACAAGAGAATATTCCCAAATTAGTTGTAAAAGGTTTTGTAGGTATATAGGGTTTACTTCAATTAGGGACTCTGGATTTACATTGTTATGGAAATAGAGCGATAGACCTTTATTATTGATTTTCGATAGATTGTTCTTGAGAAACTGGTTGATCAATTGACTGATTGAAATTGCCTCAGGTTTGAGAGAGGTTTTCTGTGACTCTAATTGGTTAAGAAGTTCAATATTATTAAACCAAGAATGAATTGTAATTAATTGATTTTCAATCTCTTGTAGTATGGATAGTTCACTAGGGTCAGTAGGTTGTGTTAACTGAGAGAATTGTAATTCCAGCGCTGACAGTGCGGGTAAAATTTCATGGCACATATTTTCAAGTACAACTTTGCGCATTTGAATATTTTTTTGATATTCACGCATTGCGAGTTCTTGGCGTTTTTGCGTCAAAACCTCTTTATCTTTATCCATAATAATAAAGAGTGCGGCATTAGGCATTGCGTCATTTTCTACGAGTACAACTTCGAAGATATTATTTTCTATGGAGACTTGAATAAAATCATGGTTATCTATGGCCATTTCTTTTATGTGAGCGAGATCCATTGAAGGTAATAGCTGATTAGCAAGATTATTACTGAGGATTTTCGTGTTGGTATTAAAATCGTAAACCAAGATCCCATAAGATATATGATTGATGATATCGTTATTCAGTGACTCTTTAAACTGGAGCTCCTGCAGCATGGATGTGTTCGGTGAAATCAAACGCTTACGTAGGAAAAGTAGCGTTAATACCGCTAAAAAAATCATGGCTATCATGCAAGCAATTAGCCAAAAGTTATAGCTAATAAGATGAAAGATAATCGTTTTTAACGAAATATGATAATAAAGCTGATAGGGAGTGCCGTCTATTGGTTGTGAAAATATAAGGTTTGTTCCCATTAATGTGGTATTGGTTTCAGGGCCCAGTGTGCTAGTTGGGCGAGAGTTTATTGTGAAGAAGTCGCCATCTAATGAAGAAGGAATCAATGAATTCATCGAAATATCAAATGATATAACACTGGTTAATTGCCCTGGTGAATTAAACATCAGCCGGTATGTATAGTAATATACATTTTCAGGGGAGTATTTTTGTACGTTAGAGATGATTTCCCGTCGGTCAAGTAATGTGGATTGAGCTAGCATGTCGGCGCGTTTTTCTTCCGCCGTGAGTGTTAGATAGCTTTCTTTGAAACGCAATTCAGGTTTTAGAACGGAATGAGTGGTCACAAGAACTAAAGTGTTATCTAACCCATTTAGGTAATACATGGAGTTATATTCATTTCTTGCCCCCCAAACGATCTCCATGTAGTTAGCTAGTTTAGTTGCGAGTTCATTATTGGTGGCTTTATTTGGCCCGAATACAATGGCATCTAAGGTTTGGTTGGTGCTAGTCAACCAATAAATATCATGGCGTATTTCCATCGCGGAAAGTGGGGTATTTGCAGAGACGTGTGATTTATCGTTAGCAAGTTTATAAATATGACTTGCTTGATAACGGTAGTCTTCAATTTGGTAGGCTAACCTAGTTGCCATGCTATGAAGTGCAGTTTGGCGGCTTTTTACCCATTCTTGATAGTAGTTAAAAAGTGATAACGAAAGTATCACAACTAACAGTAAAATAAATGTCGCAAAAATGCGTGAAAGGGCATTTGGTTTTAATAATGTTTGTCTGTACATACTCGAGCACGCGATCCCATCGGCAAATTTATTATTAGATTAAAAATCATACGCCTAGAGTACTAGTAGACTCCGATTTTGCACAGATATTACCATTTTTCTTGGTAAAATGAGAACAATTGAGTGAAGATTAGCCAAATGAATTAAAAAAAGCAATTTTTTTACTTTCGGGGGTAGACAAGGAGGTCAGATTCCTCCATAATCGCGCCCCATGGAGAGATGGCCGAGCGGTCGAAGGCAGCGGTCTTGAAAACCGCCGATGGGTAACCATCCTAGAGTTCGAATCTCTATCTCTCCGCCAAATTAGCCGGCTTAGCTCAGTTGGTAGAGCAACTGACTTGTAATCAGTAGGTCACCAGTTCGACTCCGGTAGCCGGCACCAAATAAGAACCCGTTAACTTGAAAAAGTTAGCGGGTTTTTTCTTTTTAGTTCTCTGTATAATTACAATACGCTAAGTAGTAGTTGTGCCATCGTATAACATCAGTTTATTACTCCATTTTACATGCTCAGCAAGATGATTTAGTACTAAGCATGTCTTTCACCATTAAAACCTGTAGGGAAGTGGGATTTAATTTAAGAAATGCAATAAAATGAGCGAATTTCTGTTGTTATAAAGCATAAAAAAATCAAGAGATGCTTTAATGCTTAAAGTTCTTCTTGCAGATGGCAAAGCGGAACCCAACCTTCTTGGTTTTTACTATTTTTAGCCCAAATCCATTGATTGATTTCCCGTGTGGATGTGAGTGTTTCACCAGTAACTACATTAAGCTCTAATGCAGTGTAATCTTCAATTGCAATGGCAGACTTGGAATCAATAAGCTGGATGATTTGCTTAGGAACAAAGCCTTGTAGGTTATTAAAACGGCATTCTAACCAATTCTCCCACCCTTCATCTCCGATATATTCATCACCGACAGACAGAATATCCCCTTTGCAAAAATGTATAGGGTTAGGGAATTCTGAAATATGTGATTTAACGACAGTAAATTTACGCATTATTTGTAGTCTCAAATTTTGAACATAGCGTGGTACTAACCATTTATAGTCTAATTTAAACGTAACTAAAAGAATAAGAATGAAAATTTGTATTGTAGGTACATCGGGAGTTGGTAAAACAACGTTAGCAAAAAAACTGTCTAAGGAATTTAATATTTCACTATACAGTTATGATGATATTTATTGGGATAAAAGCGGAGGGGAATACCACAAAAATACCCAAATTATTATTAATTCTTTGGTTTCAAATGTATTGTCACAGGATAAATGGATAGTTGAGGGGGCATATGACAAACGACTTTTGCCATTTTTTAATGACTCCATGTTAATCATACATTTAAAAAAGCCACATCATGTTTGCGCCACTCGGATTATAAAACGTTTCTTATTGGCACGTATAGCGAGGACACAACCAAAAGAAACGTGGAAAAACACTTGCGAGTTATTGCACTTTACTAAAGAATTTGAATCTCGATTAGAGGCCTTTTTTGCCTTACACCCTGAATTTCATGCAAAGAAAGTCATTATAAATCGCAATAATTTATGTGTGATTGACATTGTTAAGTCTTTCAAAGGTACCTAATTAATATCACTTCTTAGTATTGACTGGCTCTGAGGAAGAGAAAACAAGTTATCAATATTGGTTAAAAAAATAGCCCCTGGTGTTGGGGCTTAAAAGGGATGGTACTACTAGGATTAACTCATAGAATTAGTTATACGCGAATGAGCGTCATTTTTTGCAAGTGATAGTTAAAATTAAATTAAGTTTTGTAAAGTAATTAAAGGTAAAGGAAATTACGTTAGGCTCAGAGGTGGTATCGGTGATGGCAATGGTCTTGCTTATAGTTATGGTCGAAAGGGGATGAGGTATTAAGATATTGGTGCAGTGGAAATATAAATTTCATTGCGTATTGAAAATAGATATTTTTAGTTAAAAATTAATTTTCAATAATAAGTTAAATTACCTATTTTATTTTTAATAAAGAAAAGCCTCGTTAGATGACGAGGCTTTTTTTGTTAGAACCAGCTGTGTAGCATAAAATAGGATAATGAAAATACAAAAATTACCATTAGGTGTTGAAGCACCTTTAAAAATAAAAGAAATCTTCTTATTTGATTCATTTTTTCCTGCTCAGACTAACAAATATACGAAATACTTAGTGCAAGATTTATAGCGTAGTTAAGATATCAATAAAGTTCCAATGACTAAAGGTAAATTATTTAAAAAAATAAAATAAAAGAAAGAAATAGGTATATGTAACTAGTGTTAAAGATATCTTAAATATATATAGAAAATATTGTTATAATGAATGCGTAAGGGAAAATACTCTAGACTTGTATTTTTTTAGAAAATGATGCCCTATCTAATTGTCAGAGAGGGCATCATTGTAATAGCTTATTTATATTTTGAATTAAAAGGTACTTTCATACTCACGTGCTTTTTTGATGTCGTAATTATGTTCCCATTTAGCAATAACGAGAGCGGCCAATGCATTGCCAACAACGTTAAGAGCAGTACGTGCCATATCTAAAATACGGTCAACACCTGCAATGAATGCAAGGCCTTCCAATGGGATCCCAACACTGCCTAATGTCGCAAGTAGTACAACGAATGATACACCAGGAACGCCTGCAATACCTTTTGACGTGATCATCAGGGTAAATACGAGTATCAGCTCTTGGCCTATGGATAATTCAATACCATAGAGTTGGGCGATAAATATTGCTGCAATACTTTGATATAAAGTGGAGCCATCGAGATTAAATGAATAACCGATAGGAATAACAAAACTGGTTACAGATTTTGGTGCGCCGTACTTCTCCATTTTATCCATAATGCGTGGAAGTACAGTTTCAGAGCTTGCTGTGGAATAGGCCAATAGGAGCTCATCTTTTAATATTTTCATTAACGTGAAGATATTAATTTTGCAATAACGCGCAACAATTCCTAATACCACCACAGCAAAGAAAATAATTGCACAGTGCACAAGAATAACCAATTTAAGTAATGGGACTAATGATGAGAACCCAAAGTTTGCAACGGTGACTGAGATCAATGCGAATACCCCGATTGGTGCATACATCATGATCATATTAGTCACGCGGAACATGGTTTCAGAAAATGTTTGTAACACATCAAGCAGTGGTTGTTTTTTCTCAGCGGGTAAAGATGACAGCCCTAAACCGAAGATAACTGCAAAAAAGATGACAGGGAGCATGTCACCACTTGCCATCGCAGCAAAAATATTGCTAGGGACTAAAGTGAGAATGGTATTGATAATCCCTGATGGATGACTTTCGACTTCTTGTGTCGTTTTTTCGTATTGAGAAATATCGACTTGGGTGAGTTGAGACATATCAATACCAACACCCGGTTGAAATATATTTGCGAAGGAGATACCAACAATAATGGCGATTGTGGTAATCACTTCAAAATAGAGAATGGTTTTGAAACCGAGAGAACCTAATTGTTTTGTATTTCCGACACCAGCGATACCCACGATGAGCGTTGAGATAACAATGGGCACAACGATCATTTTAATTAACTGAATAAATATTTTACCCGCGGGAGAAAGGATATTTAAAATAAGCCAATCTTTGTACTCTGTATTGTCATGCAAAAGTGCACCAGCAATAACACCTAAAATAAGAGCAATCAGTATTTGCCATCCTAGGCCAAATTTAAAGGGCTTCTTATTAGTCACTTGGTTTAATGTCATAATGAAATCTCATTTATATTAATAATTTTTATGTATGCTTTTTTATTATCGTAAATTTTATAACGAATATTCGAGAAAACTACAACTATTAACTCGATTTATTTGAGTAATTTCAGTAGGTAATTTATATCAATTCGTTACTTTTGTTAAATAAGCGGCATTAAAGTCAATTAATTGTGATAATATTGTGTTTGATGTAAATTCTTGTGGCGTGAGAAAGTTAATTTTCGAGTTACATTAAAAAAATGAAAGTGTTTTATTCTGGTTTTTTTTACGTTAAAAATAAGTTAAATGCGTAAGGGGGGAAACTAGATTGGATGAAAAAACAAACAAAAGTACTTTTTTTATTACATACCGATATAAATAGAATATTAAAATTAAAGATATGAATGTGATTAATTAACAATGCAGAGTTTTCTACTCGATAAATTTAAACTTATTTTGCTGTAATATTCGTAAAAATTTTTATTGTGGGAATAAGATGATTCACTCAAATTTTTGTAATGTAAAAAATTTAATCTGGGGGTAATTCAAAGAGGGGAGGAACAGCGTTAATTTGGTAAAACAAGAAAATTAAAATGAAGTTTGGCTGCGTTTATAAGCTGCCAATAGTGTTCGTTCAGATAAATCAAGGTAGCTGCGTAAGGTATTTGCAGCTTCAAGGTTGTGGCCTTTATCGAGTAGCTCAAGAATAAATTGGTTTTTATCAATATAGGGTGCATATAAAATTTTGGGGTCATTTAGGTGCCCAAAAGCGAGACGTAATTCAGCAGATATATTACGATAAAGTTTGATAAGCCGCTCGCTATCGGTTAATTCGACAATAGCAGTATGGAATTTCATATTGGCTGTGCCCACACCAATCCAATTCTCGATTTTTTCATGTTGACGCGCATCAACAACTGCATCTTTCATTTTTTGCACGGCAGGATGTAACGCATAAGCGTGTTCTAGTGCATTACATTCAATGAGTCGTCTCACATGGTAAATATCAATAATCGCAGACATATCAGGGACTGACACAAAAACGCCCTTATTTGGTGCATAGGTCAGTAATCCTTCTTGTGTTAATACACGAAAGACTTCGCGAAGCGTATTACGTGAAATAGCGAGTTCATCACTCAATGTTGCTTCAGACAGCCGCTGCCCTGGCGTGATTTCCCCTACGGTGATTTTAGCACGGATGACTTCCGCAATCGTGACTGACAAGGTTTGAGCAACAGGCGTTTTTTTCATAAAAATGCAAACTTGAATTTGGTGGATGATGAAGCGGCTATATTCACATATTCAAGTTTAAGCGGCAAGTTTCCTTTCAAAAACATCAGGGTGCATCCCCTGATTTGCACCTATATGGTGAAAAATAGCCTAAGTCGCACTGAATTAGTGCATTCCAATGAGATCCATAACCTATTTTTTGCTTTCATTGTTAAAAAAGTGATCACGCCTTGATTTTTAAATCATGGATAACGATTTTTATTGATTGTTTATTCGTCATCTCATACTAATTGTTCAACAATCCATTAAAGATGAATTAACAATTAACATAACAAGTAGAACAATGGCACGATAATTGCCTGAGTGATAATCGCAATAACAACATCTACAACGACACAAATAATTAAAACAATAACACATAGAGGAGTATGTATATGGCAGCTCAAGAAAGCGCACCAAGCACTGCTGAGTATGTGAAAAGTCGCCGCTCGTCACTAATTGGTGCCATATTTTTGATGGCGACGTCTGCGATAGGTCCTGGGTTTATTACCCAAACTGCAACATTTACTGTAACGTTGGGCGCGGCATTTGCTTTTGGTATTTTAGCCTCCATCGTGATTGATTTTGTTGTGCAGCAAAATATCTGGCGAGTCGTGACATTAACCAAAATGCACTCATCACAAATAGCGAATGCGACTATCCCTGGGAGTGGTTATTTACTGGCAATATTGGTGATTTTTGGCGGCTTAATTTTTAATATCGGTAATATTGCAGGGGCAGGACTAGGGTTAAATGCACTTGTTGGCCTTGACCCAAAATGGGGAGGATTAATTAGCGCCTTACTTGCCATTTATATTTTCTCATCACGCAAAGCCAGTACATTTATTGATAGGTTAATTATTGGCCTCGGGATTGTCATGATTGGTTTAACCGTGTTTGTCGCAATTGCATCGAATCCACCCGTTGGGGAAGCGCTACGTCAAAGTGTTTTACCCGATACCGTCGACTTTGCGATGATTACGACAATTGTGGGCGGTACGGTTGGCGGCTATATCTGTTATGCGGGGGCTCATCGCTTACTCGATAAAGGCACGGTAGGGATTGAAAACATTCATGTGGTATCCAGTGCGGCAACAAAAGGAATATTGGTTGTTGGTTTAATGCGCTATGTCTTATTCCTTGCCATTCTAGGAGTTGTTGCAAGTGGCGTAACAATTGATATCTCTGGTCATGCAGCTAACCCCGCATCTCAAGCTTTTCAGGCTGCTGCGGGTAATTTTGGCTTACGTATTTTTGGATTGATCTTATGGGCTGCGGCACTAACAAGTGTGATTGGTGCGGCTTATACGTCGATGAGTTTTTTAACTGCTTTCAAACACACTATTTCTGAAAGACAACGTAATATCGCAACGATCATTTTTATTGCAGTTTCTCTGATAGTGTATTTGCTGATGGGAACGGCACCTGCTGCATTGCTAGTTTTTGCGGGGGGATTCAATGGATTAATCCTGCCAATTGGTTTGACTCTTTTTGTCTATATTGGCTGGAAACGTGCAGATTTGATGTCAGGTTATCACTATCCACGTTGGTTATTATGGTCAGGTGTGGTGACTTGCGCACTGACTTGGTACATGGGGGCGATGTCAGTCAGCGCCATCTTTAATTATCTGAAATAACCCTTGGAGTGATGATGAAAAAACAAATCGATTTAAATAGCGACCTTGGGGAAAGTTTTGGTCAATGGCAGATGGGAAATGATGAGGCTATCTTATCTGTAGTCAGCAGTGCAAATGTGGCTTGTGGCTTTCATGCGGGTTCACCTGAAGGGATCTTAAAAACCTTAAAAGCGGCCAAAGAAAATGGTGTGGCAGTAGGCGCTCATGTAGGGTATCCCGATTTAGTGGGATTTGGACGTCGAAATATGGATATTGCTTCCAGTGAATTGATTGCGGATGTGATTTACCAAATTGGCGCACTAAAAGGTTTAGCCACTGCTGCGGGTACTGATGTGTTATATGTGAAGCCCCATGGTGCACTTTATAACACGATTGCACATGATAAACGCCAAGCTATCGCAGTGATTGATGCAATCAAAGCGATTGATAATCAATTAATTCTTGTTGCATTAGCGGGATCTCCGCTGATTGGTTGGGCACAAGACAGTGGTTTGCAAGTTGTGGCAGAAGCCTTTGCAGATAGAGCTTACAACAGCGATGGTACATTGGTTTCCCGTAAACTCGCAGGCTCTGTATTACATGACCCGAAAATTGTGGCTGAGCGTATGTTGCAATTAGTGCAGGAAGGCGGTGTTGTATCTATTGATGGTAAATTTACCCCAATTGATGCTGGCTCCATTTGTGTTCACGGGGATAGTCCAGGTGCGCTTGAAATGGCACAACAAGTTCGCTCTATCCTTGAAAAACAAGGGATTGAAATTTATGGCTTTGCCCATAAAGGAGAGCGCGAATGACACAATTAATGAAAGCCTCTACGCAAGCGATTGAGGCCGCACGAATTGCCCGCGAAGCGATACGTAATGGCTATGATAAACCGACTGCAGGTCTTGCTCCAGGTATGACGCAGGCCAACATGATTGCACTTCCTCGTGATTGGGCGTTTGATTTTTTATTGTACGCACAACGTAATCCGAAAAGTTGCCCAGTCTTAGATGTGTGTGAATCGGGAAGTTGGCAAACCATGTTAGCTGAAGGTGCAGATTTACGAACTGATATCCCGCGTTATCGCGTATGGGAACATGGGCAATTAGCCGATGAAATCACGGATGCGACCGCAATTTATCGACAATATCCTGATTTAGTTACATTTTTGATTGGCTGTAGTTTCACATTCGAGACACCTATGATTGAGGCAGGTATTGATGTGCGCCATATCACCGATAAATCGAATGTCCCAATGTATAAAACCAATCGCTTGTGTCGCCCTGCAGGGCGCTTACAAGGGGAGTTAGTGGTTTCGATGCGACCAATTCCTGCAAACCGCGTTGCTGATGCTGTCAGTATAACAGGGCGATTCCCCGCCGTTCACGGTACACCTGTGCACATTGGTGCTCCTGAGCAGCTTGGCATTGCCGATATAATGCAACCCGATTTTGGCGATGCGGTACGTATCGAAGAGGGGGAAATTCCCGTATTTTGGGCCTGTGGTGTGACGCCACAAGCGGCAGTGATGAAATCGGGGGTGCCATTTGCGTTAAGCCATGCGCCTGGATATATGTTCATCACTGATGTGCCTGATGCGGCTTATCATATATAGAGGTGCCCATTGAGATTTTTACCTGTCAATTTAAGTGCGCTGATGGTAGAGCTTCAAAGCCTTGAGCAGACAATGGCGCTCACAGATTCATTGTATGAAACGCCAATTAAGGGGATTGAAGAAATCACACCTGCAGCAAGGACGATTTTAGTTCGCTATAACCCTATCATTGTTAATGCGAAAAATTTGGTTAGCCAGATTTCTGTCAGAGATATTTCGAAAGTGACGTCTAAATCGAGCAAATTAGTGGTCATCCCAGTGCATTATACAGGGGAAGATTTAATAGAAGTTGCTGAAATATTAGGTGTTTCTATCAGTGAAGTGATCCGTCGTCATACGGAAAATGAATACCATGTTGCATTCAGTGGTTTTGCACCTGGTTTTGGTTACATGGTGTCGAAAGATGCACAGTTGCATGTCCCTAGACGCCAATCACCACGCGTTCGTATCCCCGCGGGTTCTGTCGCGCTTGCAGGGGAGTTTAGCAGCGTGTACCCACAAGCAAGTCCAGGCGGATGGCAACTGATTGGTGTGACAGATCTTGCTATGTGGGATATCAATCGTCCCGAGCCTGCTTTAGTCCAAGCGGGCTCACGGGTGAATTTTACCAATGCAGCGAAAAGTACGCTGAGCTATAGCCTGCCTGAAAAGGTCAAGCAAACAGCAATCTCTCAGAATTTAACGAATGATTTCACCGTATTAGCGACAGGGTTACAAACATTATTCCAAGATTTAGGCCGTGTTGGCCAATCAGCGCTGGGTATCTCAGAATCAGGGGCTATGGATAAAACGGCTCTGCGTAGTGCTAACCGCCTTGTGGGTAATCGTTCCGATGAAACCGTGTTAGAAATCACGCAAGGTGGTTTTAAGGCACGGGCAAATAAAAATTTAATCGTTGCTGTCACAGGGGCGCCTTGTGCAATTGAAATAACGACAAACAACAACGAATACTACGAAGCGAATGTGTATGAAACTCTTCATCTTGCTAAAGGCGATGAGATTAAACTGGGGCGCCCAACGAAAGGTGTTCGCAGTTATTTGGCCATTCGTGGTGGTTTTAATGTTGCCCCGATTTTATCGAGTCGTTCGTTTGATACCCTAGCCCAAGTTGGGCCATTACCCTTAGCGGTTGGTCAAGAGCTCGCAATAAATAATCAAACAACTTCGCAAGCTATCTCCGTTAACGAAATGCCTGCTTTTGATTACCCATCAGCAGATGATGTTGTGGTTTTAGATGTTATTTTGGGGCCAAGAACAGATTGGTTTACTCAGGAGGCTATTGAGCGACTCACTCACCAATTATGGCAAGTGACTGCTGCATCGAACCGTATTGGTTTGCGACTTCTGGGTGAACAACCGTTTGAGCGAAAAATCCAACAGGAATTACCGAGTGAAGGGACCTGTATTGGGGCGATCCAAGTCCCTGCAAATGGACAACCTGTTTTATTTTTAAACGACCACCCATTGACGGGCGGATACCCCGTTATCGGTACTGTCTGTGAGTATCATTTGGATCTCGCAGGGCAAATTCCAGTGAATGCCTTAATACGTTTTAACCCATTAGGCGAGTTTAAAGAATTACAAGGGAGTGATTGAGCTTATGAATACGAACAACAATAACAAAGACCATAAAGTATTGATTGCCAATCGTGGCGAAATTGCTGTACGCATTATCCGTGCATGTCGTGATTATGGTTTTCAATCTGTTGCCGTGTATGCAGATAGCGATATAGCTGCGTTACACGTCAAAATGGCTGATGAAGCTTATGCTTTAGGGGGGAGCACCCCAGCTGAAAGTTACTTAAATATTGAAAAGCTGATAAGTATTGCCAAGAAATCAGGGGTAACAATGGTTCACCCAGGATACGGTTTTTTATCCGAACGAGCAGAGTTTGCTCGCGCGGTTAACGAGGCAGGGTTAATTTGGATTGGCCCGAGTGCTGAAAGCATTGATATCTTAGGGGATAAAGTGCAAGCTCGTCATATCGCAATGCAGGTCGGAGCCCCTTTGGTTGTCGGGACAAAAGACCCTGTTAAAGACGCGCGAGAAGTGGTGGAGTTTGCCCATCAACATGGCTTGCCGATTGCAATAAAAGCGGCGTTTGGCGGTGGTGGACGTGGCTTAAAGGTTGCATGGCAAATGCATGAGGTCGAAGAGCTTTATCATTCCGCTGTGCGCGAAGCGACCGCTGCATTTGGTCGAGGTGAATGCTTTGTTGAGCAATTTTTGCATAATCCACGCCATATTGAAGCACAGGTTATCGCAGATACGCATGGCAATGTACTGGTCGTGGGAACCCGCGATTGCTCATTGCAACGTCGTAATCAAAAATTAGTCGAAGAATCTCCTGCTCCATATTTATCAGAAAAGCAATTACAGCAAATTATCACTTCATCGACCGATATTTGTCGTAAGGCGGGGTATGTCGGCGCGGGTACGGTTGAGTTTTTGCTTAGCCAAGATGGAACGTTATCTTTCCTTGAGGTCAATACAAGATTACAAGTTGAGCATCCTGTGACAGAAGAAACGGCAGGAATTGATCTGGTTATTGAACAGTTGCGTATTGCACAAGGCCTGCCGTTAAGTATCAATGAAATGCCTAAACCGCGGGGGCATGCTTTTGAGTTTCGTATAAATGCAGAAGACGCAGGAAATGGTTTCTTACCGACGCCAGGGACGATTACCGTTTTTGATGCACCATCAGGGCCAGGTGTACGAGTGGACAGTGGGGTAGAAGCAGGCACAACAATCCCGCGAACTTTTGACTCTTTAATGGCAAAACTGATCGTGGTTGGAAATACCCGTGAACAAGCTATTTCACGTGCTCGTCGTGCTTTGGCTGAGTTTACTATTGAGGGGGTGGCTTCTGTTTTACCTTTCCACCAGGCCGTGATGGAACAGGCTGATTTTTGTGGCGATTTTAAAGTGCACACTCGCTGGATTGAAACGGAGTTTAATGTGGATATTCCTCCTGCGCCACGTCAAATTCCACAAGATAGCAATGTATTAACGCGTACGTTTATTGAAATTGATGGCAAACGCTGTGAATTGGGCTTGCCAGCTGAGCTCCTTTCTGGTTTATCCGTTAACAATGCACCAGTAACAAAAGTGACTTCTAAAAAGGAGAGTAATCCAGATGCTGTTAATGCTCCGATCTCAGGTGTGTTATTTAACTGGTTAATCCCACAAGGTGAAAAAGTGAACGAAGGGGATATTATTGGGGTAATGGAAGCAATGAAAATGGAAGTTCAGGTGCTTGCTCATCAAACAGGAACCTTAGAACATAGTGTCAATAAAGGCGATTTTATCGAAGCAGATTGCCAAATTGCACAAATAAATTAGTTAATCCTTTAGCTAACTTGGGTTCAAATAGGGGCTCAAGTTAGCGTGAATGGCGTTCTGGCAGTGAACGTAGAGGGGGATGCGGTGCTGGAACAGCATGTTTTTCTTCCGCAGTCATTTCTTCGCTGTCACGATAGACCTCCCCGCAGAGGAAATACAGATTAGGGCGTTTTGACTCGAGGTAGCTTTTTCTGCTAACACATTGTTCTTGAGTAAAAATGGTGTCAGTGACAGGGAGTGCATCACATGAATCTGTCCCGCAAGGGCTGACCCATAATGCCCAACCAATAAGTACCATATGTCCTGCCATTTACATTGCCATCCTTAATGAGAGCCAATATTAAACGCTGAAGAATTATTAATGTGGCGTCGTGTACTTAAACGCGTTAGCTATACAATTATCTTATCAGTGAAATTCTAACATTAGCTTAACCAAATGTATCTATTTCCTCTTGATAAACAGATGTCCTCACATTAAATAACAAAACATGAAAATTGAAAAAGTTTAAACCTATTATAGTGATAGATACAATAATTTACCTCAGGTATAAACAAGCTAATTTGTTAAATTGTGACAAAAAATGTTGTGCAATTTTTTAGCGTTAGGTCGCAAAAAAACAAAATAATTTGCTGTGAATTGCTGTTTTTAGAGTTTAACTCTGTTAATTAATACGATTATTAACTAGGATTACGATAACGTCTAATAAGAAAATCGATAGGAATATACGATGAATGCCATGGAAGAAGTGCTTTCATTTTGGTTTGAAGAATCAACACCAAAACAGTGGTTTGAAAAAAGTACAAAATTTGATTCGACGATTGCCCGCCGTTTTTCAGCGATTTGTGAGCGTGCAGCGAAAGGAGAACTCGCTTATTGGCGTGCGTCAATTCGTGGTCGTTTAGCGGAAATTATCGTGCTTGATCAGTTCTCTCGTAATTTATGGCGTGATACTCCGCGCGCTTTTGCTCAAGATGCGATGGCGTTGGCGTTAGCGCAAGAAGCCATCAAGCAGCATGATTATAATTTATTGACGCTATCGCAACGTAAATTTGTCTTAATGCCTTATATGCACTCAGAGTCCAGTTTCATTCATTTACAAGCAGTGGAACTCTTCCGTATGTTAGGGGATGACAATACGTTAGATTATGAAATGCGCCATAAAGCGATTATTGATAAATTTGGTCGTTATCCGCATCGTAATACGGTTTTAGGCCGCCCATCGACCCAACAAGAGCTGGCTTTTTTGCAAGAGCCAGGCTCCTCATTTTAACGTTTAAATAACCAAAGAGCAGGTAGCTTGAGCTTACTCTTGGGTATAATAAAATTAGCGGAATAACTCAACCTGAATTGGTGTAAGTTCAAGTTGTTTTTGTAAGTCAGTTAAGTAGACTTCAGTGACCTTGGCGATATTTGGGTAGAAGGCGTTTTCTGTTTGCGTTTGTTGAACTAAGGTTAAGTAGCGGTATGCCCACGGTAATAAATGCTGCTCCAACAATTCAACGATAGCGTCATCTTCCCCATGTTCTGCGAGCGCTGAAATTGCCATCAACATCAAGCCAAACTGGTCTTCAGGTTCTCGAATGCCAGTATCAGTAACTAACCCTTTTGATTGCAGTAAGTTGCGATAAGCCGCAGTTGACTCTCCCATGACGGTATTATCATGCTCAAAGTACACTGATCCCCAAGGTGGAGCAGGCATGCTACCTTGCCCTTCAAATAGGACAGAGTAATCATAAGCAATATCATTAGGGGCAGTTTGTGCCAATGAAGCACAAATAGCCTGAATTTGTTCTGAGTCTTTCCATGAGTGTAATTGTGGTAATTCACCTAAGGCGGAATAGACGTTCTGTAAGGTATCTGATTGTGGGGAATAGTAAAAAAACGCACCTAAAATGCGCAGTATAGTGGTGTCTAGCATCGTATTTTATCCATCTTATTTCGCGCTGCAGCATGGCATTTTAATCTGATTACGTTCAATGATATTGTTGCAGAGTAATTTTGGCATTTAATCAAAGAACGCCAAAAGGCGTCCTTTGATAGGTCATTTTAACACAGTAACAACAAAGGGTTACATGGTGATTTGCCATAAATTATAGAAAGCAATGCGACCCGCAAGTTCAGCCAGTAAAACCGCTGCCGCACAGGTAGCTAAGGTCGCTTTCGGTGCGCGTTGTTTCAGTGCGATACCAACAAATGCAGCTAAGGCAATAGCTAAAACAACCACTTGGAAGCCCCAGAAACCTGTTTGCTCGCTACTGAGAACAGGGCCTGTTTCTGTTAGGAACGCTTGATATCCCGCTCGGCTGGCAAAAATAGCGAACGTACCGATAAGAAATGCAGCAATGCCTAATCCGCGAGCACCAATGGCAATGGCAAGTGCACCACCCCCAACGAGCATGGTCATCCACATTTGCAGTGTGGTATAGCCCGTATTCCAGTTTGCGATTGTTGCAATGTTATATACCTGTGGGATTGACCAGACAAAGGCTAATCCAGATACCACAGCCGCGATATTCGCCAATTCACGCAAGACGGTATTTTTGAAGAACAATGTGAAAAACAAGGTTGCTGCTGCACATCCAACAAATACACCACTTAAGAAGGCTTCGTTACTCATTGGAGAACGACCAACACCTAACAGCATATTAAAGAAGCGTAGTGGTTGACCTACGTGCAATCCACCGATAACTAAACCAATGAGCATAATAATAAACGCAACGATATTCGCCGTTTTTAACTGTTTGTCATCGATGGAACCCATTTTGCGGCTTAAATAGGCCAACAAAAACAGCCCCGCAGCGGATTGCCCTAAGACGGTGAAAAAAACTAATGGTAATTCATGCATTTTACACCTCCGCAGGGTTTTTTAGTTCGCCACTTTTATCACCAAATGGCTTCGCGTCTTTATGGGGTTTGATGACAATGTTCGGATTAGTGAAGCTTGGGTCTGGCATTGGTGCAATCCCACACTCTGTGCCATGTAACTCACGCAGAACATTAATATCATCAAAGTCTAAAGCGCGTTGTGGGCAGGACTCAACACACACGGGCTTCATACCTTTTGCGACACGCTCATAACAGCCATCGCATTTGCTCATCAGTTTTTTCTTCTCATCAAATTGCGGGGCACCATATGGGCAACGCAATTCACAATAACGACAACCTACACAAATAGACTGATCAACAACTACTAGGCCATCTTCTTCTCGCTTATGCATTGCACCTGTTGGGCAACCCGCGACACATGTTGGGTTTGAGCAGTGGTTACAGGAAATTGACAGATAATAATTAAAGACATTCTGCTGCCAAATGCCATCTTGTTTTTGCCAACTACCGCCGCCAAATTCGTACACACGACGGAATTTAGGGCCTAAATCTAAATCTTTTTCGTCCTTACAACTGACCTGACAGGTTTTACAGCCAGTGCATTTTGTGGAGTCAAAATAAAAGCCATACTGTTTCATGATTTAACTCCTTAAGCGCGTTTAACTTCAACAAGGTTAGTATGCTGTGGTGTTCCTTTTGCCAACGGAGAAGGCACGTGAGAAGTTAATGTATTGATACAACCACCAACATCTAAACCTTCACTATTTAGAGTACGCCATGCACCCTGTGGAACAGCAATAACACCAGGTAAGACACGCTCAGTGACTTTGACTTTAATTTGGATACGGCCACGGTCATTGAAAATTTCAGCCAGATCACCATTACTTAAACCACGTTGCTGTGCATCAATTGGATTGAGCCAAAATTGGTGTGGGATGGCTTCACGCAGCATCGCAACATTATAATAAGAGGAGTGTACGTGGCCTTTATCATGGAAGCCTGTCATTAATAAAGTGTGCTTTTGGTCTTTAGCTTGTGCTTCAACCCCTTCTTTATTCACACAATATTCAGGAAGAGCAGGGATGCGCTGGCCTTCTGGCAACTCCCAGTTTTTGACTCTTTCAGCTAATTTTTCCGAGTAAATTTCAATTTTTCCAGATGGTGTTTTTAACGGATTGTTAATCGGGTCATCACGGAATTTTTTCAGTGCAATATTTTCGCTACTATTTAGGAACTTACGGTCAATGATACCCGCACCGTCTGTTTCACTAAATTCAGGTAGATGTGGCATTTTTTCACGAGTCTTGTTGTAACAGAACTCAATCCACTCAGCGTAAGTACGGCCTTCCGTGAACTGTTCTTTAACACCCATTTTTTCAGCGATTTCGGCTAACACATCATAGTTAGGACGGTTTTCCCATAACGGCTCAATCGCGTTTTGTAAGCGTACAAGATAATGATACGCACCGCTTGCATAGGAGTTATTAATCAGGTCGTTAGTTTCAACCGTAGTGACATCAGGTAACAGCAGATCAGCATATTTAGCGGATGGGGTATCATGGTTATCCCACACCAAAATAAACTCACACTTAGACTCATCCGAGAGAATTTCATGCGTTTTATTCAAATCACCGTGCTGGTTGCCAATGACGTTACTGGAATAGCACCACATAAATTTGATGTCATTTTCCAGTTTATCGACGCCTTTAATACCAGCATTTTCTGCAGTCAGTTCTTTACCTCGTACAATGGCTTCAGACCACATGTAGGTTGGGATCAACGCTTTCACAGGGTTAGGTAGTGCAAAACCTGCAACGGGATAAGCGTAGCTATTACCCCATAAACCAGTGTTAGTTCCTGCTCGGCCAATGTTACCTGACATCAATGGCAGCATCATGATAGAACGACATGCTTGTTCGCCATTTTCAGTGCGTTGTAAGCCCCAGCCCTGTGAGATCCAAGCGCGGTTTGCATTGCCAATTTCACGTGCTAATTGGGTAATACGTGCAACAGAGATGCCTGTCAGTTTACTTGCCCATTCAGGGGTTTTAACAATACCATCAGGACCATTACCTAAGATATAATCTTTGTATGATCCATTACGCGGTGCAGAAGCAGGAAGTGTAGACTCATCCCAACCGATGCAATAATTTTTCAGGAATTCTTCGTCAGTTAACTCTTCTTGGATCATCACATAACCCAATGCAGCGACTAATGCAGCATCCGTGCCTGGGTAAATAGGGATCCATTCAGCGCCCAAAGTTGTGACGCTATCCGTGCGGCGAGGGTCAATAATAATGACTTTCGCTTTACTTTTGTCTAAGGCATTGAGTGTTTCATAGAATTGGCCACCACCAGACATCCGTGTTTCGGCGAGGTTATGCCCAAACATGACGACTAAATCAGAATTTTGGATTTCAGATAAATAAGACTCTTCAACGCTACCATATACGTATGGTGTAATTTCCATTAATTGAGCGTACGAATAAGTACCGTAGTCACCTAAAAAACCACCCGTTAAGCTAAGTAAGCGTTTACACGCTGCGCGACCATGCAAATTGGCGCCTGTAGAACCTGAACCGTATTGGTAGTAAATAGCATCACTGCCATATTTATCAATGGTATATTTCAGTTTTTCAGCGATGATGGTGGTGGCTTCATCCCAAGTGATTTTCTTGAATTTACCTTCGCCTCGTTTACCCACACGCACCATTGGGTATTTTAAGCGGTCTGGGTTGTAGGTTTTCCAACGTACAGAACGTCCACGCAAACATGGACGGATTTGGTGCTCGCCTAATGTGGAGTCATCGTACATTGTTTCGTTAGAAATACGGCTGATAACACCGTCTTTAACGTGAACCTTCAGAGGGCAACGACTTCCACAGTTAACTAAGCATGCGCTATAACTGATTTTTTCGCTGACTTCGTCAGGCATGATTGCTGGTGCTTTTGCTTGAGCAGAAAAGGGGAGAGTGATTGAGCCTGCTACTGCGGCGACACCCGCAACAGTTGCGGAGGTTTGTATAAACTCCCTCCTGCTCAGTTCTCCAAATTGAGTATTATTTTTAATTTTATGCATTGACATTGCCTATATGTAAATAACAACACGACTTTCTTGTTTTATATGTTAAAAAAAGTCTCTGTTAAGTGACATGACGTACATCAATGTTACTGCGGATAAATTAGATGTATTCATATAATTTATAAGGTTTTTTTTTGAACTAGAACTGATTTTAATCCGATTTTTATTAACAATCGTTATGTTTTTTTTTATATAATGGTGGGGTATGAAGCGAGGAAAAAGAGGGGGTAAACCCTCTTTTAAAATACTACTTTAGATGTAGAAAAATAAGAAACTTTAACTAATTACTTTGGGTTAACGGTTTTACTGCCGATTGGTTAATTAACCTAACGTCATTTCCGGTAGGTGATTGATGCGGCATTAAATTAAACTGTGGCAAAATGGAGAAAATATGGTCAAAGATATCCGATTGAATCCTCTCATATTCAACCCAAACCGTTGTGTTAGTGAAGGCGTAAATCTCAATTGGAATACCATTTGAGTCAGATTCCAATTGCCTCACCATAATCGTCATTTTTTTATGAATATTGGGGTGTGCTTTTAAATAGGCATCAATATATGCGCGAAATGTCCCAATATTAGTCAAACGTCGCTGATTTAATGGGATTGCTTTATCATCAGGTATTGCGGAATTAAAAACTTGGATTTCAGACACTTTTTGGCCGATATATGGCTCAAGTAAATTTGCTTTTTCGCAATGCGAAATTTCTTCTGGTGTCAAAAAATGTACGCTGGTGGCATCAATACGAAAGCTACGTTTTATCCGGCGCCCGCCAGATTCGGTCATGCCTTTCCAGTTTTTAAAAGAATCTGAAATTAATGCATAAGTTGGAATAGTTGTAACAGTATTATCCCAATTACGGACTTTAACGGTGGTTAAACCGATATCAATAACAGCACCGTCCGCACCGTATTTAGGCATTTCTAACCAATCGCCAATATTGACCATATTATTGGCAGATAATTGTATACCAGCAACTAAGCCCATTATTGGGTCTTTGAATACCAACATCATCACTGCTGTCATGGCACCGAGTCCACTTAAAATAATCAGTGGAGACTTACCAATTAGTAGCGCAATGATCATGATTGCAATCAGTATGGATGCGATGAGCTTAATACTTTGGAAAATTCCTCGCAAAGGAAGGTGAGCGGTTTTAGCAGCACGTTGTAAGATGCCTAACACGATATCGAGTATGGAGTAAATCGTTAATAAGCCAAATAACAGGCACCATGCTTGTGAACCGACTTTAAGCACTATCTGGGCTGTTGACCCAGTAGATAGCCAAAGTGATGCTTGAATGTTAACAACAATACCTTGAATTACAAATGCAATTCGGTTGAAAAGATTATGTTGGGTAAGCAAATGCGGCCAGCTACCTACTGATTTTTGCCCCCGTTTCTCTAATGAGGGTAGCAATATTTTGTGTAAAAAAAGGTGTAAGACAAGGGCGACAATCAGTATGAGCCCAAGCACAATGAGCAAAGAGGCGAGGTTGGCATAGTCTTGATTAAACTGGTGTACCCAGTCGAGCAGTTGCTGCTGCATGTGTTCTCCTTCTATCAAAGGTTTTGTAGAAAATCTCAAAAAAGTGAGCAAAGCCTGAATAGCATATCATATATGCGATAAAAACTCATTAAGGGTGATATTAAACACTGCCTTAAATGTTTTAATTAGTTAATAATTTCATCACATTAATGACGACTAAGACTATCATTAAAATAGCAGATTTCAAAAGACACAGCCCAGTAGAGAAATAACATTTACATAACATGACAGATGATAAGTATTTTCCGATTGCGAATGAATATGGCGCAGAATAATGTTTACTGAATATTAAAAGCGAGTTTTCTCACAGATCTGCGTATTCAGGGGGTAATCATGAATATATTTAAGTTAAGTAATGTTGGGAGGGGGGTACGTTCTCGTCATCTACTATTTTTCTTTGCGATGGTAATGCCACTATCATCAATGTCTTCACCATATGAAAATAATGAGCAAGGAAAGGGTAAAGGGCATCACCAAGTTCATAATGGAAAGGATAAGCAAACTCAGCGAAACGAAAGAAGTAATGCTAAATGGCATCAAGATACGAATAAGCAGAAACATACGCTGGCAAATTTTAATGTCAGTTTTGGTTATGCTCGTCCACTCGCTATCGAATATGGCTTAACTGGGTATAAAGGCTTACCACCAGGTATAGCGAAACAAATTGGTCGAGGTAAACCATTACCACCTGGTATTGCCAAAAAGGTACTCCCTAGGGAATTTGTATCGCAACTTCCAGTGTATGTTGGTTATGAATGGCAGGTAAGTGGGCGGGATTTACTGCTTGTTGCAGTTGGAACTGCGATTATTGCAGAGATTATTGAAAATGTTTTTGAATAAAAAAGCGGCTTTGAATTCAAAGCCGCTGTGCAAAATGTTTGCAAATTAACGCTAATGATAAGGTAAATGAAAGGTTTGATTGACTAGAAAACAACTAACTTACATAAAACGTTTTGACAGTAATTCAACGACTTCTTGAACACTACTGATAAATTCTTTAATGCTGCTCATGGTTAACTCCGATTATTAAAGTGTGATCTTGATCACGTGAGAGCATTTTAATCTTTGGATTGTTAATGTCAAGTTAATCCTAAAATATATTTTAAAAATTAAACATAATTTTAATGTGGATATTCATCACGGTTATTGGTGCATCCTCTAGACGCTTTATAAGAAAAAAGAGATGAATTTAAACGCAGATAGATAAATATGGTGTATGGTTAATGATATAAAAGAGAATAAAATGGCAGATTAAAGGGATGTATCTCAATGATAAGTTACGTGAATGGTCAATACCTACCTGAAGAACAGGCAACAGTCTCCGTTTTTGACCGGGGTTTTTTGTTTGCCGATGCGGTGTATGAAGTGACAGCCATTATTAACGGTAAATTGGTCGATTTTGAACATCATATTGCACGCTTACAACGCTCATGTCATGAATTGCAACTTGCTTTACCTTATAGCTCAGAAGAAATTAAACAAATTCATACGCAATTAATTGAGCGTAACAATATCAATGAAGGACTTATTTATCTTCAATTCACTCGAGGAAATGCAAAGCAGCGTAACTTTTTATTCCCTGATAAAGATATTCAGCCAACATTAGTCTTGTTTGCACAAAAGACGAACATTGTTGATAACCTAAAAGTAAAAAATGGCATTAGGGCTGTCACAGTAGACGATATTCGATGGGCGCGGTGTGATATTAAGACAGTGGCTTTATTAGCGGCTTCTTTAGCGAAAGAGTATGCTAAACAACAAGGTGCTGATGATGCAATTTTCGTCAAAGATGGAATTGTAACAGAAGGGAGCTCCAGTAATTGTTTTATTGTGAATCAACATGGTCAATTACAAACCCGAGGATTGAGTCATGAAATATTACCGGGCATTACACGAAAAGCCGTTCTTTCACTGGCTAAAGAGCAGGGTATCGCAATTATCGAAAAAGCGTTTAGTCTTGAAGAAATGCTAACGGCGAACGAGGTCTTTATGACATCAGCTACAACATTAGTTTGCCCTGTGATCAAGATTAACCATCAGAAGATTGGAGAAGGTAAGCCGGGGAATATTGCCATCCGGCTACGTGAGATTTACCTAGAAAATACAAAATAATAAATTAGGCTTTGCTATTTTAATTGCAGAAATTCCTTAACGGAAGAAACGGTGACCATACCCTCTAATGCTTGGAGACTTTGTTCATGAAGTTCAAGTGTTGGCGCGGCGCATAAGTCATCTAAAATGGTGACAAAATAGCCTAAATCATGCGCTTCCCGTGCTGTGCTCTGAATGGCTTTTACGGTGCTTACACCACCGATAAATAATTGCGTAATTCCATTATTAGTCAGCCATTTATTAAAATGGTTTCCTGCAAATGCAGAGACACCTTTTTTAATCATGATTGGGTCACGAAAACCCACATCAAGGTCATTTACCCAATTGCAGCCATTATCACTTAACTTTAATGCGCCGATTTCTTTGGCATGTTGAAACATGGGGGAGCCAGCGGGAACATCATGGTAATTATCAGAAAAACCGACTTTTACCCAAATAACAGGAATATGAAGGTTCCTCGCGTGATTGGCTGCTTGATTCGTTGTTTCAATAATTTTGCGCTCATAAGTTTGTTGGTAGCTGGAATTTGATAAGCCATTTTTACCAATTATCTCTTCAATGAGATCAATAATTACTAATGCCTTGGACATTATTGCCTCTTTTTGCTGTAAGTAAATTAACTTAAAGGCGGCTATTTTAACCCTAAAATAGGGACTGTGTTGTTAACTCAATTACAGAATTAGATTTATGGCAAATCAATAATGAAACCAATCCCTCTATTATCTAACCCATCAGTAACTCTAATTGACGCATTAATTTTCATTGCTAAATTATGGGCGATGGATAAACCTAATCCACTCCCTGTTTCCATTGTGCCAGGAACACGGTAAAAGCGAGAGAAAATGAGTTGGCGACTTTGTTCAGGAATGCCTCGCCCATTATCTTGTAATGAAATAGTGGCACCAAAGGGGGTTAAATCTTTAATTGAAACTTTGATATTTCCTTTTTCAGGGCAATATTTGATCGCATTTTCAATTAAGTTGGTAAAGATATTTGTCAGAGCTAGTTTATCTGTGAGCACATAGAATGATTCTGGGCTTTGCAGTTCAACATCAATATTCTTATTAATTGCATAAGGAACATGGGATGAAATAATGGTGCTGATTAAAGTGGGTATATCGACTTGCTCTTTATTTAAGACGAAATCCTCGGCTTCTAAACGGGCTAAATCAATAAGCTGATGAGATAAAGAAGCTGCACGGTTTAGTGTCTCCTGCATGTCATTAATAATTTCTTCTTTTTCTTTTGGATTATCGATTTGCATTAATAAGTGTAGTTGGGCGATAACGGCAGCAATCGGGGTGCGAAGCTCATGTGCGGCATCTGCCATAAAACGCTTTTCACGCTGATTAGCCGCATCAACACGAGCCATTAAATTATTGATTGCGGCAATAATCGGCCGAATCTCTTTATATTGTTCCTTAACTTCGATAGGCGTTAAGTTTCCAGGTTGGCGGCTGGAGATAATTTTTGCCGCTTGTCTTAATGGTCTTAGACTAAAATAGGCGGTAATTAAAATAGCAAGTAACATTATTCCTAAAATAAAGGCGAGAGGAATTGCAGTGCCTTCAGCAGGGTTTCCTAATAATGATTTTCTATCACTATAGGACTCTGCAATAACAATTTCGAATGTGTTTGTTTTATCCCAAGCAGAGGTGAAATGCCAATCTTTATGTAGGTTAGCTAATTCAGAAACAGATTTTAGTGAAGGAACCTTTAATTTTTCATTATTGCGGTAAAAAACATTGCCTTGTTGGTCCCTGACAACCATAAAAGGACGATAGGTTATTTCATCACCACTCTCCATTGCGTCTGCATATAGATTTTGTAGGTTATCTGCAATTTCTTTGAAATATTCAGGGTTATTTGAAACCACACTTAATGTTTTAGCAAATCCTTGAGTAATAATCTCTTGCTGTTTATCAAGCTCTTCATGAATTGAAGGCCAATAGAAAAACTGTAGCCAGCCAACTAATATTAGCCAGAGAAAAATTACAGAGCTAATTTGTAATCCGAAGATATAAATAAAAAAGGACTTAACTTTCACTTGGTTGAGCTTCTTTTTTTAATAAATAACCGATACCACGGATAGTAATAATGCGTTCTTTACCTATCTTGCGGCGCAAATTATGGATATGAACCTCTAAAGAGTTACTTTCTACATCATCAATACCAAAGAGACGTTGTTCTAAGTCTGTTTTTCGAACAACATTATCGGCATTCTTAATTAATTCATACAGTAATAAATATTCTTTTCCAGAAAGCAGAAGCAGTTGCTCATTAAGTGTGACTTGATGATTTAACGGGTTTAATTGCAGATTATCTAATTGCCAAATCTCAGAAGAAAACCCCGCTATTCTACGGCTTACAGCTTTGACGCGAGATATAAGTTCTGGCATAGCAAAGGGCTTAGTCAAAAAATCATCTGCACCTGAGTCTAAGCTAGAAACCAAATTATCCATCTGATTTCGAGCTGTTAATATAATGATTGGAATTGACTCCCCAGATTGACGCCATGCAATTAATTCTTCCTGACCATCACCATCAGGTAGTCCTAAATCTAATAGCATTAAATCAAAATTACGAGAAGCGAGCTGTGACTTTGCATCTGTAAGCAACCGTACCCAACAGGGGTTAAAACCAGCTAATTCAAGTCCACGACAAAGTGCTTTTCCCAACTGGAGATCATCTTCTACTAATAGGATATTCATATTATCACCTCTGACCGTCAGTATAAGTAGTCAATGGAAACCAGACAATATCTCGCCGTCTCAAGTTCAGCTTAGATTTAAGTTTATCTTAAGGTTGGTTTAACCCAGTTTTAAGGTACAAAAATATAGACAGATTATTATTCTTACACCCTCCTAAGAATAAGAGCATTGATGATGAAACAAGCTTTCTATGAAGTACCAATGTTTATTGCAGTTATTCTCATCGCTTTGATCATCATGGGAAAAGATTTCAATAAGACATCAGGCATTTATCCTTCTAGCATAACAATCAATGAAATATCAACATGTATTGATGTTAATAAATGTATTTCGCAGTCGCATCTTTCTGATGAAAGAAAAAACAAATCAAACCTATTAAAAGAAATTAAAACGTTTTTAAGACAAAAGATTTATTAACTACGATGAGCGTAATTTGAACATGAAAAAAATTGTAGCATTAATGGTTGGCATTTTACCTTGTAGCTATGTGTTTGCAGGGGAAAGTACATTTATTGCAGGGGCGGGGATCAATATAGCACCCGTTTATGAAGGTTCAAAAAAGTACCAGCTTGGACCAAGCTTAGAAGCAACGTATGCATATCTTTCTGATGATTATGGCGTATTTAGCTTAGGTATTGAAGGTGCAGCATGGGGAATAGGCTTAACTGACAATCTCACTTTTGTCAGTTCATTGGGCTATGACTATGGGCGTGATGAAAAAGTTGGATTTTTGGGTAATAAAAATAAAGACCTAAAAGGAATGGGGGACTTAGATGGCTCCTTGTTAGTTGGCGCTGATCTGTCTTATACACTAAATAATTATGAGTTTTACATCATGGGTGATATAGCAACAAAAGATAGACGCTATGGCGGTCGCCATATAGGTCGAACTGTTACTATAGAATTAGGTATGAATACAGACTATGACATTAATAGCTCATGGGAAATGGAATATAATTTAGCGGCGGTTTGGGGAAATAAAGCCTATAACCAAGCTTATTTTGGTGTTTCCAAACAACAAGCCAGCAAAACTAAATTCGCAGAATATGATGCAAGTAGTGGTTTTAAAGATATACATGGCTCAGCCATATTAAATTACAATATGGATGATAATTTCACGCTATATACTGGTATCGCTGCGTATTATTTAATTGGTGACGCAGGAAAGAGTTCATTAACAGAACAAAAATTAGGTTTTGTGGGGTTAACTGGCTTCCGCTACAAATTTTAAGTATCCAAAAAAGGAATGCTTATTGATTACTAACATTCCTTTCGTTAATGAAGTCTATTCAGCAGTATTTTCTTCGGGGATCCACCCGTCATCTAACCAAATTTCTTCCAATATTTCTTCAATGCGGATTTTATCTTCAGACATTTTGGTTCCTGAAATGTTTACGCGCTGCTGCGAGCTAAAACCAACACGGGTTACCATATCAGGGTATTGATTTTGCAATTTACGTAAAATCTCAGATTCAAGCGCGTGTAAAACGTTTGTGCTTGGTTTTTGTGGTGCATTTTTATCAAATAAAACTTCAATTCTTAACATAATAGCCTCGGCCAATTACTGTGTTAATATACAGTATTTTGGGCGTATATAGAAAAAAGTCAATATGATCACAAAAATATTTTTTAAATTAATCTGAGTTAAAAACCAATATTTTTATATTAGAAAATAATAAACAATTAAAACAAATAGTTATTTTTTTATAAAAATAGGTTTGCAGTGGATAAAATGATTGTCAGATTTTAAAAAAAACGTATTCTAAAAGTGTAATTATGTTCATATAACGATGAGTCTAAAATCAAATGCTACATTCAATCAGAATTTCTAGGGAAAACATAAACGAGAATAATGTTGTTAATCAGCTATATGATCAGGCATTTCCGCTTTATGAGCAGAGAAGTTATCAAGGTCGTAAGTCAATTTTGAGTCATGACGACTATTATCTCTATTATTTTACAGATAATAACGTATTTGTTGGTTTTATTGGTTGCTGGAAAATTAATGAATACTTTTACATTGAACATCTCGCCATTTCAGATTCTCTCCGGGGGCAAGGGTATGGTCAGAAAGTACTAAAGCAATTCTGCCACGATGTAGGGCTAGTTATCCTTGAAATTGATCCTGTAATTGATGAAATCAGTCAAAAGCGGCTTTCGTTTTATCAGCACTGTGGTTTTCAACAAAACGAATACAACCATGCTCACCCAAGTTATTATCCTGAAAATAAGCCCCATAAGTTAGAAGTATTAAGTTTTCCACAGACAATAGATAAAGAAACGTATCAGCAATTTAACCAGATGCTACAAACTGTTGTGATGGAAAAATCACTACTATAGACCTGATTATTAGGTCATTTTACCTAGCGATGTAGCAGTAAATAAGCTCTGGATCATTATCATCTATGTTTTCAATACAGCCACTAGGAATAAAGCCAGTTTTTATCAATAGCTGTTGAGTGGCTGTATTTGATTTATTAGTTGACGTGAAAACTTTGGCTGTCGGGCTTTTCTTTATCAATTGATTGATTAGTATAAGCCCAAGACCTTGCCGACGATATTGGTTATTGACCATTAATAGTTCAATAAACCCATAGCCAAAAAAATGTGTGTTTATAACACCGTACGCTAATATTTCTTGATTTTTTTCCAATATAAAACAGTCATTCTGTTTTACCCAATGTGTGATTTCGTTTAATCGAACATCTGTCGCTACAGTGTCTATTTTGTAGATATTGTCTATGTCATCAATTGTTGCTAAACGGCAATTCATGTGAAGGTATCTTCTAATTTATTAGGGGGTAGTGGTATGGAGCTAAATAATCTTTATTTTCAATAGATTAGATGTGTTTGTTGGTAAGCAGAACATAAAATAGGTATTTATGTGCAAAGGGCCAGGTTACTATAAAAAATACATGGTATTATATACAGTAAATGTCAGCTTTTAGGTGTGTGATGACATGCATTATGAGGTGGAAAGTGGAAATAGAGAACCATGGTGAATATTTAGAACAAAAATTTTGTAACTTAGAGCTTGAAAACGAAAGACTAGAGCATGTACTTTTTGAGCAGTGTGAATTCATCAATTGTAACTTTACTGGAAGCTGTTTTACAGATTGCCGATTTGTCGAATGTACATTTCTAAAATGCAATTTGAGCCTAATCTCCATCCCTAATTCCCGTTTTTCTATTTGTGAATTTAATGGGTGTAAATTAGTGGGGGTAGATTGGACAAAAGCGCATTGGCCTCGTTTTGATTTTTATTCACAGCTGAGTTTTAAAAGTTGTATTTTAAGCGGTAGCAATTTTTTTGCGCTTAAACTTCATGAAACTCATTTTGATGATTGTCGTTTACACGATATTGATTTTAGAAATGTGGAACTCAATAAGTCTGTGATAACAGATTGTGACTTATCAAACAGTCTGTTTATGCAAACTAATTTAACTTCGGCTGATCTTACAGGTACTCATTCTTTTACGATTGATATTCGACAAAATACCTTAAAACAGGCTAAATTTTCGCGTTTTGAAGCGTTAGAGTTGTTATATGGGCTAGATATTCAACTTATTGATTGAGATATAACAAGTCATAAAAATGCCCTTTGCAGGGGGGCCTGAAAGGGCGATTATTTAATATTACATTGCATACATAAGTCCTATTTGCTTATCTTCAACCTCAATACTAATTTTGTCGCTATCAGGCATTTCAATAGTCGCCAAAGAGATGAAAAAAGCAATGACAATGATGGTATATACGAGAAACATAAAAACCTCCCGTAATGCTTGGCGGTGACAGTACTGCACGTAAGCATGTTCGCTCAATTTAAGAATAAATGAGTTTTTTAAATTTGGGAATAGAGAAGGGACATTTTTTAAAAAGTTTATTGTTAAAACTACTTATATTTATCAGGTATTTTATCTGAGTAAACTTCTTTAATGCCCATCCAATCAGCGATTAAGTTAAAGAAATTAAGGCCATTCCTTCGAGCTGATATGAATTCTCGCATTTGCTAGTCTGAAGAGGTAATAAAAAGCGGTGGTTCAAAATTTTGTTTACGTTTATCGCCATGAGTCAAATCTTTTTGATTATCAATAAAAGAAAGACCATGAGCTGAAAAATAGAGCATAGACCATAATTTTTCGGTTCCTAATAACCTTTCTACATTAAAATCAAAGACTCTATAAAAAAACCAACCGTAATAGGTTGGTTTTCTTAGGGAATTTTGGTCGGCATGATAGGATTTGAACCTACGACCCCCGACACCCCATGACGGTGCGCTACCAAGCTGCGCTACATGCCGAACTGTGATTTATACTACCCAATTTGGTCTTAAAATCAAGAGGCTCATGTTGAGACTGATTGATAATTAAGCACTAATTTTCATTAAATCGTTTTAATTCTGTGAAAATTTTCAGAAGCTCAGCCAAGTTAGGTTTTGCTTCTTTTTCAATAACACCTTGTTTATCATAAATATTAAATTGCCCATTATGATCCATATATAAAGTGGCATTGTCAGTGGTAATGACCACATCATTGTCATCACCAGTAATCACCCACGGGTATGTGCGTTGGTTACTGAATAAATCTTCACCTTGGCTGTAATCATCTGTTTGATTATTCACATGCAATAACCGTTGCATCAATGTCGTCATAATGTCTTGATGGCTAGTTAACTTGCCTATTTGTTGAGCAGGTGTATTTGGCCAATAAATAAATAAAGGGACGCGCATTTGATCGCGATTAAAGTTCTTATCGCTTAGCCAATCCTCTTCTTGTTTACCTTGCTTATTATAGTTAGCAGTAATAATGACGATGGTATTTTCAAGGCGGTTATCACGTTTCAATGTTGCGATAACTTGGTCAATTTGCTTGTTAGTTTGTGGGCTGCCTGGTACGCCTTTGATATTCAAGAAAGAGAACCAAGGTGCATCATGTTTAAGGTTATCTAACCAGCTAATCCATTGATTAATAGTTAGGCTATCATTATCTGCTGTTTTAGCAGGTAATGAGTAATCGGATAAAATGGCTTGACGGAACAGTGGTGAGTTAAATCCATCTGTTGAAAACAGACCAAACTGATAACCTTGGTGTTGTAGCGCTTCAACCAAGACAGAAGGGTGACGACCATTAAGAATGTTATCAAGATAAGTAGATGAGATGCCATAGAAGAGACCAAACAAGGCAGTGTCATCGCGTAAACCTGCAGTATAGTGATTCGTAAACTGCGTACTCATCTCTCTAAAGCTGTTAAGGGAGCTCATTGTTGTTTGTTGAGCTTCATTACCGAGATCGTCCACGACCAGTAAGAGTAAATTATACCCTGTACCTTGGTCGTAGTAACTCAAAGGTTTAAGAGGGTAATTAAGCTTCAGAGCGGTAGGACTACCATGTTGGAATACCCGATTTTGGTGCTCGGTAAGATCCAATAAACCATATCGGTCTAATAATTTACGGGCCGTCATCGGTTGTGATAATGGGTAGTTATAACGCTGCATCGTGATTGGACGATAAAAATTCGCATCGGCCCACGCATACATCAAATGCGACATAATGAATGTCACAATGAAAATGCCTGCTAGGGGCTTACCAAACGTTTGGCGGTTTAAACTTCGTAGTTTTTGCCAACTCCAAGTTGCAAACAGCATTTCTACCAAGAAAATAATGGGGATACTGATAAACATCAGTTGCCACTCACGAGCCATTTCTCCTTTGATTGGATTGATGACTAAATCCCAAACTTGTGGTGTTAGATGAAGGCCAAATTGGCTAAAAACACGGATATCAAAGATTAGGAGTGTAATACCTGCAGTGGCAAGTGCAACAAAAATTAGCCTCAGCAGCCGCTGAGACATCACAATAAAGGTCAGTGGAAAAATAATGAGTAGGTAAGCGGCAAAGACCACAAAACTAAAATGACCTAACCAACTGACGAAGGCGTATATACGGCCAGCTAAGGTGTCTGGCCAATCAAAAATAAACAGATAGCTACTACTTAACACGAGGCTAAGCAGTATATTAAATAGTGCAAACCAGTGTCCCCAACCAATCATGTTAGAGACTTTGTCACGGTAGCGCTGATGGGTGACCATACTGTTTATTTCATTAATCTGTTAGTGTGATTTATCTTCTTTTACAGAAGAAAGTAACGCATTGGCAAAGGATTCTGCAATCATTTTACGTTGTGCGGGGGCAACTGACGTATTGAGCAGGTTCGTTACCATGTTACCTAACACCATTAGGGAAAGGTCAACAGGGGTATGGTTTTTTTCTAACACACTCACGAGGTCAGAGAGTAAACCTTCAACTTTTTCATCACTATAGCGAGATGATTGTGGCATAAATTGAGACATCCTAAATTAATGAAAGCTCCATATCATAGCGTATAGCCGCATGTTTTTCTTCTTTCTTCGCAACAAATTTTTGTTTAAGTGATAATAATGCTTATTCAGATTCAAAAAGTGTGTATTAGTTCAGCATTTGCTGATGAAAAATGACGCAAATGATAGTTTCTATTGCAGCGTATAGATATCAATGTTTGAATACGCGCGATAATATTTCTGCTAGAAGAAGGAGCTAACAATGAGTCTGGAAATTACCCAGATAGCCTTACATCAGTTGATTAAGCGAGATGAACAAACCTTAGAGGTGATGTTACGGGATTCTTTATTGACGGCTGATGATGTCGTGCAAGACATGATGGCAGAATTGCACCGTGTTTACAGCGCAAAAAGTAAAGCCTTTGGTGAATTCAATGAAGAAAGTGAATTAGCTGATGCATTAAAGCTCTTACGCAAGGGTGAAGAAGAATTTTTAGGTTTTAGCCGTGCTATGACGGTTCGTTTAAAGGATGAACTCGCGAAATACCCATTTGCTGAGGGGGGAATTGTTCTTTTCTGCCAATACCGTTACCTTGCCGTTGAATATTTATTGATTTCTGTTCTTAATAGCTGCGATAGCATGTTTGTCACAGATACATTAGATTTAGGGACGACACATTATTTAGATATTCCACACGCAGATATCGTTGCACGCATTGATTTAACCGAGTGGGAAACTAATCCAGACTCGAAACGCTACTTAACATTCTTAAAAGGTCGAGTAGGGCGTAAAGTATCTGATTTTTTTATGGATTTTTTAGCTGCATCTGAAGGTTTGAATGCGAAAGTGCAGAACAAAGGTTTAGTCCAAGCGTTGGATGATTTTTGTGATAATGCTCAGATGGATAAAAACACTCGCCAAGCATATCGTCAACAAGTGCATAGTTACTGCACTGAACAGCTGCAATCTGGCGAAGAAATTGAATTACAGGAATTGGCGAAAGAGTTGCCACTGGTAGAAGAACAAAGCTTTGATGATTTTGCTCGTCAAAATGATTACCAATTGGAGGAAAGCTTCCCAGCAGATAGGGGAACACTTAAACAATTGACTAAATTTTCAGGTAGTGGTGGAGGTATAACGATTAGCTTTGATGCTATGTTGATGGGCGAACGTATTTTTTGGGACCCAGTGACAGATACACTAACCATTCGTGGTACGCCGCCAAACTTACGCGACCAATTACAGCGTCGTGGCAGCAAATAAAATATTTTGTTTGCGTATTGGTAATATTGATTGATGCAAAAAATAAAGTTTTAGAAATAAATAACGCCGCAATTGCGGCGTTATTTACTCGGCGTCCCGAAATTTCTAAAGCTCGGCTGTGGGCTTTAATTAAGCGCGCAGGAAGTCAATGTGCGTCACTTTTGGCTTAAATGGGTGACGTTGAACAGCCTGAACTTTTACTTTTGTTTCTTTACCATCGATAACCAGAGTCAGAACTTCGTAAAATTCTGCTTTGCTTTCTTGGTTAATAACTTCATCGTGGCTCAGAGTGATAGAGATAGGCTCTTGGTTACCACCGTAAACGATAGCTGGAAGCTGATTATCTCTGCGCAGGCGGCGGCTCGCACCCTTACCCTGCTCTTTACGTTCAATTGCATTGATAGTTAACATTACTATTTCTCTATAAAAAGAAAATATAAATTCCTGCTACAGGCGACCCAGCAGCAGGTTCGAGATTTGGCCTAGGAATAACGCATTTTGGAAAATGAGAAATTGGAAGGCGGCGGCATTTTATCGAAAAAACCGCCATCCAGCAATCTTTAAGATCGTTTATTGCGTCAGGAAAGGGAGTTTGCGATGCGAAACCGCCCTTGATAATCAAAAATTTTCTCTCTAATTTCCCAATAGCGGTCTTTTTTCCGTGCCACGATAAATTGTGGGTAACGTAATAATGATTGCTGCAAAATAATGTCATTTGCATTATTCCATTTAAATGGAATGCCTGGCGCTCGTTGGTGCTCACGCAAAAAACGGTATTCAAATACACGACGCTGAGAGGGCGTTGTTAAGCGATAACGTTCTGAGACGCTAGTGCCATCTTCATCATAATAGTTTATTTTTATCCATTCACCTTTTGCATCATTACCAGAGATAAATTGCATACCACCACAACGAATAATCAGTGCATCTTTTAATTTTAATGCTGCTTTGAGCATGTCATCAGGATCAGTAAGGACTTCTTGGCACTTTTGGCAACGGCGAGCTGCGATATCATTTTCAGCACCACAGTGGGGGCATTGCTTAAAACGAAATCGGAACTCACATTGTTGTTTTTGACCATTATCATCTTCTTCCCAGCCTTGGCAACGACGGCCATAGTGCTCAATAATTTGCCCATCAGTAGTACATTTTCCCCAAAACACATTGGCAAATTGGCAAAGAGGGCAAAAAACTTGAACAGGGACACTGGCAGAGTTTGGTTTACTGCAACCGACTTCAGGGCGATATAAATCATGAGGATTACCCGCATAATCTAAAATCAAGCATTGGGTTTTCCCCTGGCAAAGACGTAACCCACGACCAACAATTTGCTGATATAAACTAACTGATTCAGTTGGGCGCAAAATTGCAATCACATCAACATGGGGGGCATCAAAGCCAGTGGTTAGAACAGAAACGTTGACAAGATAATGTAATTCTCTGTTTTTAAATTGATTAATAATAGCTTGTCTATCAGACGCAGGTGTTTCGGCGGTGACTAATGCGGCAGACTTTACTGGTAAATAACCCAAAATTTCTTTTGCGTGCTCGACGGTAGCCGCAAAAATCATACAGCCTTGCAGTGGTGCTGCATATTCAATGATTTGTGCAACAATTTTAGGTGTAATACGTTGTTGTTTTTGCAGTGAAAGGTTTAATTCTTGCTCATTAAAAATACCTGCAGATGTCAACGAAACTTGGCTAAAATCATATTGCAAAACAGGCATATCTAAGCGTTCGGGGGGAACTAAAAACTTATTTTTAATCATGTAATGCAGTGGCAGCTCATAAATACAATCTCGGAAAAAACAGTTTTCATCACCCCGAACTATGCCATGATAATGATATTGGTAAATCCACCCGCTACCTAAACGGTAAGGGGTAGCGGTTAAGCCCAGAATCCGTAAGGCTGAATTGCTTTTTTGTAGATGCTGAATGATTTGCTGGTATTGGCTTTTATCATTCAAACTGATGCGATGGCATTCATCAATAATCACTAATGAAAACTGTCCATTGAAAGCAGCAAGATTACGAGCGACAGACTGTACGCTGCCAAAAACCACTTTATTTTGTGATTCTTTTCGGTTCAGCCCTGCAGCAAAAATATCCGCCTCGAGGCCATAGGCGAGGTATTTACTGTGATTTTGCTCGACCAATTCTTTAACATGGGCCAAGACCAGTACTCGTCCACGGGCAAGACGTGCCAATTCAGCAATCACCAAACTTTTCCCTGCACCGGTAGGTAGCACAATAACGGCGGGCTGAGTGTGTTTGCGAAAGTAGTGGATCGTCGCGTCGACGGCTTCTTGTTGGTATGGGCGTAAGGAAAAAGACATATTGCTCAGTATTGGTTAAAAAAACAGGTGAATGAGGTTAAATTTAATTTAAAACAATGACTCTGTCTAAAGATGTATGTTGTTTCATGGAAACTATCCCTTAACTAGGGTTATTGTTATAATGAATTATGTGATAGTAATCACAGCAACCTTTCATTCTTTATTCTGACAGTTAAGCGTTATTGTACGCTTCGCTGGCAATCCATCAAGTTAAGAGAATCTATGCGACTGGATAAATTTTTGTCCCAGCAATTAGGGATAAGCCGGAGTTTGGTAGCACGTGAATTGCGTGCAGGTCTTGTTACGATTGACGATGAAGTGGTCAAATCAGGAGCATTCCAAGTCACGCTTGACCATGAAGTCGCTTATGATGGAAATGTGTTAGTACAAGTCACGGGGCCGCGTTATTTTATGTTACATAAGCCTCAGGGGTACATCTGTTCTACCGATGACCCAACACATCCTACCATTCTTTATTTTATTGATGAGCCGCTTGCACAAAAGCTTCATTCTGCGGGGCGATTAGATATTGATACGACAGGGTTAGTGTTGCTCACCGATGATGGACAGTGGTCACATCGCATTACATCGCCTAAACACCATTGTGAGAAAACGTACCGTGTTCAATTAAGTGAAGATATTGCCTCCGATGTTGCCAAACAATTCGAGCAAGGCATCATGTTAAATGGTGAAAAGTACCCAACAAAACCCGCACAACTCGAAATTATCAGTCCTCGTGATGTTCGCTTAACTATCAGTGAAGGCCGTTATCACCAAGTTAAACGAATGTTTGCCGCGGTAGGAAATCATGTTTGTGGACTGCACCGTGAGCGAGTAGGGGACATTTACTTGGATGAGACCCTTGAGCAAGGCGAGTATCGCCCACTGACAGATGAAGAAATTAATAGCATTAATGTACCACGTAAATAAAAGCAGGAGTCTATAGCGTGCAACAGCAGCGTTCATCCTATTTGGGGCTGATTTTAATATTAGGTTTATTGTCTATGCTAATGCCGTTGGCTATTGACATGTACCTACCTAGCTTTCCTACGATGATGCAATATTTTAATGTTGATGAGGGGCGGATTCAAATGACGCTCAACAGCTACATTTTTGGTTTTGCGATTGGGCAACTTTTTTATGGACCAATGGCGGACAGCATCGGTCGTAAACCCGTGATTTTGGGTGGAGTAATTGTTTTTGCTATAGCATCGGCTGCTTGTGCAATCACCGAATCAATTGATTCACTTATTTGGTTACGTTTTTTGCATGGTTTTGCCGCCGCAGCCGCCAGTGTGGTAATTAACGCATTGATGCGTGATATGTTTACGCGCGACGAATTTTCTAGAAGTATGTCATTTGTGGTATTGGTGATGACGATCGCACCTTTATTGGCTCCTATTTTAGGTGGCGAATTGATGCGTTGGTTCTCATGGCATGCGATTTTCTGGAGCATTGCCATTGCGGCAGTTATTGCAGTGATTTTAGTGAGCTTTTTTGTGCGTGAAACATTACCCGTTACGAAAAGGCAAAAATTCCACATTGGCACAACATTACGCCAGTTTGCGACCTTATTTAGGGCAAAGCAAGTTTTGTTCTATATACTCGCGAGTTCATTTTCGTTTGCAGGGATGTTTTCATTCTTAAATGCAGGTGCATTTGTTTATATCGACCTAAATGGCGTTTCTCCTCAACATTTCGGTTACTATTTTGGTATTAACATAATTTTTCTCTTTATTATGACCACTATTAACAGTCGCTATGTTAGGCGCTTTGGCGCAGAGAAGATGCTGTATTTTGGTATTATTATCCAGTTTATTATGGGGATTTGGTTATTAGGCACAACCGCATTTAGTCTTGATTTTTGGACGTTAGTTATTGGCGTCGCCATTTATGTCAGTGGAATTGCAATGATTACATCTAATGCGATGGCTGTGATCCTTGATAATTACCCACATATTGCAGGAACGGTCTCTTCCTTAGCAGGAACGATTCGTTTTTCAATTGGTGCACTAGTAGGAACGTTATTATCACTGATCCCCGCTAAAAATGCGTGGCCGATGGTAGGTTCGATGGTGGCTTGTGTCGCTTTATCGATGCTTTTTGTTTTGTTAGCTAAAAAAGCGAAATAATCTCTGAGTTATCAGCTTCATGGATGAAACTGATAATTTGTTCTCACCTTTTATTTCCCCGAATATTCTTATTTTCCCTTAAGTAATCTCTTATCATTCACATTATATTGAGTTTTTTCAGTGTTACTGTTCGGTAATTTCGATTAGTTTATCATCGGTATTAAATTACGTGATGAAAAATGATCTAAATCAATTATCATTAGTGTGCTTTTTGTTAAATTTATGTTTTTAATGACACCCAAAATGGGATTGACTGAGCTAATTGAAAAATAACTATTCATCAAAAATTTGAATGGTTGTTGCTATTTTTATTTGGTAAATGTAAAAAATAGTTAAATGATTTACCTATCATGTTGAAGGTTGATGTCAAAATTAATTTAATTTTTAATATTTTTAGCAGAAAAATAGACGTGCAATGATTTGCGTCACAAAAATTTAACGACACATCATAATTTTAATGTTATATTTAGGTTCTAATATTTAACATTGTTGTTACTTTTTGTTGTGTTAAAGCTTCGGTTTGAACGAGTAATATTTTGAAGTCAAAAATTGACTTCAAAGAACACACAGGATATAGGGTCATTACTCAATGTTAAGTTTGTTTGCAGGGCTATTTCCTGTAATTAGGCAAAATACCAATTGTTTTAATAGGATATTTTTGTGGAAAAATTAGGTCTTTCGGTGGTGCACAGGCTACCGCAAAGCTACCGCTGGTTATCAGGCAAAATAGGAACAGACGTAGAAGTTGTGCCTATGAATGATGTTGATAGCGATAATCTTGTGGGGCTAAAATTACTTAGTCATGACTGTGCAACAGATTGTATTGCGATGCAGAAACTGTCTGAATCGTTATCCGATATGCAGATTTCAAGTGCTATCCTAGAATGGCAGAAAGAGGTTTGTCTGTTCATTCATGCGAATGATGAATTAGCTGCAATGTGCCGTTTAAAAGCAACGGGTGTTGCAATTGCGGAGCTATCTTCAGGGTTTTATTGTGCTTAGTTAGCTTGAGCTGTAATGTTTTTAATGGGGGGAGATATTGTATCTGACTCATTTTGTGGTGGCTAATAAGGGCTAGTATTTATACTGGCGTTAAAAAGATTATTCTACGCAATAATGGCAGTTTTCATTTTTACTTGATAGCAAATATAAAAAAAGCTTCCAATTTTGGAAGCTTTTTTTATAGGTAAGGGGGAGTGTTTTACTGAAAATTAGGAGCCGTTGATAATACGACGACTTGCATAATACCTTTTACTCCAATAACTATTAGACATTTCAGAAACAATGACACCACTGCTGGTTGATGCATGAACAAATTTTTCATCACCAATGTAAATGCCAACGTGTTTCATTGTACGACCTGTTTTAAACAGAACAATGTCACCCACTTTTAAATTATTACGCTTTACGCTTTTGCCTGAAGACTCTTGTTCTGACGTTGTACGAGGTAATTCTACGCCGAATTGTTCAAAGAAGGTGCGTTGAACAAAGCTTGAACAATCAATGCCGCTTTTAGTGGTTCCGCCTAGGCGATAAGCAACACCTTTCCAACTTGCATATTGATTCATGATTTTAGATTTAGTGTCAACACTTTGCACTAATTCTTCAAATTCGTCTTGGGATGCCATTGTTAAAGAGTCGCCTGCAGCACCGTTTAACATGCGAACATCTGATTTAGCAGTATATTGTGTATTTTTTGTCGACTTCGGGTTGGTACATGCTGTGAGTGTTACGGCAATAGCAACTGCCGGAACAATGCGCCAAGCATAGCGCTTAAGTTTTTCAGAGGTTAACATTCTTATATATATCCCTTACCATTTCTTTATCGCATTATTGTGTAAAGAGACACAACAAAACTAAACTTTTCCCTGTGAAAAACGCATTGATAAATAAGAGTGTGCTTTTCGCAGAAAGTGTTTATCACGCCATCTAAATCTTTACTGGATCAGAGGTTTCTTGTGACCTTATTGAGTATAGATGAAAGCTCAATATTTACTAATTCAGTTATTGCTTGAAGTTAGTACCGTAACAGCCCGAATACCAAACCTTTAAGAGCATACATAAACAAAACCGAAATGGCGAGTTAATAGGGGGATAATTTACAAAACATTAGATAAAAGTGCATATGTGCCATTGAGTTATGTGATTGCTGTCATATGTAGCGTATTTTTGCGTATAATTGCGCCGATTATTGATAATGAAATATGATCTTTCTCACATTTATTATTACTCTGTTTCAGTTTATTTACGTAATAAGCTTTTTTTGCACTTCAAATGTAAAGAAGTTTAAATTTATGCAAGGTGAGCTCAAATTTTAGCACGTGTAGAAAGCTAAATTTTGACGGTCAATTCTTCTCTTGGTGGTTAAATAGGCGAGTTTAATTAAGATATGCAATAACTACTGTGTATTTATCAGTATTTATTGAGGGGGCCTTAAACAATAAAGGAATAATATATAATCACTCCTTTATTGCGTAGAGGGATAAAATTATCGAATAAAAATTAAATAAAAAAGATAATTAAAAATGGATATTTATAATTTGACATGGAACTCTTTGTATAGTCGTTTTTCAAAGTCCGCAAAGCGGCGGTCTAACGTTGAACGTGCAATTGTGGATGAAAAATAATCGAGCGGAATTAAATTAGACGACCCAAGGTTATCGATAATTAAAAATTGCCCATGTGGTTTATAGCCTAATTGATAAACGATATTATAGGTTTTTAGCGCCATGGTGGCGATTGCTTCTTTATAAATAGATTTTTTAAATTGAGCATAAGCAATTTTCATATTTTTTTGATGCTTCAAGTAGGCATTTTTATTTTTTAGATAATAATCTAAAGTATGCGATACATTCCCTGTTTTATCCTTAATTAATTGAAACACGTAACCTAGCCCAAGATTGGTTTCTTGTGTGCCAAAATAGTGGGACACTGTTGTCGCTTGGTATTCCTTTCTATAAAGGCGCTTATAGTACCGCACTTCTCTGAGTGTTTCTTTATCATCGCGGCCTTTTAGGTGAATCTTAATACAAAGCTCATCATAATCTGGGTGCTGGTAACAGGCTCGTTGACGTCCAGAAGCAATTAAGTTAGTCGGTGATAAATTAATTTTGTAGTTGAGTTTTTCATTCATATCTAATAACACTATTTTTGATACATCGAATACAAATAAATAGGAAAAACACTAATTTCGACGAAGATTGCTATATTTTCGTCTTATTTTAATAGACTTAATTTTATATGTGTTGCAATACGTGTGGTCATTAAAAGTGTGATCTAGTCTAATAATTATATATTGAATATCATCCAATATTAAAAATAAAAAACTACGACCATAAGTGAAATCTCTAGCTATTCATTAGGAATAAGATGTCGTCCTCATTCAGTTGAACTGAATTATTCATTTAAGAGTAAATAAATTACTAAAAATGACGATAACTTAATTTTAAGAGGAAAATTCTTATGAATGGCTTAGTAAAAAAAACAATATTCACATTTTTAGCAGCGACTACATTAATGACCAGTATCTCAACATTCGCTTCACACAACAGTGGTCAACAACGTTCTAATACTGCGGTTATTCGTTTTACAGGCTCGATTGTTGCTGCTCCATGTATCATTAGTACAAATCAAAATTTTGTCGAAACAAAGTGTTGGAGTGACTCAGGAAAAGAAAAAACACAGTCTGTTGATGTTTCCAAGTTAAAAATGACAGAACAACTATTACCAAATTTGAAGGGCTCACAGCAGTTTAACTGGATTAATAAAGAAAAAACGATGGGTATTTACACTGTTAAGTATGATTAATGACAATAAATGAAATGAGGAAGTAGTAGGCTAGGAGAGTATGATGTTAAATAAAAATGTATGCCTATGAGCATGTTGTCCATAGGCATACACATATTAATATTATTTTATCGATATAAGATTAATCACAACGTCCCATATAGCGGCGTTCAGGGATATGAATACGAATTTTTTCACCACTGGTGAGATATTCAGGAACCTGAACGGTTAACCCCGTCGGCATCAAAGCGGGTTTTGTACGTGCACTAGCGGAAGCACCCTTGATACCTGGTGTTGTTTCAGCAATAACCATATCAACAGTTTGCGGTAATTCTAAGGCTAAAACTTGCCCATCCATTGTTAGAACTTGCATGCCTGGTAACCCTTCTTCAGGGATAAACAGCAGTTCATCTTCAATATCTGCTTTTTTGAAAATATATGGTGTGTAGTCTTCGTTATCCATGAAAACATATTCATCACCATCAATATAAGAAAAGCTGACACCACGGCGAGTTAACGAAATCGTTTCTAAAATATCATCGCCTTTAAAGCGTTCTTCAACTTTCTGGCCCGTTTTGATATCCGTAAAGCGCATTTTGTATAAAGTACTGGCACCACGAGCGCTAGGTGCTTGAATATCAATATCTTTAACGAGTAGTAACTTGCCATTGTAGTTGATTGCTAAACCACGTTTGATTTCGTTGGCCTTGGCCATAAATAACCTTCTTTGGTATTGTCAAAAAGAGTGCGACAAAATTACTCGCACAAACGGGATTAGGCAAGATGTTGAGGTCAATTTTCAGTGAAAATTTTTTGAAAAATAACTGATGGGAAATAATATAGCCCCGCAGGGCTATATTAAGAATGGCAAATTAGTAAATAGGGAGTAGACCAGCTAAGGACATGATGTGCGCAACGGCGTTGATTAAACCAAATAAAATAACAAAACCGATAATAAACATGCCTCCAGGTGCTTTATAGCTATTATTTGGGTAACGTCTACGACTTGCTTTTGCCATTAATGCAGGGACAATCACAGCCCAAATTGTTGCAGCTAATCCAGCAAAGCCAATAGCATAAATAAAGCCATTAGGAAAAATCAGTGCTAAAACGGTTGGTGGCATAAAGGTGACTAAAATAGATTTCAGTCGGCCTTGCTTATCATCAGAGAATTTAAAAAAGTCAGCAATAAAATCAAATAAACCTAATGACACACCTAAGAAAGAACTTGCTAAAGCCATATAGGAAAACAGATTCAAAAATTGGGAAATAAAGCTGCTTTGTGTAGAAATATTCATCTGAGCCAGTAGTGCATCGATATTGTTACCATTTTCTCTGATTTCAATGAATGAAGAGCGTGGAATGTTTCCTTGAATCGCATACTGCCATAAGATGTAAATAACAACAGTAATGATGGCACCGTAAGTTAAGCTTTTCACTACACTACGACTGTCTTTATTATAATATTTCACCAGCCCAGGCACGTTACCATGGTAACCAAATGATGTTAACAAATAAGGCAGCGCAGCTAAGGCATAAGGTAGATATTGTGTTTCGTTTTGCTCTACTTGGTTAAATAAAATTGCGGGCGAAGCCGTTGAGATCATCCCACCAATTGACATGATAAAGGTAATAACCATCCCACCAATTAAAATGGTACTTAACCTATCCACTGCACGGGTAGATAACCAAACAAAGAATGCAACAATGAATGCAAAAACTAACCCCGCTCCAGCTTGTGGAATCTGAATATGTTCTGCTAAGTTTGCGGTAATAATTGAACTGCCTGCAGAAATATAAGCGTAAGTTAGAATATACAGGACGAAAGTCACTGATAAGCTGTTAATGGTGTTCCAACCAGTGCCGAGTAAATCTTTTACTATGGTGTGAAAACTAGCACCCGCTGGATAATTCATATTCGCTTCTAAAATCATTAGCCCAGAAAGTAACATACAAATAAAAGTATAAATTAGCAGGATAACTGAGCCTGAAAACCATACGCCAGAAGTCACCATTGGAATTGAAAACATGCCTGCACCAACAGCGGTACCTGCAATGATCATTGCGCCTCCTAATATAGAAGGGCTTTTTGGTTGTGTTGTCCCATTAACGGCCATGGTGGCTCCTAATAAATTGTTTCACTGTACTAGCTAAATGATACGGTAGTGGCGAAGTCTTGTAAACAACGAAAATAAAATAAACTGAACAATTTGAAAGGGATGGTGAATAAACATACAAATTAATCTAATTTGTATGTTTTATGGGGTGTTAAATAGATTGGTTGTAAAAGCGCTGATTTAGCCAAAGATTGATTGCGTTACGACTTGCCTCAAAATGCGGTTCAGGCAGGGAATTAGGAGAAACCCACATAAGACTTTCACATTTATCGATTTCCATGATTTGCGGTTGTTTATCTCCGTTATATTCAACATGCATGCAAATGGAAACGGTATGTTTACCTTCCTGCTGATAGGTTTGTAAGTTATTGCTGATACCAAATACAGAAGGTGTGGTGATATCAATGCCAATCTCTTCTTTTATTTCCCGAATAGCACAGGCTTCGAATGTTTCACCTGGATCGACATGACCACCAAAAATAGACCAATAGGGTGCATGTTTGCTGCTACGTTTACCTAGTAAAATCTGCCCTTGTTTATTGGTGATAATGACACCGACGCCAACGACGACGTTAATTGACTGAGACATATTTTCTCCCATTTATTTTCATTTTTAGCGTGAGAATTTTGCCATGGGGTCTGAGAAAAACAAGCAGGAAAAAGTATAAATAGCACTGAAAACAACACGTTTTAGTGTTATAACTATGACATACATCTAATGACATGATAATCATGATAAGGGAGATTAGTGGTTATGACTCGCCGGGTTGCTACAATTACATTAAATCCTGCTTACGACCTTGTAGGGTTGTGCTCGTCTATTGAAGTGGGTGAAGTTAACTTAGTCAAAACCGCTAGCCTGAATGCCGGAGGGAAAGGCGTTAACGTGGCGAAAGTGCTGCGTGATCTGGGCATTGATATTACTGTTAGTGGTTTTATGGGAAAAGATAATCAAGAAGAATTTCAACATTTTTTCAGTGAAAATGGTATGGCAAACCGTTTTAGTATGGTGCCTGGACGCACGCGTATCAATGTAAAGCTCACTGAAAATGATGGGAAATCAACTGATTTTAATTTTTCTGGCTTTGATGTGAGTAAAGAAGACTGGAACCGTTTTTCAACTGAATCACTAAATTGGTTAGGTCATTTTGATATGGTCGTGGTGAGTGGAAGCCTACCCAATGGGATTGACCCTGAGGAATTTACCCGTTGGATGACTCGCTTGCGCCAATTGTGTCCATGCATCATTTTCGACAGTAGCCGTGAGGCATTAAAAGCGGGCTTAAAGTCTTCTCCTTGGTTGGTAAAACCTAATCGCCATGAATTAGAAAGTTGGGTGGGCCGCAAACTGCCTGATTTAAAAGATGTGATTGCTGCGGCTCATGAACTAAGAGATAAAGGCATTTCTCACGTTGTAATATCATTGGGAGAAGAAGGAGCATTATGGGTTAATGCTTCGGGCTCTTGGTTAGCTAAGCCGCCTCATTGTGAGGTCATCAGCACAGTAGGGGCAGGCGATTCGATGGTTGCTGGCCTTGCTTATGGGCTGCTCAATGGTGAATCAAGCGAGCACACATTGCGGATGGCAACTGCAATTTCAGCGTTATCAGTTTCACAAGCGGATGTCGGTTTAAAGAACCGCAGTAAGTTAGCTGACATGATGGCTAAGATTGAAATGAAGTCGTTGTAATTCTTGAATATTTGAAAAGAAACCCTGCGTTATTCACGTGGGGTTTTTTGTTAGTGTTTAGACGTTGATTGTTGTGGTTGCGGCAGATTTTCGAATAAAACAACCCCTGAGATATCGATTTTATCTTCGAGTAAGCGTAAATCGCAATGAGTTTGTAGCCGTAGCCAAAACTCGGGGTTACTGCCTAAAGCCGCTGAAATATGGATCGCGAGAGCAGGGGTTAATGCAGTTTTTCCTGAAAGAAAGCGGGAAACAGCCGCGAATGTGACACCAGTATTTCTGGCAAATTGCTGAACTCTAGCGCCTAAGTCATCTAAGATGTTTGCAACCATAATACCGGGATGGGTAACAATAACCTGTTTCATTAGTGGCAGTCCTTTAGACTTAAAATGTAAGTATCGCCATTAATGAACTCAAATGTAATACGCCAATTTGTACGAACAGTAATTGACCAAATATTGACTCGGTCGCCTTTTAATTGATGAAGGTTAAATGTGAAAATATTTAAATCATCAATAAAGTTTGCGGAATCAATAGCCTGGAGCCTATCATTTATACGTAAAGAATCTTTAGGGGAAATACCTGAAAGTGTCCATTTTTCAAATGGTTGCTTTAGTCCTTTGTGTTTAAATGATTTAATCATATCACCTTCCGTTACGTGACTTGTAACACCTTATTAGGGTGTTACAAGCTGTGCAACATAAAGGTGAGCTAAGCAAATAGAAATGAGCCCTAAATTTTAATAGGACTCTATCAATGTTAGCTATTTTGCTGCGATTTCAACCATGCAATTTCTTGTGGCCAGATGTCTGGGTTGATCGTTTCTAAAATCAGCGGGATCCCATCAAAACGGCTGTCTTGCATAATATACGTGAATGGCACAAAACCAATATTACCTTCACCTAAGCTGTGGTGGCGGTCAACGCGGCTGGCAAATTCGCTTTTAGCATCGTTCAGATGCATGCCTTTTAAAAATTCAAACCCAACAATCTCTGAAAACTGCGTAAATGTTTTATCGCAATCTTCAATCGTGCGTAAATCATAACCTGCGGCAAAGGCATGGCAGGTATCAATACACACACCCACACGGCTTTTATCCTTTACGCCTTCGATAATTTTTGCGAGGTGTGTAAAATCAAAGCCTAAGTTAGTCCCTTGTCCTGCGGTATTTTCAATGACAGCGGTGACACCTTCGGTTTCGGCTAACGCAATATTAATTGACTCAGCAATACGTGCTAAGCAATCATCCACCTCAATTTGTTTTAAATGGCTGCCCGGATGGAAATTCAATAAATCAATGCCAAGTTGTTCACAACGCTGCATTTCATCAATAAAGGCAACCCGTGATTTTTCTAAAGCTTCAAATTCAGGATGGCCGAGATTAATTAAATAACTGTCGTGGGGCAGAATTTGGTGTTTACCATAGCCGTATTTTGCACAGTTTGCTTTAAACTTTTGGATAACCTCTTCACTCAATGGTGCCGCTTTCCATTGACGTTGGTTTTTAGTGAATAATGCGAATGCCGTTGCATTAATCTCATGGGCGCGAATAACGGCTTGATCAACGCCGCCAGAGGCGCTGACGTGTGCTCCAACATATTTCATTTTTGACTCCTTTTTATGGAAGTATGCCATTAATATGCGCACAAATGAAATCAACAAAAAAGCCGCTTAATAAAGCGGCTAAAGTCGGAGGTACATATTAAAAGATATTTTGTATCAGCAGATTAATTAATAAACCACCAATGATTAACCAAGCAAATAAAATCAGTGCCATTAATAATGGTTTAATACCTGCTTGTCGAATTGCGCTTACATGGGTGGTTAAACCTAATGCCACCATGGCCATAGCAAGTAAAATCGTATCTAACGCAATGATTTGTTGGACTAATGCTTGTGGTAGTAAATGTAATGAGTTAAACCCTGCCACTAAGATAAAGAACACGGCGAACCAAGGAATAGTAATTTTGCTTTTTTCTGTTGAATTGCCACTTTTGGCCGCCGCTTTACGGCTTAAAAATGCAGATAAAATAATTAAGAATGGTGCAAGCATCATAACTCTAATCATTTTTGCGATAACTGACGCATTTTCTGCATCAGTTCCAATAGTATGACCAGCGGCAACCACTTGCGCGACTTCATGCACTGTTGAGCCAATATAAATGCCGAATGTTTCTTGGGTCGCTGGGAACCAGCCAAAGTGCGCATTTAATTGGTAAATCCAAGGGTAAACAAAGATACAAATTGTGCCGAAAATGACGACAGTAGAAACCGCAACAGCGACTTTGCTAGCTGACGCTTTCACAACAGGCTCTGTTGCCATAACCGCAGCTGCACCGCAAATACTACTGCCTGCGCCGATCAAAATGGTTGTTTCATCATCTAAACCAAAAACTTTCTTTCCTAGCCAGTAGGCTAATAAGAAGGTTGATGTTAGGGTCAATGCATCAATAATAACGCCAGTGGCACCGACATCAGTAATTTGTTGGAATGTTAAACGGAAGCCATAAAGGATGATCCCTGCACGTAAAAAATAGTGTTTGGCGAATTTGACACCAGTATCACAAGATTTACTTGCTGTTGGGTAAAAGGTGTTACCTACAACAATCCCCAATAAAATGGCGAGTGTTAACGCACCTAGACCTATATCCATAAACCATGATTGTTCACCAAGGTAGATGGCGATAGCCGTTAAAATACCTGCTAACAAGAGCCCTGGTAATAATTTCAAAACAGGGTGAAAGCTATTTTGATTTAGGGTGTGAATGTCGCTTTTATCCATGATAATGCTCTTTATTGCTGCTTATATGATTTGGTAATAAGCATATAATAAAAAATATAATAATTTAAATTGATTGTTTATATATAATCTATCAAAAAAAGTGATTATAAGTTTCTTCTGGAATATTGCTAATAAATCATTAATATTAACAATATTATTACAACGACTAAAAACACGTTGGGGCGACCTTTATGCGAATAACACTTAGGCAACTTGAGGTTTTTACAGAAGTATTGAAAAGTGGCTCCACGACGCAGGCATCTCAATTATTAGCGCTGTCCCAATCAGCGGTCAGCGCGTCGCTAACGGATTTAGAAGGTCAACTTGGCGTTCAGCTTTTTGACCGTGTGGGTAAACGACTTGTTACAAACGAGCATGGAAGACTTCTTTATCCCAAAGCATTAGCTTTATTAGAGCAAGGGGCAGAAGTTGAGCAATTATTCAAAAAAGAGATGGGCGCAGTGCGTCTGGCGGCGAGTACCACAATTGGTAATTACATGTTGCCAGAGATCTTAGCGGGTTACCGCCATGACCATCCTGATATCCCTCTAGAGCTTTTTATTAGTAATACTGAAGAAGTTATTAAAGCGGTGATGGAATTTCGGGTGGATGTGGGACTTATCGAAGGGGTTTGTCATAGCCCTGAATTGATTTCGAAACCTTGGTTGAAAGATGAGCTGGTTGTTTTTGCTTCACCACAAAACCCATTAGCAAACAAAAAGGTGTCATTAAAAGAACTTAAAGACGCACCATGGATTTTACGTGAGCGCGGTTCAGGAACGCGAGACGTGCTTGACCAACTGCTATTTGCACATCTACCAGGTTTCCATATCTTAATGGAACTGGGCAATTCAGAAGCAATTAAACATGCAGTGCGTTTTGGGATGGGCATTAGCTGTTTATCAAGAAGGGTGATAGCCGAGCAACTAGAAAATGGTACTCTAGTTGAGCTTGAGGTAGACGAACTTCAATTAGAAAGAACGTTGTATTTGATTTATCACCGTCAAAAGCATCTTTCGAGTGCGATTACTAATCTTCTAGCCTACTGTAATTAAAAATCCTCGTTATCTTTTAACTTGCCGCGTTGTTGGCTGCAATCGACTATCCAAGTCACATACTGATGTATGCTCCTTGGGTAGTTTCATATGCCGCCTAGCAGCAAGCCAAAATATTTAGAGGATTAGAGACGGTATTTTTTTATTAAAAGCCACGGTTTAATTTTTTGGCAATAACGCGTTTTACTTATAATTCTGCGTGAATTATGAAGGTATCTTATAACAGTGAAGAGTTACTTAGTTCTCACAGCCTATTTTGCTAGAATTCACTCGATATTGGCTGAATAATAAAATACAGGGAACAAATGTCAGAACAACATACCAATACTATCACGCAAGACCGACCACAAAAGTTGCGCCGTGAATTAAAAGCGCGTCACCTTGCGATGATTGCTATCGGTGGCTCTATCGGTACCGGTTTATTTGTGGCATCGGGTGCAACCGTTGCACAAGCAGGCCCCGGAGGGGCACTACTCTCTTATGCCATCATCGGCTTAATGGTCTATTTCTTAATGACGAGCTTGGGCGAATTGGCTGCCTATATGCCAGTTTCAGGCTCATTTGCTACTTATGGCGCAAAATATGTTGATGAAGGTTTTGGTTTCGCATTAGGTTGGAACTACTGGTACAACTGGGCGGTAACCATCGCAGTTGACCTCGTTGCCGCACAATTGGTGATGACCTATTGGTTCCCTGATACGCCTGGTTGGATTTGGAGTGCTATATTCCTTGCTATCATTTTCTTATTGAACTTTATTTCTGTTAAAGGTTTTGGTGAAGCAGAATATTGGTTCTCGCTGATCAAAGTCACCACCGTAATTATTTTTATCGTTGTGGGCGTATTAATGATTTTTGGCATCATGAATGGGGCCGAAAACGCAGGTTGGCATAACTGGGAAATTGGTGATGCGCCATTTGCTGGTGGTTTTTCTGCCATGATCGGCGTGGCAATGATTGTCGGGTTTTCCTTCCAAGGTACTGAGTTAATTGGTATTGCAGCGGGTGAGTCAAAAGACCCTGCTAAAAATATTCCTAAAGCGGTACGTAAAGTATTCTGGCGTATCCTGTTGTTCTATATTTTTGCCATCTTAATTATTAGCTTGATCATTCCTTATACTGATCCTAACTTGCTACGCAATGATGTTAAAGACATTAGCGTGAGCCCATTTACTTTAGTATTTGAAAATGCAGGGTTATTATCAGCAGCGGCAGTCATGAATGCGGTTATCTTAACCGCGGTATTGTCTGCGGGTAACTCAGGTATGTATGCATCAACCCGTATGCTGTATACCTTAGCGCGTGAAGGCAAAGCGCCGCGCATTTTTGCTCGGTTATCAAAAGGTGGCGTACCACGTTATGCATTGTTAGCCACGACGGTTGTTGCGGGGCTGTGCTTCTTAAGTTCCATGTTTGGTAACCAAACGGTCTATCTCTGGTTATTGAATACCTCAGGGATGACAGGCTTTATTGCATGGTTAGGGATTGCTATCAGCCATTACCGCTTCCGTAGAGGGTATATTGCACAAGGTAAAGACTTAAATGACTTGCCATATCGTTCTGGTTTCTTCCCAATTGGGCCAATTTTTGCCTTTATTTTGTGTTTAACAATAACACTGGGCCAGAACTACCAAGCCTTCTTAGAAGATAATATTGATTGGATTGGTGTTACAGCGACGTATATTGGTCTCCCACTCTTTTTAGCCATTTGGTTTGGTTATAAAATTGCCAAGAAAACAACCTTTATTCGCTATAAAGATATGAGTTTTCCAAGCTACCGCGAGAATTTAAATAAATAATCGATCATTATTTATGAGTTGAATAACAGCATCCTTTATAGGGTGCTGTTTTTTTGTATATAGCGCAATAAACCCACGATTTGCGGGTTAGTTCTTCTAAATGTTTTGCTTTTCGAGGTAGCTCACACAATTCCATTCGCTATACCCATTATTAAATCAATAATCGTATTGATAAGTATTCTTATTTGCTTTATTGTTACCGCATTAAAATGTAAGTCAATGAGTTTAATTGTGGAGCTTAATACTATGTCGTCGGTAGCCAAGAAGTCAGTAGCTAGGTCGGTAGTAAAGGGAATAGGTTTAGCGTTATTAGCCAGTGCCAGTTTGAGCGCGTGGTCAGCAACAGTGACTGACATGGCGGGAAGAACCGTTGAAGTACCCGATAATGTTAACCGTATTTTACTTGGTGAAGGCCGCCTATTTAGTGCGGTTGCTCTACTTGAAGGCGACAAGCCGATTGAACGTATCGTAGGGTGGCAAGGGGATTTGCGTAAATTAGACCCACAAACTTATGCGGCTTATAAAGCCAAGTTCCCTGCGATTGACAATATCCCATTGATAGGTAATACCAGCGCAGACAGCGTCAGCTCTGAAAAAGTATTAACCTTAAACCCAGATATCGCTATTTTTGGTTTATCAGGCCACGGACCAGGTAAAAACAGCGAATTAGTCAATCAATTGGAAAAGGCAGGGGTGCCTGTTGTTTTTGTCGATTTCAGAGACAACCCATTAGAAAATACCCTACCAAGTATGCGTTTATTAGGTAAAGCACTAAACCGTGAGCAAGTGGCAAATAAATATGTAGATTTTTATGAAAGAAACCAAAAAATTGTCACGGATATCACATCAAAAATTCCAGAAGACAAAAAGCCAAGTGTCTTTATTGAGTTACGTGCAGGCGCCTTTGAAGATTGTTGTGGCACCGCAGGTGACGGTAATATGGGTAACTTTATTGACTTAGCAGGCGGTAAAAATATCGCGAAAGGTGTTTTACCTGGCGCATTAGGCACTATGAATTTAGAGAAAATCATTGCTGCAGACCCGAATATTTATATTGCAAGTGGCGCAAAAGCACCAGGCAGTAAAGATGCGGGCGTACAATTAGGCGCACAAAGTACATTGCAAGATGCTAAAGAAAGTCTGAAAAAGATCACAGATCGTAAAGGCATTCGTTCATTATCCGCTATTAAAGATAAGCAAGATTATGCTATCTGGCACAATTATTATAATTCACCCTACAACGTCATTGCGACACAAGTTTTCGCCAAGTGGTTCTATCCTGAGCAGTTTTCAGGCCTTGATCCACAAAAAACACTGGAAGAATTGCACAGAGAGTTTCTTGCTGTAGAGCCAACTGGTGTATATTGGGTTAGCGAAAAGTAATGAGAGTAGGTAAGAATTAATGAGTATTACAAGCGAGCCAATAGCGGCGGTGGAACAAGCCGCTAAACAGGCTGATGATGGTGTGAAACAACATTATCAAAATATGTTGCGCCGTCGTTTTACATGGATAGTGGTAATTATTGCGGCAATTTTATTGTCGCTGGTTATTGATTTTACGTTAGGACCATCAGGCCTATCCTTAGAGCGATTATGGCAAACCTTGATGACGCCAGAAGCCGTAGATGCAGGGACCCGTGTGATTGTATGGGATATCCGTTTACCTTACGCCTTGATGGCGGTGGTCATCGGTATGTCTCTGGGGTTAGCGGGTGCAGAAATGCAGACCATATTGAATAACCCATTAGCGAGCCCATTTACACTTGGGGTTTCTAATGCGGCGGCGTTTGGTGCTGCACTCGCCATTGTGTCGGGGATTGCGATCCCAGGCGTTCCTGACCAATGGGTGATTTCAGCGAACGCATTTATTTTTGCTTTATTAGCGGCATTAATGTTGGATGCCGTTACTCGCTGGACGCGCGTTGCAACATCAGGCGTTGTTTTATTTGGTATCGCGTTAGTATTTACCTTTAATGCATTGGTTTCGATGATGCAATTCATCGCCACAGAAGACACATTACAAGGCCTTGTGTTCTGGACGATGGGAAGTTTATCAAAAGCAACATGGGTGAAGTTAGGTGTAATGGCGCTGGTTTTTGCACTGATTTTCCCGATTGCTATGATGAGCTCTTGGAAATTAACAGCATTAAGGCTGGGTGAAGACAGAGCGATTAGTTTTGGTATTGATGTCCGTCGCTTAAGACTGACTACCTTATTACGGATCAGTATCTTATCTGCGTTAGCTGTGGCATTTGTTGGGCCGATAGCGTTTATTGGTTTAGTTGCGCCGCACATTGCACGTTTGATTTTTGGTGAAGATCACCGCTTTTATTTACCTGCAAGTGCATTAATTGGTGCGTTGATATTATCGATGGCTTCAATTGCCTCGAAGAACATTATCCCTGGTGTAATTATTCCTGTGGGTATTGTCACCTCATTAGTAGGGGTACCGTTCTTCTTAAGTATTATTTTACGTCATCGAGGTAACGTATCATGAGTGGCCTGATTATTAACCAATTTAATGCGGGCTACCCAAAACGCGCAGTGATTGAGAACCTGACGACGGATGTGTTGCCAAGGGGCAAAATCACCGTATTGCTTGGCCCAAATGGTAGCGGTAAATCCACCTTATTACGTTCATTGGCAGGGTTAAACAAAGCCACGGGGCAATTACTGTTGGATGGCTTAGATCTTACGCAGCAAAATTTTGCCCAGCGTGCACAAAATGTGGTGTATTTACCCCAAACATTACCCGCAGGTGTGCACCTGTATGTTTTAGAGTCGGTGATTGTTGCCCAGCGCGCTTCTGGCGGTTTAAGCAATGAAAACCATAAAGACGAAGTGATGCACTTATTGCGCCAATTAGGTATTGAACATCTGGCGTTAAGTTATTTAGACCAGCTTTCAGGTGGGCAAAAACAATTAGTGGGTTTGGCTCAATCGTTAATTCGCCAACCTAACTTATTATTATTGGATGAGCCACTGAGTGCACTGGATTTAAATTATCAATATCATGTTATGGATTTAGTGGCGAAAGAAACTAAACGCCGAAATATTATTACTGTCGTGGTCGTTCACGATATTAATATTGCATTGAAACACGCAGAACATGTATTGATGTTAAAACAAGGCAAATTAATTGCACAAGGTGAACCTGCCGAGGTAATTACGCCAGAAAGTCTTGCTGAGGTCTATGGTGTAAGAGGGCGCATAGAACGCTGCTCTCAAGGTGTACCGCAAGTGTTGATTGATGGGCTAGTGGATAAACTCGCCAGTTAATTTGTGATTAATAATAAATATGCTTGTTATTCTGCAAGCATATTTAATAATCCACAGGAGCAGAAATAAAAAAGATTATTAAATATTTACTCGCAGAAATTAATTAATAAAGATTAATTACCCACAGGAAATTTAATTGTATTAGGAAATGGTTTTTACCATAAATTTCCTATGGGTATTTATTATCCAAATAATAAAAATAATCATAATTATTAGGTTCAAAGAAACCAATGTTGAGCATATCAATTCATATATAAAACAGAATATTTCTTGGAGAGTTGGGAATGGTTGTTTTTAATAAAAGAAAAGTGGCGATTTGCATTATTGCTGCTATCGCTGCATCACCTGCATTTGCTGATGATAGTAAAGATAAAATCTATGTGACAACAGCATCAGGTTACCAACAGCAAATTGAAGATGCACCAGCATCAATTTCTGTTGTGACGCGCGAACAACTTGAAACGAAAGCTTACCGTGATGTGACGGATGCGCTAAAGGATGTACCTGGCGTGTTAGTGACAGGTGGTGGCAGCAGCTCAGATATTAGTATTCGGGGTATGGATGCAAAATACACCATGATCCTGATCGATGGCAAACGTGTCGATACACGCAGCACACGTCCAAATAGCGATAATTCTGGCGTAGAGCAAGGCTGGTTACCGCCATTGCCAGCAATTGAACGTATTGAAGTAGTACGGGGACCAATGTCCTCCCTTTATGGTTCGGATGCGATTGGCGGTGTTATCAATATTATCACGCGTCGTGTACAACAAGAGTGGACAACCAGTTTACGTGCAGATACCACAATTACAGAACGTAAAAATTCAGGTAATACTGGGCAAGGGAGTTTCTATACATCAGGGCCACTAATTGATGGTCTATTAGGTGTAAAACTGAATGGTCAATATTCTCACCGTGGCGAAGATAAAAATGAAGGTGGTTTTAATCGCCAAATTATGACGAGTGGCGGCGGTACATTGTCTTTGACGCCAGATGAGCAAAATACATTTGATTTAGACTTTAAAAAAGATAATCAGCACCGTGACTCTCGATTTGGTTATTCAAGACCAAGTACATCCAAGGAAGCGAATCTTGAAAAATTTGAAAACACCCATGCAGCCTTAACCCATTACGGTGTCTATGATGGCATCTCTACTGATACTTATATTCAGCATGACGAATCTAAGAATATTGGTCGTAAGATGAAAGCACAAGATACGATTATCCGTAATCAAAGTGTCTTTTTATTGGGTGACCATAGTTTAAGTTTAGGTGGCCAGTATCGTAAAGAAAAATTAGAAGGCAGTGATAATAAACTGGCTGCAACTCATGGTGCATCAAATGAACGTGATAGATATAGTTGGGCTTTATTTGCTGAAGATGAGTGGTTAATGACCAATGACTTTGCGCTAACGGGTGGTCTTCGTATGGATAAAGACGAAAACTATGGTACGCATTGGACACCACGTGTTTATGGTGTATGGCATGCAGATGAACAATGGACAATTAAAGGTGGTGTTTCTACGGGGTATAAAGCGCCTGATTTACGCCAATCTTCAGCAAGTTGGGGGCAGGCAACAGGCGGAAATGCAGGGAATGCAGTTATCTATGGTAACCCTGATTTGAAACCAGAAAAAAGTATCACAGAAGAGATTGGGGTAATTTGGAATAACCAAGACAACATTACTGCGGGCATTACTATCTATAATACGGACTTTAAAGATAAAATTACTGAAGTTAGACGTTGTGAAAAAAACAACCCAAATCTAAGAGAATGTAGTGTTGATCTCGATGGCCCTGGTGATAACGGTAAAGATCCATACAGATTTATTAGCGATAGAAAAAATGTGGATAAAGCCAGAATGCGTGGTGTTGAGTTAACATTTAATTGGGGTATTTTAGATAACTTAGATTTTGCAGCGAACTATACTTACACAGACACGGAACAAAAAAGTGGTGTAAATAAAGGCAAACCTTTGAATAAACAGCCTAAACATATGGCAAATACGACCTTAACATGGGAAACAACCGAAGATTTGCAAACTTGGACGCGCATGAACTTCCGTGGCAAAACCTCAGACTATCAAGGCCGTGGTGAAAAAATGAGTAATGGTACACCATCATATGCTTTGTTTGATTTAGGTGCGAGTTATCAATTAAACAAAAACGCAAATTTAGTTGGTGGTATTTATAATGTATTAGATCGCCGCGTTGATAATGCGAATTATGGCGCAGAACTCGAAGGTCGACGTTATAATGTCGGCATCAACTATAATTTCTAAGACAACTATTTATCGTTGTTGACTAAAACCCTTTGGTTTGCGCCAAAGGGTTTTTTGTATCTCGTCAAATACAGCCGTTAAAATAAATAAAAGTGGTTTTTGGGGTAAGAAAATAATGGGAAAAACGCAGTTATTAGCTACCTCGCCAAAATAGGATAAACCATCAAAATTTCTCATCGGAAATAGGGCTATTTGTTAACAATTTAACTTGCTATTTGGGGTTATGGCGTGCAAAATGCGCGAACTAAAAAATAACTGATGCTCAATAAACTTAAGCATCGGTTTTTTTGTTTTTAGGAACGTTCATTCTAGCGGGGCCGGACATAGAGCCGGAGAGATAATTTTAATATTTACGTGTAGCAAACATTTTACGCTACCGATTTGAGGAATGCTTTTATGGCTTACTTTTTCGCTATCGCAGCAGGGCCAAGCGGCCGTCGTTGCCGCATCGATGACTACGGAGCTCCGCGCAGCTTCGCACACACTCTTCTAACCTCTTCTACGTTTTTTTCTGCCTATAGGCAGATGCAAAGTCTTCCCAGTAACTGTCGATTAAGCCGAAGTAGCTTGCAATCGAAAGTTATGGGAGGGCTTAGACATGCCAAATAATTCAATACCTTTATCCATCGGTCCAAACCAAACTGGCGCCAATAACCGCGTGCAACTTGCGAAAACCTTAACCTTGGTGCAAGTCGTGATGATCGGTCTGGCATACATCCAGCCAATGACTATCTTTGATACATTCGGCATGGTATCGGACAAAACAGGTGGACACGTCCCGACTTCATACATTATTGCACTGGTTGCGATACTGTTTACTGCTCTGAGCTACGGCAAGCTGGTGAAACGCTTCCCATCTGCTGGCTCGGCGTATACCTATGCTCAAAAATCAATGAGCCCACACATTGGTTTCCTTGTGGGTTGGACATCATTGCTGTCCTATATTTTTATGCCAATGATCAACATTTTATTGGCTAAAATTTATTTACAAGACATTTTCCCTAACGTGGAACCCGCGATATTTGTTGTCGGCCTTGTCATTGTTATGACCGCAGCAAACTTACGTGGTATCAACGTGATTGCTAATTTAAGTACGGTTATTGCGATTATTCAAATCGGTGTGATGGCAGTATTTACAGGGCTAGTGATCCACGGTGTTTCTAACGGTGAAGGTTCGGGCGAAATTTGGACATTCAACCCATTTGCCAATGAAAAGACAGAAATGATCCCACTGATTGCTGGGGCAACCATACTCTGCTTCTCATTCTTAGGCTTCGATGGTTTAAGTTCACTATCGGAAGAAACGCCAAACGCAGGTAAAGTGATCCCTCGCGCCATTTTCTTAACGGCATTAATTGGTGGAATTATCTTTATCACGGTTTCATTCTTCTTACAGCAATACTTCCCAGACGTATCACGCTTTAAGAATATCAATGAGACGCAGCCTGACATTATGCGCTTTGTTGCTGGGGCATTCTTCCAGTCAATTATTCTGGTTTTCTCATGCGTAACAGTATTGGCTTCTGGTATGGCTGCTCACGCAGGAAGTGCGCGTTTAATGTACGTAATGGGTCGTGATGGTGTATTCCCAGAGAAAGTATTTGGTTATGTCAGCCCGAAATGGCGTACTCCAGCGTACAACGTATTAATGGTCGGTGTTTTAGCATTAGGTGCAATCTGGTTTGAAATGGATTTTGCGACCGCGTTAATTAACTTCGGTGCATTAATCGCGTTTACCTTTGTAAATATTTCGGTGATCAGCCAGTTCTTTATTCGCGAACGCCGTATGACAGGTATCAAAAACATTGTTAACTATTTGATTTTACCTATTATCGGTACACTAACAGTATGCGTTTTATGGTTAAATATTGAAGAAGATTCAATGGTTTACGGCTTGATTTGGACGGCTGTTGGCTTAATCTATATGGCAGTATTGACGCGTATGTTTAAGCGGCCTATGCCGCAAATGAGCGACATCTAAATATATTCTTCATATTTCACGCTGTAGCGGTGTTGCGTTCTCAAAACGACATGGGTCACATACTTGTGTATGCTCCCCATGATCGTTTGGCTCCGCGCCTTGCTACAACGCGAACTATTTTGAATATACAGGGTGTAAGAAAAACAGAATAGACTCTTCATATTTCACGCTGTAACGGTGTTGCGTTCTCAAAACGACAAGGGTCACATACTTGTGTATGCTCCCCATGATCGTTTGGCTCCGCGCCTTGCTACAACGCGAACTATTTTGAATATACAGGCTGTAAGAAAAACAGAATAGACTCCTCATATTTCACGCTGTCGTTGCGTTCTCAAAACGACATGGGTCACATACTTATGTATGCTCCCCATGATCGTTTGGCTCCACGCCTTGCTACAACGCGAACTATTTTGAATATACAGGGTGTAAGAAAGATAAAATATATTCTTTATATTTTGCGTTGAGAAGTCGTTCAAATCAGTCCGAAATTAAAAATAGCGCCTTAGGCGCTATTTTTTTGCCTGTTAAGAAATTTTTAAGATAAAACGTGTAACCTATTAACATCATAATGTTATGTGATATTGTTGTTAGCACTAATATTGCATAACTCATAATCAACATGAATTCGAGTAAGAAGGCGCGCACATGAAAGATGCACAAAAACCTGAGAATCAACGATTATTACTCACACTCAGGAACATTGTTGGTAAGAAAAATATTCTCACTGAGCCACACAAAACAGAACGTTACCGCAAAGGGTTCCGCTCCGGCACTGGAGATGCGATTGCGGTTGTGTTTCCAACCACCTTGCTAGAGCAATGGCATGTATTCAAAGCCTGTGTAGAAGCCGATAAAATTGTTTTGATGCAAGCTGCAAATACAGGACTGACTGAAGGCTCGACACCAAGTGGTTATGATTATGACCGCGATATCGTGATTATCAGCACATTACGATTAAACCAAATTCAAGTGCTTCCCGAATTTAACCAAGTGGTTGCCATGCCAGGCAGCACCTTATATGACCTAGAAAAAATCCTTAAACCCCTTGGGCGTGAGCCGCACTCTCTTATTGGTTCCTCCTGTATTGGCGCATCTGTTGTTGGGGGAATTTGCAACAGTTCAGGTGGCTCATTAGTGCGCCGTGGCCCTGCGTATACCGAGCTAGCGTTGTATGGTCGTGTTAATGATGATGGAAAGGTTGAGCTAGTTAACCATTTAGGGATTGATCTAGGTAATACACCAGAAGAGATTTTAACCAACTTACAAAACCGTGGTTATAGTAGTGAAGATGTGCAAGTTAGTGATAAATTAGCGTCCGACCATGAATATGCTGAACGTGTGCGGGATGTTGATGCTGATTCGCCATCGCGTTTTAATGCTGATGAACGTCGCTTATTTGAAGCGTCAGGGTGTGCGGGTAAATTGGCCGTATTTGCGGTTCGCTTGGATACTTTCCCAGCGGATAAAAAAACGCAGGTTTTTTATATCGGCTCAAATAACCCAGATGTACTGGAAGATATTCGTCGCTATATTCTGAGTGAATTTAAAAATCTGCCAGTTGCAGGTGAATATATGCACCGTGGCTGCTTTGATATCGCGGAAATATACGGCAAAGATACTTTCTTAATGATTGATAAATTTGGCACCGATAAAATGCCAATGTTCTTTACTATTAAAGGGCGTATTGATGCTGTATTAAATAAAGTTCCTTTTTTACCGTCTAATTTAATTGACCGCACAATGCAGGTGCTTAGCAAATTATGGCCATCGCATTTACCACCTCGAATGAAAGAATTTCGTGACCGTTATGAGCATCATTTAATGCTAAAAATGGCAGGGGATGGAATTGATGAAGCAAAAGTTTGGCTAAAATCTTATTTTGCACAGGCAGATGGTGGCTATTTTGAATGCACTCCAGAAGAGGGAGCAAAAGCCTTTTTACATCGCTTTGCGGCGGCAGGTTCTGCGGTTCGTTACCATGCGGTTCATAATAAAGATGTCGAGGATGTATTGCCGCTGGATATCGCATTACGCCGTAATGATAGGGATTGGTTTGAAAAACTCCCCCCTGAAATTGAAGATTTATTAGTGCATAAATTGTATTGCGGTCACTTTATGTGCCACGTTATGCACCAAGACTATGTTTTGAAAAAAGGGGTTAACCCGAAAGACCTAAAAGAAAAAATGTTAGCTTTATTGGATGAACGTGGTGCGCAATATCCTGCGGAGCATAACGTTGGGCATTTATATAAAGCGCCACCGCAGTTAAAGTCTTTCTATAAAAATGCAGACCCGACTAACACAATGAACCCAGGTTTAGGAAAAACCACTAAGCGTAAACATTGGGAAGGAGATTGTGGTTGTGGTCAATCAGGTGAACACTAGTCTAAATTAATGTAAACCTAAAAATGGGCAGAGAGTTTCTATTCTGCCCATTTCTTATTTAACTCGCTAATTCCATCGCATAATTGACCAACGCTTTTAATTGCTGACAGCGTTTTTCATCATGTTGATGTTCTTCTAATAAGAATTGTATTTGTTGCATATATTCCGTTAATCGAGCTTCGCTGAAATAATCACGGCGATGTTGCAGCCAGCGTTGCTGTTCTTCGAAAGATAACGTTGCTGGGTAATTACGCGCTTTATAACGGAAAAAGAGTTCTTTCATCCGCTTATCTTCAAAACTTAAATCTAATGCAGGTAAGTTTTGTGGTGGGGTTTCACGAATGATGTCCATGGTGGAGCGGTCTGATGGACTAAAAAAGCCATTATATATTTGTGCATCCACATCATCTGAAACTTCAAATTGTTGTGGTTCACTAAATAACTCAATGAGTTTATTACGGATATCGGGGGTCTTACGCAAAATCTCTAAATTGCGATGACAAAGATCCCTATCTAACCCTGTACGTAGTGCATCTTCATCACGTAATGTTTTTTCAGGGGCTAAAATTGGGCATTTATTGATGTGCACTAATTTCACAGGAACGGGAAGCTCACCGTTTAGCTCAGATTTAGGTGTGTATAAACGCTCGCGTAGTTCTTGGGTATTTAAGGTTAATAATGGCGAAATATCCGCGGATAAATCACACATAATGACCGCATTGCGGTTTTCAGGATGCCAAGCAAGCGGGGCGACTAAGCTCACATAGGAACGCAATGCACCAAACATACCAGAGACATGTACTAAAGGTTTTATTTCCACAATATCAATAAGTTGGCTTACCTTGTTTTTATTGCGTAGTTGATAAAAATAATCAAACATACGTGGTTGAGCCGCTTTAAGTAATTTTGCCATGCTAATTGTTGCAATGACGTCTGACATTGCATCATGGGCATTCTCGTGGGAAACGCCATTGGCTTTTGTTAAGTGCTCTAAGCGCATGCTTGGCAAGCCGTCATCATTTTCAGGCCATTCAATGCCTTCAGGACGTAGCGCAAAACAAGCACGCAGCGGGTCAAGTAAATCCCAACGTGAATTATTTTGTTGCCAGCTGTATGCGTAGGGGTCGTAAAAATTACGGTAGAGAATATTGCGAGTGACTTCATCATCAAAACGAATATTGTTATAGCCCATAATACAGGTGTTAGGCACACTAAAAGCGTGATGGATGCGTTTAGTAAACTCCGCCTCGTTAACGCCTTGGGCTAATGCTATTTGTGGGGTGATGCCTGTGATCATCACAGCCTCTGGCTGCGGTAAGTAATCATCCGCGGGCGCGCAGTAAAACACTTCAGGTTCTTCAATAATATTAAAGTCTAAATCAGTGCGCACACCTGCAAATTGGGCTGGCCTATCAAGTGCAGGGCGTTTACCAAAAGTTTCGTAATCATGAATAAAGAATGAGGGTTGTTTTTTATTATCTTGCAACGTTATCACCGTTTGAATTGTGCGCATTTAAATCTGATAGTGGAGTACCTTCAGACTCACTATTTTATATAAATCAATGATACCCTATCTATTATCAAAGCTAAACCAAGGCCATCTGAAATAGCAGGTAAATTAAATTGAATATCAATAAGGTATTTTCTGTGTCAGAAAGGGGTACTATTAGGTTATAGCGCGTGAAATGTTATGTTCATCACATAAATAAATTGTTAACGTTAACATTAGTGATTAACATCACAAAGTAATTGTTTTTGAGTGGGAATTGAAAAATGTTAACCTTAACATTTACCAAAAGTAAATTAATAATAGGTGATTAACATGAATAGCAGTGCAAGGAAATACTATGCGTCATTGAGCGCATTGTTGTTTTTTTTCTTTTTTACATGGTCATCTACATTTTCAGTTGTCGCCATTTGGCTGCGTAAATATGTTGGCTTAGAAGGGGCGGACACAGGGTTTATCTTTGCCTGTATTTCAATTGTGGCGTTATGTGCTCAGCCATTGTACGGCTTCTTGCAAGACAAATTAGGGTTACGCAAAAACTTATTATTATTTATTGCAGTTTTACTGATTGCATCTGGGCCATTTTTTATGGTGTTCGGGACATTATTACACTGGAACATAGTGATTGGCAGTATTGTTGGTGGGTTATTTATTGGTATGACGTTTCATGCAGGAATTGGTGTTCTTGAATCTTACACCGAGCGTGTAAGTCGACAACGTAATTTTGAATATGGTAAGGCGAGAATGTGGGGGTCTCTTGGTTGGGCGGCCGCGACGTTCTTTGCAGGGCGCAACATTAATATCGACCCTGACTATAATTTTATTATGGCTACAGTATCAGGTGTACTTTTCTTAATCATTCTATTAAACCTTAAAAGTGCGAATGCAGATGCCTATAATAATTTAGAACATGGTAATTCGTCTGCTATTACATTGCGTGATGCACTGCAACTTTTTGCTTTACCACGTTTTTGGGCGTTAATACTATTTGTATTAGGCACATGTATTTATAGTGTGTATGACCAGCAATTTATGGTGTATTTTTCGCATCAATTCCCAGATGAAAAATTAGGGAATGAGATGTACGGTTATCTGAATTCATTGCAAGTATTCCTTGAAGCTGGTGGGATGTTCTTAGCGCCATTCATTGTTAACCGAATAGGTGCTAAAAATGGATTACTATTTGCTAGCTCAGTTATGGCATTACGGATTATCGGCTCAGGTTTAGTCGAGGGGCCTGTTCTTATATCCGTTATGAAATTGCTACATGCCGTTGAGTTACCTATCTTGCTGGTGGCAATCTTCAAGTATAACAGCCACCATTTTGATAAACGCTTGTCCTCAACACTTTATTTGGTTGGGTTTAGTTGTGTGAGTTCGGTGGTTGCTAGTGTGTTATCACCATTGGCAGGATGGGGGTATGACAAAATTGGTTTTGCGCAGACCTATTTGATTATGGGGATGTTTGTGGTCATCACAACGATATTGTCTGCTTTTTGTCTTAGAAATGATAAAACTGATGATATAAAGCTTAGTCTTAATGAGAAACCAGCAAAGTTAAACCAACATAATCAAGAAATACAGGTGGAAAAAGCATAACCCAATGATCTTTTTCGAGAGATTAAATCAATAAATATGTGAAACTGACTTGTAACGTAAGGCGATTAGATTGTATTGTGTAATGAGATTATGCGTTTTGAATATTGACTAGAGGGTTTTAAACATGGACAACGCTAACAAGCCGTCTTTCCAAAATGTTCTGGAATTTGTGCGTATGTTTCGTCGCAAAAATAAAATTCGTCGTGAAATTACCGATAATGAGAAAAAAATTCGTGATAACCAGAAGCGTGTTTTATTACTGGATAATTTAAGCGAATATATTAAGCCTGGTATGTCAATTGAAGACATTCAGGCGATTATTGCCAATATGCGCAGCGATTATGATGACCGTGTTGATGATTATATTATCAAGAATGCAGAATTGTCGAAAGAACGCCGCGAAATTTCTAAAAAATTGAAAGAGATGGGCGAACTGCCACGTATTGACGTAAAATAGAAGAAATGAGCCGAGTTTATCTCGGCTTTTTTGTCAGTTTTTAATCGACAAGAAAAATTATAATGTGAGTGTTTTTACCTGCTTAATGAGCGCGTTCGCTAACCGCTCCATTTCTGTTTTATCAATAAACCCCATCGTAACGGCCGCCGCGATTAATTCCCCACTCTGACTAAATACAGGGCAGGCGATAGACTGTGCACCAGGGATCCCTTTTGTGGGTTCATAACGAATCGCATAACCTTGGTTAATGACTTTATTGAGTTCATCTTGCGAATAATCATCACACACAAATTGCGTATCAAAAGCCGCATAGATTAGACCCGCTGCACTTTTGACTGTGGGCAATGGAGTATTTGGTAAGAAATCAATTTCGATATTTTTAAAACTACGGTTGTATTTAACCAGTGATAACACTTTTCCAGAGCGCAATGCAACACCCGTTGAAACGTTTTGTTCATCACGAAATTGAACCAAACTGTTATTGATAACCTCAATAAAAGACCCTTCAGGCTCCACAAAATTCGCTAAAAAAGTGAGGTTGCGCCCTAATCCATAACGGCTCGTTTGTGTATCTTGATAAAGCATTTGAGTACGACAAAGGGATACCAAATATTTATGTAAACGGCTTTTGGATATTTCACAACCTTTGGAAATATCTGCAGCTCGCGCTATCCCGCCATTTTGGGCAATAAAATTCAGAATGCTTACAGCGATATCAACAGAATTAACACCTTGCAGGGTAGACATACATAAACCTCATTTTAACAAGTTCATCTATTTTATCATGAGTCACGGATCCCTGCTAATAACTGAAAATGTGGATAGTCTAATCATTAAGAGGTAGATATTTCGTACCTATAAATAATAGCAAATTTTGATTAGCCTCAAGTTCACTATTAATGGATAGGGTATATATATAGTGTACTTCTAAAAGCAATGTCGAGGTTTACTATAATGAAAACAATAAATGAATTACGCCTAAAACGCCGAACACTCCTAAAAGGACTTGGTGTTATTGGATTGGCGTCTATCACACCGTGTTCTTTTGCGCAGGGAAACAATAACCAGCCTCTGCCAAAAGTACGATTAAGGTTATCTGACTACAAAACTTTCCGTTCAACGTGTGCAATGGAGTGCTTACACTGCAACTTAACAGCGTATACTTACCAGGGTAAGTTGATGAAAATACAGGCAACAGAGGGCTTTAATGTCAAATGTTGTTTACGGGGAATGAGTCGAACAAAATGGGTATATCACGACCAGCGTATCACGACGCCGTTATTACGTGTAGGAGAGAAAGGTAAAGCTGAATTTAAACCGATTAGCTGGGATGAAGCTCTTGATCTAATAGAAAAAAATATTCGTGACACTATCGCTAAGTATGGTAACGAAGGGTTATTTATCTCTACCCATGCGGGAAACATGGACTCCATTAAAAATGATATGGGCAAGGCATTTTTTGATTACCTAGGCGGCTCAACAAAACAAGCGGGTTCTTTGTGTTGTTCGGCGGTAACAGCGGCAATGATCCCAATGGTGGGATTACGATACGCTGACACGCGAGATACGGTGGCGGATAGTCGTTATATTTTGTGTTGGGGAAATAATCCCGCGGTAACCATGCAGGCGTACTTTAAAAACTATAATCAAGCACGGAAAAATGGTGCGCGACTCGTGGTCATTGATCCGAGATTTAATGAGACTGCAGCAAAAGCAGATGAGTGGATCCCTATCATTCCTGGAACCGATACTGCGTTAGCACTTGGAATGATTAAAATTATCATTGAGGAAAATCGTATTGATGAGGGTTTTCTTCGTGCACACACTGGCGCTGTGTATTTAGTGGATGAGAATCAACAGCAACTTAGGCAAGACGCCCAAGATCCTGATAGCTATTTGGTGTTTGATATTCTCAGTCAGCAACTTGTTCGCCATGATTCAGCAGGGATTAAACCTGCATTATTTCAGCATGAATTACCTAGTCAGTTTAGTTATACCACCGTTTTTGAGCAAATTTATCGACAAGCGAAAGAGTGGGATATCGCACGAGTCAGTGCAGAAACAGATGTGCCTGCCGAAACTATCGTGCGTCTTGCGCGAGATTATTCCTCGATTACGCCATCAATGATTGTGCAAAACATGTCTGGAGCACAGCGTACAGAGCATGGTGCATATGTGGCTGCAAGCCAGTTTTACCTTGCTTTGCTAACAGGGAATATCGGCAAACGCGGTGCGGGTGTCTGTGATGCAGGCGGTGCAAGACAGATGGCTAAATTTAGTCCCATTGTTCCTCCTGCACCGAATGCAAAAAATATCCCACCCATTCCAGTGGCAAAAGTCGGTGACTATATCGTGAATGAAAAACCGCATCCCATTAATTTTTGGTGGATTATGACGATGGGGGTAATGACACAATTACCCAATACCAACAAAGTGCGGGAAGCGCTGAAGAAAGTTCCTTTTGTTGTTGTTGCTGATAATTTAATGAGTTCAACGGCGTTATATGCAGATTTAGTCTTGCCAGTGACGACGATTTTTGAAGATACCAGCCTGATGGCAGGGGTACGCAGCCAATATGTCCAATTGATGGAAAAAGCGGTTGAGCCAGTTGGGGAAGCAAAGCCTGATTACTGGATTTTTGCTCGTTTAGCGGAGCGCTTCGGGTTTGGTGAGGTGTTTAATAAGCCGATTGAACACTATATCGATGCTTGCCTTGTAGGCTCTGGCATTACGCGTGAAATGTTAGAAAAAGGCCCTGTAAGACCTGTTGAAGGTGATTGGATCCCATTCAAGGATGGTGTATTTAGAACGTCGACTAAAAAAGCCCATTTCTTTATTGAGGATTGGCAAAAGAAAAATTTTTCACCCGTGGTGGCTTATTATCAAGTGAAAGAGTCAGTGAAGGGCTCCCCCGAACTGGCTAAAAAATATCCATTAATGGCAGTGCAACGTAAGTTAGCACGCAGTGTTCACTCTAGTCATGGGATGAATGAATGGATCCTCGAAGTACAACGTAATCAACCCAATGTGTTAATTCACCCTGAAGACGCGCAAATTCGTGGTATTAAAAATGGCGAATGGGCGGTAACGTTTAATGATAGAGGGGAGCATCGAGCGATAGCGGTGGTCACGACGCACATTAAAAAGGGTGTTATTTCTCTCGATAATGGCTGGTGGGAACAGCAAGGAGGGAGTAGTAGCCATGTGACAAATGACCAAGTGGAACATTTAGGAACAGGCCATTGCTGTAATAGTACGCTCGTTGATGTCAGAAGGGAGGCATAATCATGGTTAAGCAATATGGTTTTTTAATCAACACAAAAGATTGTTATGGCTGCCGCACTTGTTCTATGGCATGTAAATCAGAGAATGTCACTCCTCCTGGCGTTTTATGGCGCCGTGTTCGTGAGTTCAATGATGACTCACCGAATACACAGGCATTTATTACGATGTCGTGTAACCACTGTGATGACCCACAATGTTTAAAAGTTTGCCCAGCGGATACCTACACTAAGCGTCCTGATGGAATTGTGGTACAAGACCATGAAAAATGTATCGGTTGCCAAATGTGTATCATGGCGTGTCCATACCATGCCCCTGTTTTTGACCCTGCGGAAGGGAAAACCAGTAAGTGTAATATGTGTGCTGAGCGTTTAGATGAGGGGTTATTACCTCGATGTGTTGAGTCTTGTCCTACAGGTGCAATTGAGTTTGGTGAAATTTCTGAACTTCGTAAAAAACATACGACAAACTGGGCAGTATTGGAGAAACGCTACAATATGCCAGATCACACAATCAGCCAGCCAAATATTGTGATTATTGGAATGGAGGACTAATCATGAATATTCATCATATGGAGCTCCCATTGGTATTTTTTACTGTGATGAGTCAGTGGGGGATCGGCGCAGTACTTGCATTGACGTTGTACCAAATGAAAGTTAGTACGGAACATAAACTCGTCGGTAAATCCCTGCGTACCGCGGTGATAATTATTTGGTTAATTGAAGTGGTTGGTTCATCTATGTCTATGGGACATTTAGGGGTGCCGTTAGAAGCTTATCGTTCAGTACTTGGACTAAGCCATTCATGGCTAAGTCGAGAAGCGGTTACATTTGTCTTGCTTAATGGTCTAGTCACGCTTTGGGCACTTTCTTGTTGGTTACAACCAACGGTAAATATACGTAATATCGTGCTGGGCTGGTTAAGTGGTATCGGCGGACTAGCCGCAATTCTTGTCACTGCTCAAGTCTATTACCAGATGGTTGCTCATCCGCTTTGGCATAGCTCAGCAACACAAATTGCTTTTATTGGTACTGCAATCGTATTAGGCTTCGTTTCTATCACACTGTTTGTTCAAGCTTTAGCAAAGCCTGTGCCAAAAGCTATTAAAGTCGGTGTGTTATTAGGGGTCATACTTGTCTTAATATCTCAAGTTATCCGATCGCAAATACCAGCAAGCCAAGGAGAAAGCTATCTCTTATGGTGGCAAGTGGTAATGAGCATGGTTTTACCTTGTGCGATAGCTGTTAGAGGGGGCAAAGGTAAAATGCCATCAGTACCACTACTTATAGCATTGATGGTGGTTATGTTTAGCGGCGAGCTAGCCGGTCGCGCATTGTTTTATGGTTCGGTGATGATCCAAGCACCTTGGTTCTAAAAATCCTCGTCATATTTCGTGCTGTGGCGTTGTTGGCGTCATTCAGTCACACAGGTCACATACTTGAGTATGCTCCCTGTGCTGCCTTCACTTTGCCGCCTAGCCACAACGCGAACTATTTAGAGGATTGGTATTAAATAGCCAATGAGATTCAGCCTTATTATTTGTTGTCGAAGATGTTTTTAGCAACATACTTTTAAGCTCAAAGCTCAAAGCTCAAAGCTCAAAGCTCAAAGCTCAAAGCTCAAAGCTCAAAGCTCAAAGCTCAAAGCTCAAAGCTCAAAGCTCAAAGCTCAAAGCTCAAAGCTCAAAGCTCAAAGCTCAAGAGGCATCAGTAGCTATTTATCAGGGACAAATGCACTATTCATCAGTTTAATGATTGGGTCGGATTTTTTATAACTATTGATAAGAGGAACGAGGCGTTTGAAGTGTTCGCTGGCACAGTGAATATCAAGCGCGTGTTGATCGGGCCATTCTTCAATAAAAATAAAATGCCCAGGATTTTTTTGGTCAACATATAAATCATAGCTGATACAAAGGGGTTCTTGTTTTGTCGCTTCTACAAGCTCCTGATATAACGGCATAACTGTTTCAATCGCTTCAGCTTTAATAAAATCTTCTGCAATCACTTTTAACATAATGGACTCCTTCCTTTTTGAATTAAATACTGTATGAAATTACAGTTATATAACCATAGGGAGTGCACTGACGCAATAGCAGAATACCGATAATCAATGAAACTTTTTAATTGGTAAAGTAATAATTTGAATGTAGATAAGCAACAAAAAAGCCTTGTTGGTTTCCCAGCAAGGCTTTTTAATCAGCATTACTTTAGATTAGAAACTCGCTGGTTTCGCCATTTCTGAAGTTGCTACATTTGATGCCACATGACCACCAGCACCACCTTTACCTTCAAAAGTAGAGGTTTCGCGCTGGTACTCAGTAATCTCAAATGGCGCCGCTGCATCTACAGGGGCAGGGGCTTTGGTCATTGGTGAGTACGAATGACGTTTATGCAAGCTAGTTGCATCAGTATTAGCAGTTACTGGTGCCTCGACCTTAGTTGGTTCAACCTCTACAGAGGCAATTGGCTGCTCAACGACTGGCTCAGTAACGGTTTCAGTTTCAGCAATCTCTTCGGCTGCAGCGATTGTTGGTTGAGTATTTTCTTCAACCATAACCTCAGCAGCCGTTTCAATTGCGGTATCTGCGGCAACAATCACGTCTTCTACGTCAGTTTTTACCTTGTCGATAGGCGTTTCTGTTGCAGTAATAACATTATGTGTTTCAACAGGTTGTGGTTCAACAGTTTCGCTGACATACACGACCTCAACAGGTTCAGCTTCTTCATCAGCAGCCACTACATCAACAACAGGTGTTGCTACAACGGCTAGGGCTTCAGATTGGCTTTCCGTCTTAGCTATTTCTACCGTGTTTGTATTGACAGACTCAGTGCTATTTTGTTGTTCAAGCATTTCCTCATTAGTCATAATTGCCATGCTCTCTTGTTGAGGCTGAACAATTGGGTAATGAATGAAAACTTTACCAGAAGCTAGCTCAGGTGATGCTACTGCTGCGGCTAATGGCATTGGTGAACTATTGAGATGACGCTCATCACGGTAACGACGGCGACGTTGCCCACTTACACGTAAGTGACGAGGAGAGCGGCGCGAACGGCGAGGAATGATGGTGTCTTGTTTCTCTTCGCCATCAGTTTGATGAGTTAAATCTTGTAGATCGTCAGCTTGTACTTGGCCTTCAGCTTGGTTAACTACCGCAACTGGTGCTGGTAATGCAGCAACTGGTGCGGATACAGCGACAACGGGCTCTGCAACATCAGTTTTGACCATTTGTTCGTTATCAGTCACACGAATTTTTTGTGTTAACTGGCGACGCTGGCGGCGAGGAGCAGCAGGACGCTGTTCTTCTTCTCTTGCATTTGTTGCTTCAACGTTATCTTGTTGTGCATCTTGCTGAGTTTTTGCAGTTTGTTGCTGACGTTTTTCATCTTGACGACGACGGCGATCAGCACGCTGTTCACGACGTTGCTGCTGGTTGTCACGGTTTGCATTTTCAGCCGTTTGCTCATCTTGCGGTGCCGTATTTTTATTGTTACGGCCCTTGTTACGATTATTCGTTTCTTCCGATGAAGCATTGCGATCATTGCGGTTATTACGATTGTCGCGACTATCACGATTTTCGTTATCATCACGATCACGACGATTATTGTTACGGCGATCATTATTACGACGACGATCGTTATTACGGCGACGGTCATTATTATTGCGAGCTTTAGGGGCAGGTGCTTCGACCACTTTCTCTTCTTCACCACCAAAGAGGCCTTTAAAGAATGCAGCAATTTTACTGAATAAGCCTGGCTGAGCAGGTTCATTTGACGTTGTTTTTACTGGCGCTTTAACGGGCGCGACTTCTTTAGGTTTAGCGGAAGAAAGCTCAACTGGCTCTTGTAATGCAAAAGCGGAAATCGCAGGTTGCTCAGGTACTTTACGCTCAGACGTTGTTTCATCGGTATGAGTTAAGGTTTCAGTTTCGTGATATTGAGCTAGGTTATAGCTCAGAGTATTCACTTCTTCACCTTTACGGATACGGATTACATGGAAATGAGGTGTCTGCATCTGGTCATTTGGTACGATAACAACGCGAACGTGAGTTTGGCGTTGTTCAATTTCGCTGACGGCTTTACGTTTTTCGTTTAGCAAGTAAGACGCGATTTGCACAGGAACAATCGCGTGAACTTCATGCGTATTTTCCTTCAGTGCTTCTTCTTCGATTAAACGAAGAACCGATAATGACAGTGATTCGTTATCACGAATTGTCCCAGTTCCCATACAACGAGGGCACACATGGTGGCTTGACTCGCCTAATGATGGGCTTAAACGTTGGCGGGACATTTCGAGTAAACCGAAACGAGAGATACGGGCAATTTGAATACGTGCACGGTCTTGGCGAACGGCTTCACGTAAGCGGTTTTCCACTTCACGTTGGTGCCTAACTGGCGTCATATCAATAAAGTCAATGACAATTAGGCCACCAAGGTCACGTAGACGTAATTGACGGGCAATTTCATCCGCCGCTTCAAGGTTAGTATTGAACGCAGTTTCTTCGATGTCACCACCACGAGTAGAACGTGATGAGTTGATATCAATCGCAGTCAATGCTTCTGTTGTATCAATGACTAACGCACCACCTGAAGGTAAACGTACTTCACGTTGGAACGCAGATTCAATTTGAGATTCGATTTGGTAATGGCTGAATAATGGAACATCACCACTGTAGTGTTTGATTTTACTAGCAAAATCGCCACGACCAATCGCTTCGATATGGTTACGAGCCATTTCGACGACTTTCGGATTATCAATTAGAATCTCGCCAATGTCTGGGCGTAGATAATCGCGGAACGCACGCACAATAACATTACTTTCCTGATGGATTAGGAAAGGTGCAGGGCGGTTCTCAGCGGCTTTTTGGATGGCTTCCCAGTGGCGTAAGCGGTACAGTAAATCTTGTTGTAGGGATTCTGCAGACTTACCAACACCAGCCGTGCGGACAATCAGACCCATACCATCTGGAATTTCTAAAGAAGACAGTGCTTCTTTGAGTTCCGTACGGTCTTCACCTTCAATACGACGAGAAATACCGCCTGCGCGTGGGTTATTTGGCATTAACACTAAATAGCTACCTGCCAGACTAATAAAAGTAGTTAACGCTGCACCTTTATTACCACGTTCTTCTTTATCAACTTGAACAATAACTTCTTGGCCTTCTTTTAACACATCTTTAATGTTAGGACGGCCTTGAGAGTGGTAGTTGCTTGGGAAGTATTCACGAGCGATTTCTTTGATAGGAAGGAAACCGTGTCTTTCTGCACCATAATCAACAAAAGCAGCTTCAAGACTAGGTTCGATACGGGTGATTTTACCTTTGTAAATGTTCGCCTTTTTTTGCTCATGACCTGGGCTTTCAATATCCAAATCATAGAGACGTTGCCCGTCAACAAGGGCAACACGCAACTCTTCCTGTTGAGTTGCGTTTATTAGCATTCTTTTCATGTTATTACTTACTCATTATTTTCTTTTAAATAAAGAGCAGCGAAAGAAAGAGCTACTGTAAACCGATGGCCTCGTGATTTTTACAAAACCGTCTGCCTCGCGGCAGTCGTTCGTATAGAGACGCGCAGTATTCGGTGAACCTGATTTTTAGATTAAAAATTCAGCGTTCTTAATTAGGGTGCCGTTGATTATCATTAAAACGGAAGTACCTAACCCAATAAGCCAAAATTCGTTGCTCGCTAATTTATTTGATATTGCTAAATGTCTTACGCCATTGCTGCATTGTTACGCTATCAAATAAGAAATCCTATAAACGCCAATTTTCGTTTTTTAAACATCTTGGCAACTGCATATTATTCCATTGCCATGTGCATTATAGCAAGTCGATAAGGAAGTTATATGGAAATTTTATTTAGAAATAGGAAAAATCATGCAGAAAATAACCAAAATAAAAAAAAACATAAAAAAATTCGTGGAGTCGGTATGATAGAGAGAGTTAATAAGCGCATATTTTAATCAATTAGAGTTAACGCATTTTCGAATGAATACACAAAATCAAGTTCAATTTATAGACATCAGCGATGACGAGGCTGGGCAACGCATCGATAACTTTTTGCTCGCTAAACTTAAAGGCGTACCAAAAAGCATGATTTATCGCATTATCCGTAAAGGGGAAGTGCGTGTAAATAAAGGGCGGATTAAGCCTGAGTATAAACTTGTCGAAGGGGATCAAGTTCGTGTTCCGCCAGTCAGAGTCGCTGAGCGTGAGGTGCCCGCAGTTTCCGCTAAATTAGATAAAGTGGCGGCATTAGCTAACTGCATTTTATTTGAAGATGATTCCATACTTGTACTGAACAAACCTTCTGGTACAGCAGTACATGGCGGAAGTGGTTTGAGCTTTGGTGTTATTGAGGGGCTGCGGGCCTTGCGGCCTGAAGCTCGTTTTCTTGAACTGGTTCATCGCCTCGATAGGGACACGTCAGGAATTTTATTAGTTGCGAAAAAACGTTCTGCCTTAAGAGCATTGCATGAACAGTTGCGCTTGAAAACTATGCAAAAAGATTACCTGGCCTTAGTGCGTGGTCATTGGCAATCTCATGTTAAAGTGGTTCAAGCACCGTTGTTGAAAAATATTTTGCAAAGTGGTGAGCGAGTCGTCAAAGTGAGTAGCGAAGGAAAACCATCGGAAACGCGCTTTAAAGTCGAAGAACGTTTTGATAATGCAACGTTAGTAAAAGCGAGTCCTGTCACGGGGCGAACGCATCAAATTCGTGTGCACACTTTATATGCAGGTCATCCAATTGCGTTTGATAACCGTTATGGTGACGAATTATTCGATAGCCAATTAGCAGATACAGGCCTCAATCGGTTGTTCCTGCACGCAAGCGCATTAAAATTCACTCATCCCAAAACTGGGGAAGAGATGCGGCTGCAAGCGCCAATGGGTGCAGAGCTAAACCATTGTTTAAAAGTATTACGTAACCGTAAAACCACATCGTAAGCATCACTCGTTGGCGGGTAGAAGGTCATTACCCGCCAATTATTTTTATTAACCCAATAGTGGGTTAACATCATGCTGGCGTAGCATATCTAACAGCAAAATAATCGGTAAGCCAATTAAAGTGTTAGGGTCACGTCCCTCTAACCTATCAAATAAAGTTATACCTAGCCCTTCGGATTTAAAACTTCCTGCACATTGGAACGGTTCTTCTTTATACAAGTAGTTGGTGATCTCTTGGTCAGTTAAGTTTCGAAAATAGACATCGAACAATTCACATTGCAGATTAAATTTTCCTGTCGCGGAATCTAATAGGCACAACCCAGTATAAAATGTGATTTTATTACCAGAGGCTGCTTTCAATTGTTTGAATGCATTTTCAAAGGTATGGGGCTTGCCGACAATTTTTCCATCAATAACACACACTTGATCAGAACCAATAATTAAATGTTGAGCGTATTGTTCTGTCAGTGCAGCGGCTTTGGCATGAGATAACCGCAGGACCAAAGCTTGAGCCGATTCATTTAAAACAGGTGATTCATCAATGTTCGGCGGTGAGGCTAAAAACGGCAAACCTAATTTTTTTAATAAGGATTGCCGATAGGGTGAAGTTGACGCCAAAATAATCGATTTCATGATTTTTCTCAAAACTCGTAGCCAAAAGGGTTAACTCATTTTAAACTATAAACCGCAAAACCTGCGATTTTTTGGTGAAAAGGCGAGTTTACCCCGCCTTTTTCTTTGACTATAGCTCATTACAAAGTTAATATGCGCGCCTTATGCAAAAGGTAAAATTACCCCTGACTATCGATGCGCAGCGTGCAGCTCAGAAAAACCTCGACTATGTCGGGAGTTATACACCTGAGCAAGTTGCACGTCTTGCAGAATCAGTAGTCAGTGTAGACAGTGATGTAGAAACCGAATTATCATTTAATATTGATAAACAGCGTCTCACGGTTATCGAAGGGAAATCCGATGTGGATCTCACCCTCCAATGCCAACGCTGCGGAAAAAATTTCAAGCATCATGCCTACGTATCGTATTGTTTTAGTCCTGTCGTCAATGACGAAAAGGCCGAAGCATTACCGGAGCTCTACGAGCCAATTCAAATTGATGAATTTGGTGAAATAGATTTGCTGGGAATGATAGAAGATGAAATAATTCTTTCCTTACCAGTTGTTCCGGTTCATGATTCTGAACACTGTGAAGTGTCCGAAGCGGACATGGTGTATGGTGAACTGCCTCCTGAGGCAGAAAAGCCAAACCCATTTGCCGTATTAGCCAGTTTAAAGAAAAGTACTTAAGGAGTAAGGTCAATGGCCGTACAACAGAATAAACCAACTCGTTCAAAACGCGGTATGCGTCGTTCACATGATGCACTGACTGCTACCCTAGTTTCTGTAGATAAAACTTCAGGTGAAACTCACCTGCGTCACCATGTGACTGCAGACGGTTTCTACCGTGGCCGTAAGGTTATCAGCAAGTAATTGTTGGTACCTTGGCTAATCTAACCATTGCGTTAGATGCTATGGGCGGGGATGTTGGTCCCCGCGTCACAGTGCCTGCTGCATTGCAGGCTCTGGCATCTAATTTAGCACTCAAATTACTGCTTGTCGGTCAACCCGAAGCCATTCAACCCTTGCTTGCACATCTAAGTGCCGAGCAAATTTCGCGTGTCGAAATTATCCCTGCGGATGGAATTATTGCTAACGATGCCAAACCATCAAACGCAATAAGACAAAGCAAAGGAACATCGATGCGAGTGGCCTTAGAGTTGGTGAAAACAGGGCAGGCACAAGCGTGCGTGAGTGCTGGTAATACAGGCGCATTGATGGGGTTAGCGAAATTGATGTTAAAGTCGATAGATGGCATTGAGCGTCCAGCGCTAATGACAATCTTACCTAACCAGCAGAAAAAACAAACGGTAGTGTTGGATTTAGGGGCAAACGTCAATTGCAGTAGTGAAATGTTAGTGCAATTTGCCGTAATGGGTTCGGTGATGGCTGAAGAAGTGGTCAATATCACAAAACCGAAAGTTGCTTTGCTCAATATCGGTGAAGAAGAGAGCAAAGGGCTGGATAATATCCGCGAAGCCGCCGCAATATTAAAAGAAACGGCGTCCATTAACTATATTGGTTACGTTGAAGGTAATGAGTTACTGACAGGTAAAACCGATGTATTAGTGTGTGACGGCTTCGCGGGTAACGTCTCATTAAAAACAATGGAAGGAGTCGTTCGCGTTATTCTCTCCTTGTTAAAATCGGCGGACGACGAAAAGAAAAAACGCAGTTGGATAATGCAACTGGCGAAAAAATGGCTAAAAAAACGTTTAATGAAGCGTTTTGGGGATATGAACCCCGACCAGTATAACGGTGCGACTCTGTTAGGATTAAAAGGTATTGTGATCAAGAGTCATGGTGCGGCTAACGAAAGTGCATTTAAAGCTGCGATTGACCGCGCAGTGCAAGCTGTTGAAAAACAAGTACCAGAAAGAATAACAGCGCGATTAAATATTGTTTTACCCAGGAGCGATCAATAACCTATGGCTATGTACAGTAAAATCTTAGGAACAGGCAGCTACTTGCCAGCGCAAGTTCGTACCAATGCTGATCTGGAAAAAATGGTTGATACTTCTGATGAATGGATTGTGACCCGCACTGGGATACATGAAAGAAGAATTGCTAACGAAGACGAAAATGTCTCTGTAATGAGTTTTCATGCTGCACAAAAAGCGCTTGAAATGGCACAGGTTGAGGCCAGCGAGATAGGTTTAATCATTGTTGCCACCACTTCTGCAACGCATGCATTCCCAAGTGCAGCGTGCCAAGTGCAGCAAATGCTAGGAATCAATGATTGCGCGGCATTTGACGTTGCGGCGGCCTGTGCAGGCTTTACTTATGCGATCAGTATTGCTGACCAGTTTGTTAAAACAGGGATGACGAAAAAGGCCCTTGTTATTGGCGCTGATGCATTATCAAAAACATTAGACCCAGAAGATCGTGGTACCATCATCTTATTTGGTGACGCCGCAGGTGCTGTTGTGGTTGGTGAGTCTAATGAACCTGGCATTATTTCCACCCATTTACACGCTGATGGGCGTTATGGGGATTTACTCGCATTGCCTAATCGTAGCCGTTGCTCTGACGACTCTGCGTATTTAACGATGACGGGTAATGAAGTATTCAAAGTTGCAGTCCGCGAATTAGCGCATATTGTTGATGAAACACTGGAAAAAAGTGGGATTGCAAAAGAAGAACTTGATTGGTTAGTGCCACATCAAGCAAATTTAAGAATTATTTCTGCGACGGCAAAAAAACTTGATATGACTATGGACAAAGTGGTTATCACCTTAGACCGTCATGGCAATACTTCTGCGGCATCTGTCCCAACTGCACTTGATGAAGCAGTGCGTGATGGACGTATCCAACGTAGCCAACTTGTGCTGTTAGAAGCCTTTGGCGGTGGTTTCACGTGGGGCTCTGCCTTAGTTCGTTTTTAATTTATTGAGAAAACAGACATGACACAATTTGCGATGGTATTTCCCGGACAGGGTTCTCAGTCTTTAGGAATGTTAGCGGCATTAGCTGAAGAAAATAAGCTGGTTGAGCAAACATTTGCTGAAGCATCAGAAGCATTGGGTTACGATCTTTGGGCATTAGTCCAAAATGGGCCAGAAGAAGAATTAAATAAAACATGGCAAACACAGCCCGCATTATTAGCCGCGTCTGTGGCAATTTTCCGTGTTTGGCAAGCTAAAAACGGTGCAATGCCTTCAATGATGGCAGGGCATAGCCTGGGTGAGTACTCCGCATTAGTTTGTGCAGGTGTCATTGACTTCAAAGAAGCGATTAAACTTGTTGAATTGCGTGGTAAATTGATGCAAGAAGCGGTTCCTGAAGGTACAGGCGCAATGTATGCGATAATTGGCTTAGATAATGAATCTATTGAAAAAGCCTGCCAAGAAGCGGCACAAGGTCAAGTCGTTTCACCCGTGAATTTTAACTCCCCAGGCCAAGTGGTCATTGCAGGGGAAAAAGCAGCGGTTGAACGAGCAGGTGCTGCGTGTAAAGAAGCGGGTGCAAAACGTGCACTGCCATTATCAGTTAGTGTGCCTTCACATTGTGCATTAATGAAGCCTGCTGCTGATAAATTAGCCGAAGCGTTAGAAAAAATCGAATTTTGTGAGCCAGTCTATCCAGTTATCAACAATGTTGATGTTAAAATTGAGCAATCGGCGCAAAATATTCGTGATGCGTTAGTTCGTCAACTGTATAATCCAGTACGCTGGACAGAAACAGTAGAATTGATGGCAGATCAAGGTGTTGAACACCTTATCGAAATGGGGCCAGGTAAAGTGTTGACTGGTCTTACCAAGCGAATTGTCTCTAATTTAACTGCCGTAGCAGCCAATGATCCTGTATCATTAAGCACTGCTTTAGAAAATAGCTGAGGACGACATGAGCTTTGAAGGAAAAATTGCACTAGTAACAGGTGCTAGCCGTGGGATTGGTAAAGCCATTGCTTTAACATTAATCGCGCGCGGTGCAACCGTTATTGGCACAGCAACCAGCGAAAAAGGCGCAGAAGCCATTACTGCTTATCTTGATGGTAAAGGGAAAGGTTTAGCGTTAAACGTGACTGATGCAGCATCAATCGAAGAAACTTTGACTAAGATCCGTGAGGAATTTGGTGAAATTGATATTTTGGTTAATAATGCAGGTATCACTCGCGATAACTTATTGATGCGTATGAAAGAAGAAGAGTGGCAAGATATTATTGACACGAATCTTTCATCCGTTTACCGTTTGTCTAAAGCCGTTTTGCGTGCCATGATGAAAAAACGTTGTGGGCGTATTATTTCTATCGCATCAGTTGTGGGTGTGATGGGGAATGCGGGACAAACAAACTATGCAGCAGCGAAAGCTGGGCTAATTGGTTTTAGTAAATCATTAGCTCGGGAAGTCGCTTCTCGTGGTATCACTGTTAATGTTGTTGCTCCAGGTTTTATCGAAACGGATATGACTAAAGCATTGACAGATGAGCAGCGTGCAGGCATTTTATCTCAGGTTCCTGCAGATAGACTGGGTGATGCACAAGAAATTGCCAGTGCTGTAGCGTTTTTAGCTTCTGACGAAGCTGCTTACATCACAGGTGAAACATTGCATGTCAATGGTGGCATGTACATGATCTAAAGAAATGATGGGACTACTTGCATTATTAGTGTTATCTAACGCTAAATAATGCAAAATAATGGTTCCAACAGCCGGGATTGGGTTGTATCTTTTCCTGTATTTCATAAACTACGAAAACCATCGCGAAAGCGAGTTTTGATAGGAATTTTAATAGTATGAGCACTATCGAAGAACGCGTTAAGAAAATCATCGTTGAACAACTGGGTGTTAAAGAGGAAGAAGTTGTAAATGCAGCTTCATTTGTTGATGACTTGGGCGCTGATTCTCTTGACACAGTTGAGCTGGTTATGGCTCTGGAAGAAGAGTTCGATTGCGAAATCCCTGACGAAGAAGCTGAAAAGATCACAACAGTACAGGCTGCGATTGACTACGTCGAGAACGCATCTAAATAATTGTACGAAAAACATGTCTAGGCGATCACTCGATCGCCTATGTTCCTTTTGTAACTTTTCCCTCCTTGGAGGAAATACGTGTCTAAGCGTCGTGTAGTCGTAACCGGACTGGGCATGTTATCTCCTGTCGGCAACACAGTTGAGTCATCATGGAAAGCTGTTTGTGACGGACAGAGTGGTATCAGCCTCATTGAACATTTTGATACTACTAACCACGCAACTAAATTTGCTGGCTTAGTAAAAGATTTCAATTACGAAGATTTTGACATCTCTCGCAAAGATGCGAAGAAGATGGACCCATTTATTCAATATGGTATTGCAGCAGGCTTCCAAGCCTTTAAAGATGCTGGATTGGAAGTAACAGAAGCCAATGCTACTCGTATCGGTTTAGCGATTGGTTCTGGTATTGGCGGGTTAGGGTTAATTCAGGATAACTGTGAAGCACTGATGGCAGGTGGTCCTCGTAAAGTTAGCCCATTCTTCGTGCCATCGACAATCATTAACTTGGCGGCGGGCCATTTAAGCATTATGTACGGTTTACGTGGTCCAAGCATTTCTATTGCCACAGCATGTACATCGGGCGTTCACAATATTGGTCACGCAGCACGTATGATTGCCTATGGCGATGCAGATGTTATGTTGGCAGGCGGTACTGAAAAAGCAACGACACCATTAGGTGTGGCAGGCTTTGGTGCTGCGCGTGCTCTATCAACTCGCAATGATGACCCACAAGCGGCAAGTCGCCCTTGGGATAAAGACCGTGATGGTTTTGTTCTCGGTGATGGTGCAGGTATCATTATTCTTGAAGAATATGAACATGCGAAAGCACGTGGCGCTAAAATTTACGCAGAAGTTGCTGGCTTTGGTATGAGCAGTGATGCTTACCATATGACATCTCCGCCAGAAAATGGTGAAGGTGCTGCATTAGCAATGGAAAATGCGCTAAAAGATGCTGGCATTAAGGCGAGCGAAGTGGGTTACATCAATGCCCATGGCACATCAACCAATGCAGGTGACTTAGCGGAAGCACAAGCGGTTATGTCTGTATTTGGTGAAGATTCAAATGTGTTAGTGAGTTCGACGAAATCCATGACAGGTCACCTATTAGGTGCTGCAGGAGCGGTTGAATCTATCTTCACGATTTTGTCTTTGTGTGATCAAATTGTCCCTCCAACGATTAACTTAGACAGCCCTGATGAGGGTTGTACGTTAGATTTCGTTGCGAATAAAGCACGTAAAGTTGAGAACATGGAGTACGCTCTGTGTAACTCCTTCGGCTTTGGTGGCACAAACGGTTCATTGATTTTCCGCCGTTACCACGCAGAATAATCAAATCGTTCCACCATTAATTCAGCCTCAGTTGTGTATGCAACTGGGGCTTTATTTTGCCAGCTTCTTTGCACAGCTCTGTGCTTTAGTTTATGATAGTTCTACCTGATTACTGTCTGATTTATCAGCTTTTATTATAAGTATTATCAATGTCATATTGGGTTAATGGCCAACCTTGTCAACAAATTAGTGTCTCTGATCGCGCCGTTGCGTTCGGGGATGGTTGTTTCACGACCATTCATGGAGTGAATCAGCAAGCGCAGATGCTCAAAGAACACATTGCGCGTTTAACACGTGACTGCTTAAGATTAAAAATTACCGCACCTGATTGGGGGGAATTAGAACATCATTTAACGGAAATTTGTACACAACAAGTGGATGAAGAATTTGTTCTAAAGGTCATTATCAGCCGTGGTGTAGGTGGGCGAGGTTACAGTTCTATAGGCTTTACTCAGCCTACCATTATTGTCAGTGTTTCCCCCTTTCCATCACACTATACTCAGTTACAATGCCAAGGGGCTAAGCTGATATTGAGCCAAACACCTGTTTCTCGAAATCCATTACTGGCAGGGATGAAACATTTAAATCGCCTTGAGCAAGTATTGATCCGCCAGGAAATCGATGAGGCTCAAGCGGATGAAGCGATTGTGCTCGATACAGATGGCATCATTATTGAGTGTTGTAGTGCAAATGTATTTTGGCGTATCGGGCAAACTGTTTATACCCCTGTATTATCGCATTGTGGGGTGAACGGATTAATGAGACAAAAGATCATAGCGTTATTAGTAGGGAGTCAGTACCATCTTGAAGAAGTTGAGCGGTTCGCGTCAGTATTAGCTCACTGCGATGAAGTGATTATGTGTAATGCGTTGATGCCTGTTCTACCCGTTAAAAGCATCCAAATAGCTTCACAAGAAAATCCGTTGCATTATGCATCACGGGAGCTGTTCGAATACTTATTTTTGCGCTGCAAAATCTAGTTTGCATAAATTAAAGTCCTAATACGCATTGATGTGGTCAATAAATGAAATTAGCTAAAAAAATCATTTTAATTGCTGTTGTTCTGATTACCGTTGTGGCGATTGCACTTTATTTGCAATATCGCCAAGTACTGAATTACGCTAAAACACCGATTAACCTTACGGAAGAAAAGATTTTCACTGTGCCTGCGGGGACTGGACGTGTGGCTTTTGAAGCATTGCTTATTAATGAAAAATTGATTGAGCAGGGCAATGAATTTCAATGGTTACTGAAATTGCGACCTGAATTGGCGCAGCTTAAAGCGGGCACATACCGTTTGCAACCTGACATGGATGTAGAACAGCTACTAAAATTAATCGTAAGCGGTAAAGAAGCGCAGTTTTCTATTCGCTTTATTGAAGGTAATCGTTTAGTAGATTGGAGTAACATCCTGCGTGATGCGCCATACTTAGCGCATAAATCAACGGAAATGACACCGACTGAACTCTACAATGCGATTGACTTTAAAGGCGAAGGAACCTTAGAAGGTTGGCTGTATCCTGATACCTATTTATATACTGCTGGAACGGCGGATACTGAGATTTTGAAACGTGCACATAAGCGCATGCAGGCTAGCCTTGAAGATGAATGGAAGGGGCGTGATAGGGATCTGCCGTATAAAAATGCGTATGAAATGCTGATAATGGCATCAATCATTGAAAAAGAAACGGGTGTTGACAGCGAACGTTCGCAAGTTGCCTCGGTATTTGTCAATCGCTTGAAGCAAAAAATGCGTTTACAAACCGATCCAACCGTCATTTACGGCTTGGGTGATAAATATCGTGGTAAAATTTATCGTAGTGATTTAGATAATTACACAGAATACAACACCTACAAAATTGATGGATTACCACCAACACCGATAGCAATGCCAAGTATTGCATCCATTAAAGCAGCTGCACATCCAGCCAAAACAGATTATTTGTATTTTGTCGCGGACGGCAAAGGGGGGCATACCTTTAGCCGTAACTTGAATGACCACAACCGTGCCGTCAAAGTTTACCGTCAAATTGAACAGCAAAACTGATAAAACATGAAAAACCAATTTATTGTTATTGAAGGATTAGAAGGCGCAGGGAAGACCACCGCAATCAATACGGTAGTTGATACTTTAAACCATGCAGGTATCAACGATATCGTTTTTTCCCGTGAGCCAGGGGGGACACCGCTAGCAGAAAAGCTACGAGAGCTCATCAAACAAGGTATTGAAGGGGATAAAGTCACAGATAAAGCCGAGCTTTTAATGCTGTATGCTGCCCGAGTGCAATTGGTTGATACCGTGATTAAACCCGCACTTGCCGCTGGAAAATGGGTTCTCGGTGATCGCCATGATATGTCATCACAAGCTTATCAAGGTGGTGGACGCCAGATTGATCGCCATTTAATGCAGTCCTTGCGTGATTTAGTGCTAGGTGATTTTAAACCCGACCTGACGTTATATCTTGATTTATCACCAGAACTTGGCCTACAACGTGCGCGTTCACGGGGTGAATTAGATAGAATTGAAAAAGAGTCGCTGGCTTTCTTTGAAAGAACACGTGAGAGATATCTGGAACTTGCAGCGAGTGATAAATCCATAATAACGATTGATGCAAGCCAAAATATTGAGCAAGTTCAAAACGATATTCGTACTGCGTTACTTAAATGGTTAGCGAAATAAGGTATTGAAGGCATGAATTGGTATCCTTGGTTAAATGAGCCTTACCGGCAAATGATTGCGGCTTACCAAAGTGGTCGGGGTCACCATGCCTTGTTGCTTCATTCCATATCAGGCAACGGTGCAGATGCATTGTGTTATGGGGTTAGCCGCTGGTTAATTTGCCAAAATCGTGATGGGATGAAAAGCTGTGGTGAGTGCCATAGTTGCCGTTTGATGTTAGCGGGAACACACCCAGACTACCATGTCATTGAGGTGGAAAAAGGTAAATCAACGGTCAGCGTTGATGCGGTTAGAAAACTGATTGAAACCTTAAGTAGTCATGCGCAGCAGGGCGGTAGCAAGGTGGTGTATATTCCCAGCACTGATGCACTTACCGATGCAGCGGCGAATGCACTGCTGAAAACCCTCGAAGAACCCGCTAAAGATACTTATTTTTTATTAGTGAGTGAAAAACAGGAAAATTTGTTAGCGACTATCCGCAGCCGTTGTTTGAGCCACTTTTTACCTGCGCCAGACTCACAAATCGCGTTATATTGGCTGCAAAAGCAAAAGCCAAATTTGGTTATGGATAATGCGGTTACCGCTTTAAAGCTTTGCCAAGGCGCACCCGTCGCGGCATTAGCGCTACTTGATGATAATCTATGGCAAAAGCGCGCTGCATTATGCCATAACATGGCATTAGCATTACAAAATCGCGATATGCTAGGTTTGTTACCCTCATTAAATATAGATGATGCAGTGATGTCTCTAAATTGGTTATTGAGCTTATTAGCTGATGCTATCAAGGTTCAGCAAGGCGCAGCGCAGTTTTGCATTAACCAGGACTATAGTGCTCAAGTGATGCAATTGGCGTCCATGATGAACCGTACACAACTTCATGATATTTATGAGCAATGGTTGTACTGTCGCTACCAATTACTGACCGTTTCTGCATTAAATCAGGAACTGCTTCTGGCTAATCAATTATTACAATGGGAAGCCTTACTGGCGAGCCCCTCATTTTAAAAAGAGTTAAATATGTTTGTTGTTGATTCACACTGCCATCTCGATTGTTTAGATTATGAAAAATTACATGCTAATGTTGATGATGTCATCGCAAAAGCGTCCGCTCGTGATGTCGGTTTTATGTTAGCGGTGGCAACTACGCTGCCAGGTTTTGAAAAAATGAAAACGCTTATTGGTGAACGAGAAAATATTGCATTTTCCTGTGGTATTCATCCTCTCAATTTGGATGAAGGGTACGATTTCGAGCGTTTAGCGCAACTTGCTGCTGGGCAAGAAGTCGTTGCATTAGGCGAAACAGGTTTAGATTATTATTATCAACAAGAAAATGCAGTATTACAGCAGGAGTCCTTTCGCCAACATATCCGTATTGGCCGAGAGGTCAATAAACCTGTTATCGTCCATACCCGCTCAGCGCGGGAAGATACGCTGGCAATCTTACGTGAAGAAAAGGTGATGGAGTGTGGCGGTGTATTGCATTGTTTTACGGAAGATAAAGACACGGCTATCGAGCTGCTTGATTTAGGTATGTACATTTCATTTTCCGGTATTGTGACATTCCGCAATGCAGAACAAATTCGCGAAGCCGCACGAATTGTCCCGTTGGATAGAATTCTCGTTGAAACGGATTCACCATACTTAGCGCCAGTTCCTCACCGTGGAAAAGAAAATCAGCCTGCTTATGTGCGTGATGTGGCTGAATACATGGCTGTACTCAAGGGCGTTAGTGTTGAGGAGATGGCTGATATCACCACACAGAATTTCAATCGATTGTTTCATTTAAATGTCGGCGTGAATAACGCATAATCAATACACGCTAATTAAATCATTCTTGAATTATTAAGGAAATTAACATGGCAGAAGAAACCATTTTCAGCAAAATCATCCGTCGAGAAATCCCTGCGGATGTGGTTTATCAAGATGAGCTGGTCACTGCTTTTCGTGATATTTCGCCACAAGCGCCATCTCACATTTTAATCATCCCTAATAAGCTTATCCCAACGGTAAACGATGTGACGCAGGATGATGAACTGGCACTTGGCCGTTTATTTACTGTTGCAGCCAAAATTGCGAAAGAAGAAGGCATTGCAGAAAACGGATACCGTTTAATCATGAATTGCAATGAACATTCAGGCCAAGAAGTTTTTCATATCCATATGCACTTAGTGGGTGGTCGCCCATTAGGCCCATTATTGGCAAAATAATGAAAATATTGGGTGCAACAATAAACCGCATTGCATTACTTGCTACAGTGGTAGCCGCACTGAGTGGTTGCCTCTATAAAAAACCGCAAGGCTTGGTTTTTAATGAACAACAGCGTGTGATTATGGAACCTGTTGTTTTAGCTCAAGGGATTATTGTTGAAAACCCAATTATCAGAGTAGAAAACCATCAACATGTTGCCACCATCAATGTTAGCAATGTGGGATCAAAAGCGGTAAATATTGCTTATCGCTTGTATTGGTACGACAAGCAAGGGTTGAGGGTGGATACATCGGCAGTGGAAGAACAATTAGTATTGCCGAGCTCTACAGAACAAATTCGTGCGATAACCTCTTCACCTCGTGCAGATAATCTGCGCATTCATGTATTTTTATCCCCTAAGGCCGGAGAATAATAATGAAACGGATCTTAATGGTTGCTGCGGCAACGCTTATTTTGGCAGGCTGTCCGTCATACCCACCACAGCAACCGGTTGAGCAACCACCGATTGTCCCTATTGAGCCACAACAACCAGAGGTGACACCTCCGCCACCGCCAGATAAGGTACCAACACCACCTAAACAACAAACAACGGATTGGTCTGCGGCGATATCACCATTAGTCGCACAAATGGTTGCAGCTGATGGTGTGGAACCTGGTAAAGTTTTGTTAGTTGATTCAGTTAAAAATAATACAAATGGTTCACTTCCTGTTCAGCTAATTACATCAAATATGATGTCCGCGGTGGAAAATACGCAGCGTTTTAATGTCGTTCCACAAGATGTGGTTAACGCAGCACGTAAGACACTGGGTTTATCTCAAGAAGATAGCCTTGTGACTCGTAGTAAAGCAATTGGTTTGGGTCGTTATGTACAGGCAAATTATGTGATTTATAGTGTGATGTCAGGCTCAAACAAAGACCGTCGCCTTGAGATGCAATTAATGGAAGTGCAAACAGGTGAAATCATTTGGACTGGGAAAAAGAATATTGAGTGACATACCGTCATTACTTGCTTTACTTTCGACACATTTCCCAGCAATTTCAGCACAGTGCTGGGAAATATCTCCCTTGGCGGGGTTGTCTGGTGGCAGCTTTTTAGTTGAAAGTCATCAATCCAATTATCTGCTTAAACTGGTTGCTCGAGCGGATACACATCGGCAAAATGCCTTGTATGTCTCTCGGCGTAAAGAGGCTCGTATCTTACGGCAAATTCAGCATTTACCCTTTGCGCAGGCGGTGGTTGCACATAACGCCGAGTGGTTAGTTTTAGCTTGGCGTGAAGGACGACACCCTAGCGATAAAAAATTTTGCTCAGTCGAATTTCAGCGGGAACTCGCTAATACGATTGCTACTTTGCATTGTTCACCATTATTGACCTACACGTTACCCTTAAGGGCTGAAATTGCCCATTATGGGAAACGTATTGACCCACAACGTTTTTCTCCGCGCTGGAAGCGGATTCACCGAGACTTTTTACAAAAAAAGATGCCAAAGACGTTGAAATTGGCACCTGCCCATATGGATATTCATCCTAAAAATATTCTTATTCAAGAAGATGGCAAATTGATGTTATTGGATTGGGAATATACTGCAAATACCGATATTGCGTTTTCGCTGGAGACTTATTTTCAATTCAATAACTTGACCGTGCATCAGCGTCAGCAATTTCTGACGCAATATTGTGATATTCAGGGCGCTTACCATGATAAATTTCAGTTAATGCATCACTGTAATTTATGGTCTCCTTGGGTAAAATATATGACATTAATGTGGTATGAAGTGCAGTGGAATGAAAGTCGGCATTCTGACTTTTTGATACACTCTCAGCCACTACGACAATATTTCAGTTTGTTAGGCTAAATGCCTGGCAAACCTATATACAGATAATGAATGAAATAAGTGAGGCAGGTTATGGGCCCGATAATGCTAGATGTCCAAGGGTATGAACTGGACAATGAAGAACGTGAAATATTAGCTCATCCACTAGTGGGCGGCTTAATTTTATTTACCCGTAACTTTCATGATGCAGCGCAGTTGCGTGAACTGGTACGTCAAATTCGGGATGCATCAAGAAATCGGCTCTTGATTGCGGTAGACCAAGAAGGTGGACGGGTACAACGTTTTCGCGATGGTTTTACCGCGTTACCATCAGCACAAGCATTTGCAGCACTGAATAATGAGCATGACGGTGCCAAGCTAGCAGAAGAGGCGGGGTGGTTAATGGCCGCAGAAATGATAGCGATGGATATTGATATTAGTTTTGCACCTGTTCTGGATTTAGGTCATCAAAGTATTGCTATTGGTGAGCGTTCATTCCATGAAAATCCCGACATGGCGATGATGATGGCTGAGCGTTTTATTAAAGGTATGCATAGCGCTGGGATGAAAACAACAGGGAAGCATTTCCCTGGACATGGTGCAGTAAAAGCTGACTCCCATAAAGAAACACCGAGGGATGATCGTGCGCTTGATGTGATCCGTGGCAAAGATATGTCGATTTTTAAAGATTTTATTCAAAGGGAATTACTGGATGCCATCATGCCTGCACATGTTATTTATACGCAGGCTGATGATCGCCCAGCAAGCGGGTCGCCTTTCTGGTTAAAGTCCGTTTTACGTGAGCAACTTGGCTTTAATGGCGTTATTTTTTCCGATGATTTATCGATGGAAGGCGCAGCGATTATGGGCAGTTACCCTGAAAGAGCAAAAGCGTCCCTGGATGCGGGTTGCGACATGATCCTTGTTTGTAATAACCGCGAAGGTGCAGTGAGTGTATTGGATAACCTACCGAAGCAACAAGCTAGTCAAGCGTCGAAGCTATACCACAGTGGCCGGCAATACAGTCTGAAAGAACTACAAAGTGCGGCACGTTGGCAGGAAAGCAATCAAAAACTGGTTGAATTACATCATAGATGGCAAGAGTTTAAACAGTAATTGAAAGCAAGTACGGACGAAGCCAGTGAGATGAAATATCTGACTGGCTTTTTTTTGCACAATAATTAACCTAAATATGCAATATTTCAAATAGGAGAATGTATTAACTTTGTATCTCATGCGTTACCCGTAACGTATTAAATAATTTTTATATAGGTTAAATTTTTTGAAATTATATATAAATAAAAAAACAAAAAACGTATTTTATATTGAAAATTAATTTTTTCCGAAAAAGAACATAAATGAAACAATATAGTACTAAGAATAAGAAAAAACTATAAGCACGGCGATTAGAGCTGGTGCCAAAATTAGGAATATTAAACCAATAATTTTGTTTAAGGTTGAAATAATCTGAGGTTTACTTCCGTTATTTTCTTAATTGGTTTTATTTTTGTTCATAAGCTTAACTTATTATTAAATTAATTAAGTGAATCAAATTGAGTGCATTAACCTACTGTTATTTTTAGTTATTAATTGACGCAAACGTTTTGTATAAAAACCAAACACATTATCCAACCTAGTAAACTGGATTAAAGGTGCATATTTATTTGATATTCCAAAATCCAATAAGGCATTGACAGAAGGAATGGGGATATAACAACCTATACATGAAAAAATGGGAGCATATGATTGTTGTTACTTCCAGATTTTAAAGGTTTTTTCCTTATTTCCTTAAGGTGAGTATGATTTCCTATTTATGTGTCGCTCAATTTATATAAAAGGTAAATGTCATTTATATGTGACTTTGGTCACATTTGATTAGATATTTAATGCAACTTATGTAACACGTTGTGACAGTGATCGTTTTAATTGACGTAAAATTACGATAGCATTCCTATTATGATAGTTTTATGACAATGCGTTGATAAATACAGTGCATTGAAAAAGAAAGCCATTCGCAAACAATATATTAAGTCAAATAGTGCTGTAAATTCTGAGATGTTTATTTCTCAAGGGGGAGTTTTGCCCAAAAAAAAGAGAATAAGTAACACTGCGAGTTTAAGTGCAATTAATACTTTCTATGTTGATTGAAAATTGACTGGCCTTGTTTGATCTTAACCTAAATTAAACGCTAAAAATGAGTAAGGGATTCTGATAATAATTAAAGTTAATTAATTTTTAACAATAGGGGCAACACCTTATTAACTCAAAAAGTAAACACGCATGCGGCTAAATTGCTGTATTGAATTTTTTTTATTTAAAAAATGACTTTAGTGTTTGAAATGGACGTTTTTGTTTATCGTTAAGTTAAATTGTTTTATTAAGCTAAAAATAAAAAATGGTGATTTGTTGTTCATGGCAACATGACTCAACATAAAATTAATTCAAATAATCATTAACTAGGTTAATTCCAATGAAAGTTAAAAATCTTGCGCTATTAATGCTTTCTCCTTGCTATTTAGCAGTTACTATGGCAAATGCGAGCAACTGGGAAAATTCAATCAAAGAAAACGCATTTATTGCGGACTCAGAGTTAGAGCTGTCTACTCGTAATATGTGGAAATACCTGAAAACAGAAAACCGTTTTGATAAAGACGAACAACGCTACAGAAAACAAGTCGCTAATGCATGGGGGCAAAACTTTCAAGCCGATTTTAAATCAGGTTATTTTGCTGATGTGATTGGCTTTGATGCATCTTACTACGGCGGTATTAAGTTAGGCGCGAGTAAAGACTTCGCCTCTCGTGCAATTTTATATAACGATGATGGTCATGCGAAAGGTTATAACAAAATTGGTCAACGTTATGCCAAAGTTAAACTGGATTTAGACCCTGTTAAATTTAATGCAAAAGCAGGTTGGTTTACCCTAAAAAATACGGGTATTTTTACTAACTCACAACGTCTCTCTTTAAACAGTTACAGTGGTTATTACACCAATACAGCGATTGATGATTGGAGCTTGGATTTATTATATCTCGATAAGAAAGTCATGCGTCGTGATAGTCCAAATATCGATGCAATGTATTTTACGGATGGTAATGGTGTACGACATAACGTTAATCACGTGATCACTGGTGGTATTAACTACAATACAAAACCACTGAAAGTGCATTATTTTTATGGTCAAGCGGACGATTTATTCCGTCAGCAGGGTCTTGAAGCAAAATATAAGCTGACTTCTGACTTAACACTCGGCACACAAATTTATAATCACGAGTACGGTAGTGACGGTAAACGGACTGAAACGAACGACGCAAAAGGCAAACGTAACTTTGATAAACGTGCATGGCACTATGCAGGAACCGCTGAATGGCGTGTACCAGAAACACCGTGGACACTGAGTACTGGCTTAACCTATACCCAAGCGAAAAAAGCGAATGGTGTAGGTCAATTTGCCCGCAACCCGATTGGTAATACTCGTGGCCGCTTTAACTCACCAGCATATGCAGATATCGACTATGTACGTGATGGTGAAACCATGGTTGCATTAGCGGCAGAATACCGTGTAAGCAAAGAGCTGTCTGTTGGTGCGCGTACTAACTATTCAGAATTCAAATATGAAGGCGAAAGATTAAAACAAGGTCAATTTGGTCTGTTTAGCTACTGGAAACCAACAGAAAACTTATCTGTGTCACTGAGTGGCGGTCTGGGTTGGCACCACCAGCAAGAAAACGACTATACCACACCAAAGCTGTATGACGGCCACTCACGTCGTGCACACTCGTTGTCAGGCTCTATGACCACAACTTATCGCTTCAAAATGTAGTCGGTAGTTGAGTGCTGTTTATAATAAAAGGATTGAAAAATGAAACATAAAATTGGATTACTGACCGTTTTGATTTCGGGAGCGCTACTTGCAGGTTGTGCTACCAAAACGGCCGACACAGTAAAAGTACAAGTTATTGGTATCAATGACTTCCACGGTGCATTACAAGCGCCAGGTGATGGTAAATTAGGTGGGATAGAATCTATCGCAACCTTAGTTAACCAGCTGCGTGCTCAAAACGATAAAACTATCGTGGTAGGTGCAGGTGACTTAGTCGGTGCGAGCCCATTATTGTCTTCTATGTTCTATGATGAGCCAACCATCGAAGCATTAAGTGCAATTGGTATGGAAACAAGCGCAGTAGGCAACCATGAGTTTGATAAAGGTAAAGAAGAGCTGCTGAGAAAGCAAAATGGTGGCTGCCACCCAACTGCAGGTTGTGTCGGTAAAGACTCTTTTGCTGGTGCGGACTTTAACTATTTAGCGGCAAACGTGATTGTGAAAGAAACAGGAGAAACCCTGTTCCCATCTTACTTTATTAAAGAGTTTGATGGTATTCCAATGGCGTTTATTGGTTTGACGTTAGAAGGTACCCCCGCTATCGTGACACCTAGCGGCACCGCAGGTTTAGAATTCAAAAATGAAGTTGAAACCATCAACAATCAAGTTAAATTGTTAAAAGCACAAGGCATTAACAGCATCGGTGTGTTGATCCATGAAGGTGCAACCCAACAAGTTGATACTAAAGTCAAAGATATTAACCGTTGTGATAATATCAAAGGCCCAATCGTTGATATCGTTAATCAATTAGATGGTGCTGTTGACTTTGTCGTTAGTGGGCATACTCATCAGGCGTATAACTGTGAAATTAATGGTAAAACGGTTATTTCTGCACAGTCTAACGGTACATTGTTGTCTCAGCTAAATATTGAAATTGATAGAAAAACAAAAGATATTGTTAGCATTAAAGCGAAAAACATTCCAGTTGAAACAAAACGTTATGAGAAAAACCCTGAGCTAACCACTTTCGTACAAAAATACGAAAAAATTGCGTTACCAATTTCGCAAGAAGTGATGGGGTCTCTGAGTGCGGATTCAGACAAAAAATTATTGTCTGGTGGGGACTCAACGTTAGGTAAAATTATTGCAGATGGTCAGTTGTATGTTGCTTCAGCAAAAGATGCGGGTGGGGCACAAATCGCCTTCATGAACAGTGGTGGTATTCGTGCTGACATGAAAGCGGGTCAACAGACTTACGGCGATATCTTTACTGTTCAGCCATTCTCTAATGTGGTTGTGACTCAATCGCTGACAGGTGCTCAAATTAAACAAGCACTGGAACAACAATGGGATCGTGCACGTCCACAAGTGATGCCAGTGTCTAAAGGTTTCTATTATGAGTGGGATGACAGCCGCGCAGTGGGTGATAAAGTCATCCAAAGCTCAATGAAGTTAAATGGTAAACCGTTAGACATGAAGAAAACCTACCGTGTTGCAGCAAATGAGTTTTTAGCAACGGGTGGTAGCCGTTTCTCTGCCTTTAATGAAGGTAAAGACCGTGTTTACAGCGTGCCAGATAACGAAGCATTAATGCAATACTTCAAAGATAACTCACCAGTTTCAGTACCAACTGACGTGCGTATCAAAAAAATCAAATAATCCAAACTGATATTTAAATGATTGGAACCCGGGGTGCTAAGCGCTTCGGGTTTTTTATTGTTTGTTATTCATCCAGTTATCTTACCAATTAAAGATAATCAATTGTTTGTATTAAAATAAAAATGATAGAATAATGATTCTTATTATCATTAATACTGATATGAATTTAATCATATGATTGATATTTAATGGTTTCGAGCTGACTCGATTCATATGCTGATAAGAAATGATTTGACGCAGGTTGTCGATATCATAATAATCAAGTAAATTGATGTGAATCAATATTTGGTATTACCAATAGACCAAGCATGATATTCTGAACTTCTTTGGGGCAAATGAGAGTGTTAATTATTGTTATCTAAGGTTTTTATCACTAGAAATCTTAAATAATTTTAATATATTTGTTCGAGGAATTTATGACCTTATCTCAACCAAAAATCATCGTTGTTGGTGGTGGTGCGGGTGGCTTAGAGTTAGCAACACGTTTGGGCCGAAAGCTAGGCAGGAAGAAACGAGCGCAGATTACGCTCGTTGACCGTAATCCTAGCCACCTATGGAAACCATTACTACACGAGGTAGCGACGGGTTCATTGGATGATGGCGTGGATGCTATCAGTTATTTAGCGCATGCAAGGCATAATGCATTTAACTTTCAATTAGGGTCATTAACGAATATTGATCGTGAAAATAAAAAAGTCGTGTTAGGTGAATTGCACGATAAGCACGGTGAGTTACTGGTTCCTTTACGTGAGCTTGAATACGATATTTTAGTGATGGCACTGGGAAGTACATCGAATGACTTTGGTACACCTGGCGTGAAAGATCACTGTATTTTCTTGGACAATCCTCATCAAGCTCACCGTTTTCATGACGAAATGCTAAACCTATTCCTGCGCTATTCTGTGCGTGATAATGCAGAGGAGAAAGTGAATATAGCCATTGTTGGTGGTGGTGCTACTGGGGTTGAATTGTCGGCTGAACTGTACAATGCAGTGGAACAATTAACGAGTTATGGGTTTAAAGGGTTAGATACAGACGCTTTAAATGTGACGTTGGTTGAAGCGGGGGAACGTATTTTGCCTGCATTACCACCGCGAATTTCAGGAGCCGCACATCAAGAACTGAATAAGCTTGGTGTGAATGTATTGACGAAAACTATGGTGACTAGTGCTGATTCAGATGGGTTAAATACCAAAGAAGATGGCAAAATTTATGCAGATCTTATGGTATGGGCTGCTGGGATTAAAGCGCCTGACTTTATGAAAGATATTGCAGGATTAGAAACAAATAGAATCAACCAGTTAGTTGTGAAACCGACATTACAAACGACATTGGATGACATGATTTTTGCTATTGGTGATTGCGCATCTTGTGCAAAACCTGAGGGGGGCTTTGTACCGCCACGGGCACAATCTGCACACCAGATGGCCAGTTTATGTTACGATAACATCCTTGCCATGATGAAAGATAAACCGCTTAAAGACTATATCTATAAAGATCATGGTTCTTTAGTGTCACTTTCGCGTTTTAGTACTGTTGGTAGCCTAATGGGTAACCTAATGCGTGGTGATATGATGGTAGAAGGACGTATTGCTCGTTTTGTTTATATTTCGTTATATCGCATGCATCAAATTGCACTGCATGGATATATTAAAACAGGCTTGATGATGTTAGTCGGCAGTATTAACCGAATTATTAGGCCAAAGCTTAAATTGCACTAATTTTTATTGGTGGAAAAATAAACATACGTAATAATAGAATGCACTTGATTGCAAAGGTGATCCAGTGCATTAATTTTTGATAGGACAATTCAGCTTATTGAAGTTGATATAAATCGCCAATTTATTTATTTTTATGTGGTTAAGTGGTATTTGCATTTAAACCCATTCAGATCAATCTTCAGTAAGATTAAATCGTTTAATATTGTAACAAGCATCATGGGTGATGTTTGAATAATTAAAATTATTAATGTTAATAATTGTTTTAAGAAATATATTATGAATAACAAATAGTTTTATTAAATTTATTATTTATATTTTATATAGCGGTATGTTTATAAACAAAGATAGAACTGAAAAAACACTAGGCCGAGTTTATGAACGTTGAGTGCCAGCTAGTTAATTTACTTTGTTAAATATTACACTAATAATGAATATCAGAATAATAAAATCATTATAGTTTATTGACACTAAGTTAGGATAATTCTAAAAAAATGTGAATTATCTTAGCAACGTTCGAATTCTCTCACTTAGTCGTTACAATAGATATACGGGTATTTAATAAGGGCAAATTGATGAAGCTAAAATTTAAGTTGTTATTAGCGGTAGTAGCGATTTGTCTTGTTTCGTTTGCTGTCTCATCGTTTATTCGAGAGCCTGAAGCAAAGCTCGCCACAGTCCTATCTGTTGAACCAATAAAGGCGAATCGTTTGGTTGAATATGAAAACTGTACGCTAACGGGGGTACTTGGTTCTTTTAATCAGCAGTCTTTATCGCGTTTTCATCCTGCACAAAATGAGTGCAAAATAATTTTTATGATTGAAGCCCTCCAAGGTAAAGGCGTTCCATCTCTATTTGATAATCAAAATAAAACATGCGTGAAGACACAAAGGATGGAGCTGGTGACCGTTGGTTATGATGTAGTTTATCAGATAGGTAAAACGATTGGTAAGGTTAGAACATCTTATGCACCTTCGATTTTTATACCCTTAAATGAAGATGGGCGCTTAGATTTATCGCCTTCAAATTCAATTTGTGAAACCGTACGTAGTGATGTTAAAGAACTTTTACCATTCTATTGTTTACACCAAAACGAACAGCCACTCTCCAGTACTTCTGGTGTCTTGAGGCTACAACCTAATAAAAATACTTTAGGCTTTTTTGAGTAAATTCGATTTAAGGACAAGGGCCACCAAATTGATGGCCGCTATTTTTATAAGTTAAGCAAGCAGGTGTTCTTCAAAATCAGTCAATAACTGTTTGATAAAGTCAAGGCGCGTGACTCTATCGGCTAAATCATGGAAAAACTTCAAGCGTACAGGGCCATCTAAACGATACGTTTTTGGTTGGTTTTGTAACAAGCTGATCAAGAAGCTTGGGTCAACTTTGTTCTTTTCACCAAACTCAACAAAGCCACCTTTTTCATGGGCTTCAATACGTTTCACTCCCAGAGATTGTGCTTGTAGACGAATAGCAGCAGAGGTCAGTAGAAATTTCCCTGCATCGGGTAGGCTACCAAAGCGGTCGATGAGTTCTGTGCGTAATTCATTCAGTTCCTGATTGTCTTTAGCACTGGCAATGCGTTTATAAAATGAAAGACGCATATTCACATCATGGATATAGTCATCTGGCAATAAGACAGGCATTCGTAATTCAATTTCAGTTTGTTGATTCGTTAAGTCTTCTAATGACGGCTCACGACCTTCTTTTAACGCATCGACTGCACTTTCTAATAATTCCATATACAATGTAAAGCCGATAGTGGTCATTTGGCCGCTCTGGTCTTCGCCCAGCAACTCGCCTGCACCACGGATCTCGAGGTCATGAGTTGCGAGCGCAAAGCCTGCGCCTAAATCTTCTAAAGATGAAATCGCTTCAAGGCGTTTTTGGGCATCAGTCGTCATTGCCTTCGGATGAGGCGTCAGCAAATAGGCATAGGCTTGGTGATGCGAGCGGCCGACACGGCCACGTAATTGATGCAATTGTGCTAAACCAAAGTGATCTGCGCGTTCAATAATAATTGTATTAGCCGTTGGAATATCAATACCCGTTTCAATAATGGTGGTACAGATTAAAACGTTAAAACGCTGATGGTGGAAGTCGGTCATGACTCTTTCTAACTCGCGCTCGCGCATCTGTCCGTGCCCGACAACAAAACGGGCTTCAGGAACTAACGTTTCAAGTCGTGCTTTGGCTTTTTCGATATTTTCTACATCATTATACAGATAATAAACTTGCCCCCCCCGTAAAGTTTCACGCAAAATTGCCTCACGGACAACTAACTCATCATATTGACGAACAAAGGTTTTTACGGCTAATCGACGTGCTGGTGGGGTCGCAATAATGGATAAATCTCGCATTCCGCTCATGGCCATATTCAGCGTGCGAGGAATAGGTGTTGCGGTAAGCGTTAAAATATCCACATCCGCACGCATTGCTTTAATACGTTCTTTGTGGCGAACGCCAAACCGGTGCTCTTCATCGACAACCAGTAAGCCTAAATCTTTCCAGACAATATCGCTTTGCAATAATTTGTGTGTCCCAATCAAAATATCGACTTTGCCATCAGCAGCATCAGCAATAATTTGTTGTTGCTCTTTAGCGGTTTTAAAGCGAGAAAGCATTTCGATACGAACGGGCCAGTTTGCAAATCTATCCCTAAAGTTATCATAGTGCTGTTGAGCAAGCAGGGTGGTTGGTACTAAAACAGCGACTTGCTTATTATTATTGATAGCAAGGAACGCCGCTCTCATGGCAACTTCAGTTTTACCGAAACCAACATCCCCACAGACGAGCCTATCCATTGCCAGTGGCTGACACATATCACTCAAAACGGCATTGATGGCCATTTCTTGGTCAGGCGTTGTTTCAAAGGGGAAACCTTGGCAAAATTCTTGGTATTGCTGCTTGTCATGTTTGAATGCAAAACCTGCTTTTGCTGCACGTTGTGCATAAATGTCAAGAAGCTCAGCAGCAACATCACGTACCTTTTCGGCTGCTTTTTGGCGAGCACGTCCCCAACTATCACTGCCCAATTTATGCAGTGGCGCATTTTCGTCGGCCCCACCAGCATAACGGCTAATTAAATGCAGTGAAGAAACAGGAACATATAGCTTATCTTCTCCTGCATAGGTGAGAATTAAATACTCTGCTTTAATACCGCCAGCCTCAAGGGTGATTAGCCCTTGGTAACGGCCAACACCGTGTTCAATATGCACAACGGGTTGCCCTGGACGCAGCTCTGCGAGGTTACGAATTAAGGTATCTGTGTTAATCGCCCGGCGGTTATCTGTACGACGACGAACTACGCGTTCACCTAATAAATCACTTTCACAGATCAGCGCTTTATTCGCATCAGATTGAATAAAGCCGCGTTCGGCTGCACCAATAGTAATCGCAAAGCGTGAGGTAATTGGGCTTGTATAGCTTTCAATGATTTCAGGGCGAATTTTTAACCGTGCTAATAACTCTGTTACTGTTTCACGGCGGCCTTCACTTTCTACAGAAAAAACGAGCGTGCCGTCAAATTGCTCACTAAATTGGCGAAGCTTTTCTAATGGTGTTTTGCTTTGCGCTTGAGTGCTGATATCAGGTAATGGCAAATAATCCAAATTGGTATTTGCCGCTTTTTTAGGTAGCGCCTCAGAAGAAAGTTGAATTCGTGGCCATTGTTTTAAATTTTGGTTGAGTTGCTCAACGGTAAGCCATAAATCTGCTGGAGGGAGCAGAGGACGCATAGGGTCAACACCACGGCTTTCATAACGTTGTTGAGTGTCAATTTGAAAACGCTCAGCGGCTTCTTGTAAATTCTGTGAAACAATCAGGCTTGAGGACGGTAAGTAGTCGAACAGTGATGGTAATGGTTGAGCAAAAAATAATGGCTGCCAATACTCAATACCTGTAGGTAATGTATTTTTGCTAACTTGTTGATAAATATGCTCAGGGTCGCGGCGTACTTCAAAACGTTCACGCCACTGACTTCGGAAACGTTCAATCGCGTCCTTGTCTGTTGGAAATTCGTGAGCGGGTAGCAAATTGATGCGAGCGACTTCTTCTAATGTTCTTTGTGTATCCACATCGAAGGTACGCAGACTGTCGATTTCATCATCAAAGAAATCAATGCGAAAGGGCAGTGAACTCCCCATTGGGAACAAATCAAGCAAAGCGCCGCGGGTTGCATACTCGCCGTGTTCTAACACTTGCTCTACATGACGATAGCCTGCTTTATCCAATTCATCACGTAAATTGTCACGTGATAATTTGTCACCTTTTGACATGACGAGTGCATGGCTCGTTAAGAAATCAGGTGGGCAGACTTTTTGCATCAAGGTATTAACAGGAAGAATTAATGCCCCTTTTTGCAAAGAAGATAGACGGTAAAGTGTTGATAAACGATGAGAAATGATTTCTTGATGTGGAGAGAAATTATCATAAGGCAATGTTTCCCAATCAGAAAGCGTCTCTACAGGGTGATATGTAAACTGTTGAATTTCATCTCGTAAGCGTAATGCATTTTGCATATCTCGCGTCACAATGACAACAGGCCCGTGATGACGTTGTATCATTTCTCCACATTCAAGTGCACCAGCCGCCCCAATAAGGCAACCTAAATGGCGAACATCGCCACTACGACTAGGGAGTTCATAACGAAATTTTGAGGACATAGAAATCTTTGGTATCTCACAGCGATTAGTTAGCAGTTAAACAAACATCAGAACAATAATAGACAGTCTTTAGATAATTAACACTTAAATAAATTAACCGATAGTTAAACTATAAAATTAACAGCAAAACAACTCATTTCAGCCTGTAATTTGTCTGAAATTCAGACAAAAAAGGGGGGAAAGCAGAAAAAAAACCGTTGAGTGGTTCCATTCATCAATCGTAGCCTTTATTATCGCTGAACACTTCGCTTTGGCAACAGGGGCATTAAAGATTTCATGCACCAATCTGTCTCATTATTTATAGGTCTGCGCTATTTGCGTGGGCGCGCAGCGGATAAATTTGGACGCTTTGTTTCCAGTTTATCGGCTATTGGTATCACTCTGGGGGTCATGGCCTTAATTACGGTGACATCCGTGATGAACGGCTTCGAACGTTCGCTACAAGATAGCATACTTGCCTATATGCCGCAGGCTATTTTAACATCGGCTTCTGGAAATATTGACCCAGCAAAACACCCTATTACAGGCTTGCAACATTTACAAGGCGTGAGCCATATTGCGCCCATCGTCCAGTCCGACGTGGTACTGCAAAGTCGCACTAATGTTGGGGTTGGGGTAATGGCGGGTATCGAACCTGATGCGGACTCACTGCTATTAGATAAACTTATTAGTGGTAACAGGAGTGACCTCAAAGAAGGACGCTACCATGTTTTTTTGGGGAGCAAATTAGCAGACACATTGGGCGTAAAACGAGGTGACGATGTCCGTTTAATTATTCCAGGTGTTAGCCAACTGACTCCGATGGGGCGTATTCCAAGCCAGCGTTTATTTACGGTTGCAGGTATTTTCCAAACAAATGGTGAAGCTGATACTAGCGAATTGATTGTTGCTGCTCAAGATGCAGCGAGAATGCTGCGTTATCCCACAGGGAATATCACGGGGTGGCGATTGTATTTAAATGAACCATTGAAAGTTGACACACTCAGTAAGCAGGTTTTGCCTGATGGACTTGTGTGGACGGACTGGCGTGAACGCAAAGGGGAGTTTTTCCAAGCGGTTCGCATGGAAAAAAATATGATGGGTTTGCTCCTGAGCCTAATTATTGCTGTTGCGGCCTTTAATATCATCACCTCACTTTCTTTGCTTGTCATGGAGAAACAAGGTGAAGTGGCAATTTTAAAAACACTGGGTTTAAAGCGTTGGCGTATTTTGGCAATATTTATGATCCAAGGTGCAGGGGCTGGTATTATCGGTACGTTGATTGGAACGGTTTTAGGGACGCTTTTGTCAAGCCAACTCAATGTCATTATGCCGTTAATTGGGTTATTACCCAAAGGGGTTTCTTTGCCAATTGTACTTGATTATTCAGGTATTTTAATTATTGCAGTTTCTGCGATGCTTATTTCACTGCTTGCGACGCTTTATCCTTCTTGGCGTGCAGCAGCAGTTCAACCTGCTGAGGCTTTACGTTATGAATAAACAACCACTTCTTGTCTGTGAACATTTAAGTAAAACCTATCAAGAAGGTTCATTGTCGACGCAAGTGTTGAAAAATGTCAGTTTCTCTATGGGGCAAGGGGAAATGATGGCGATTGTCGGTAGTTCAGGTTCAGGGAAAAGTACGTTATTACATTTATTGGGTGGGTTAGATACGCCATCAGAAGGTAATGTGATTTTCCGTGGCCAACATATTAATCAATTGTCCTCTGATGAACGCGCAGCCATTCGTAATAAAGATTTAGGCTTTATTTATCAGTTTCACCACCTTTTACCTGATTTTACTGCACTTGAGAACGTAGCAATGCCGTTGTTGATTGGCGCTACAGCAAAAGAGATTGCATTTACTAAAGCGAAAGAAATGCTCAAAGCCGTGGGGCTAGAACATCGTGCAGATCACCGCCCTTCCGAGTTATCTGGCGGGGAGCGTCAACGTGTTGCGATTGCAAGGGCGCTGGTGAATGAACCTGCGTTGGTACTAGCGGATGAGCCGACTGGGAATCTCGATTTGCGCAATGCAGATGCCATTTTTGAGCTATTAGGCGAATTGAATCGCACGCAACGCACGGCATTTTTGGTGGTAACCCATGATATGACGCTCGCTCGTCGGTTATCTCGTCAATTAGAAATGCGTGATGGCCATTTACAGCAGGAAATTACGTTGGGGGCGCGGTAATGTTTCAGTTACCTCTTACACTCCTTGCGGCGATACGCTTTAGCCGCGGGCGTCGGCGTACAGGCATGGTATCTTTGGTGTCGATTGTCTCAACATTAGGGATCGTGCTGGGTGTTGCGGTGCTTATTATCGGTCTCAGTGCCATGAATGGTTTTGAGCGCGAATTGAATAATCGCGTGCTATCCGTGGTGCCTCATGGGCAAATTTACGCAGTAAAACCGCCGTATAAAGATTGGGATTTTGCTGAGCAGGTTATTCGCAAAACACCAGGTGTTGAAGGCGTTAGTCCGTATGTGAATTTTACGGGGTTGCTTGAGCGCGGTGCAAACTTAAAGGCGATTCAAGTGATGGGGGTTTCCCCAGAAACTCAGTCACAGGTCAGTGCATTGCCGCAATTTGTGTTGAATGATGCTTGGAAAGATTTTGCCGCAGGTAATCAATCGATTATTTTAGGCCAAGGAGTTGCAGACGCATTGAATGTGAAGCAAGGGGATTGGGTGACCATCATGATCCCCAACACTGATGAAAGCTTAAAAATTCAACAACCTAAACGTATACGTGTGCAAGTTGCGGGTATTTTTAAACTCAGGGGGTTACTTGATCACCAATTAGCGTTAATACCATTAGAGGATGCTCAGCAATATCTGGATTACGGTGATGGTATTAGTGGCTTTGAAATTAAAGCAGAAAATCCTTTTGAGGCGGATAAAGTTGTCTATGATGCTGGCCTAAAGACAATGCACCACGTTATTGTGAAAAGTTGGATTGGTGATTATGGCTATATGTACAATGATATCCAAATGGTACGTAGTATTATGTACTTAGCGATGATTTTAGTGATTGGCGTGGCATGCTTTAATATTGTATCGACGTTAGTCATGGCAGTTAAAGATAAAAGCAGCGATATTGCCGTATTACGGACTCTCGGGGCGAAGGACGGGCAAATTCGTGCCATTTTCTTATGGTATGGCTTGCTCGGTGGTTTAGTTGGTTCATTGATTGGGGTCGTGCTTGGTGTTTTGGTTTCGGTTAATTTAACTAGTATTATTAAAGGATTAGAGATTGTTTTAGGGCATCCAATTCTTTCTGGGGATGTGTATTTTATCGATTTCTTGCCTTCTGAATTGCATATTATGGATGTGGTGTATGTATTAATTACTACCATTATTTTAAGTTTATTAGCAAGCTGGTATCCTGCACGCCGTGCAAGTAAATTAGACCCCGCTCGTATTTTAAGCGGCCAATAATGCTATAATAGACTAGACGCCAAGGTATCTTTCTCATCGAGATGATGATACTTGGCGTTTTTTTATTTTTTCTCTAAAAACATTTGCTTATAGCTGCGTTTTTCAATCATTTCTTCAGTAAAATCATACCTTTTTGCGAGCAACATTAATTTTTGATAGTAGTGCCCAAGTAGGCATTCATCATCCGTCATAATGGCAAATTCAGCAAACCAACCGATGCCGTCAAGGTGGTCTACTGTAATGTGGACATCCCCAAGAAAATAAATACTACGGACTTTCGTCGTCGTTAAATGGCAATGATAGCCCAAAGTGACTAGCATATTTTGTACGTGTTGGCAGTCATCGATATTAATGGCTTTGCATTCTGAAGACGAAGGGCCTTTGACTATCCACAGTTTGATTCCAGAAGGGATCATTTCACGGACACACATACTGATATTATTATTGACAAGAGGCTGGTGAGTACTTTCATAGAAATAGTCTGTTTCTGAATTATTCTCTGTGAAAGGTTCTGCGTGGTCGGTTTTTATTTTTTGCAGGAATGTCGCGTGATCTACTAAGCGAAACTTAATTTCAGCTTCATATTTACCGATAAAATGCTCGCTCATATTAACGTCCTTATTGTGCCATCAAATTATTTAGGCGAGATCGTAGCACAGCAGGAACAACGACATCGAGTTAAATGTGTGCTAACAAATTAATTGATGGCCGATTATTCGTATCGTATGAAAAACAGGCACAACAAGGACAAAAGAAAATTACTTTTTCGTCATTTTGTCTAAGTAGCCCATGACAAAGGCTGATAACACAAAGGTCAGGTGGATAATGACGTACCACATGAGCTTGTCATTTTCGACACTTTTTAAATCCATAAAGATTTTCAGTAAGTGAATAGATGAGATCGCTACAATTGAAGCGGCAACTTTATTTTTTAGGGAAGAGGCATCCATTTTGCCTAACCAACCCAGTTTTTCGCTGCTATCAGGAATATCCATCTGAGAAACAAAGTTCTCATAGCCTGAAAACATCACCATCACTAATAGACCACCAACTAATGCCATATCAATCAATGAGAGCAGCATAAGGATTAAGTCTGCCTCAGGGATGGATAATATGTTAGGTAGAATATGGTAGAGTTCTTGGAAGAACTTAATCGTTAAAGCTAATAATGTCAGTGACAACCCAAAATAGATAGGTGCTAAGATCCAACGCGAAGCATACATTGCTCTTTCGAAAAACTTTTCCATGAAACCCCTTTAAATGGTGAATAATCATCGCAGTAAATCTGCGGGATGTATTCTAACTGTATGGGGTACTATCAAGAAAGGTTTTTTTATTGTTTTACGGTTGCGCGATTTTTGTGGCTCAATTATGAATAAATGATGAAATATTTATGATAAAAAGGTGACAAAATCGATACCCTCGATATTTTTATTTGCATTCAACTGCGTGATGCGCTCTAGTATATTAATGTTTAAATAATATAGAAAAGTGGTGTATTAACAGCGATAGAGAACAAATTTAATTATCTGAGTTGTTATACATTGGTTGCTTGAATGAAGGGAAGCTTTCGATGTTGCGATATCGTCATAGATTAAAAAAAGCTCGTAAAAATAAATGTGTACGCCGCCAGCGACTTCGCAACCGGTCTTTTTATATAGATAACAGACTAAATGATATGAAAAAAGTGAACATTGTTGTATTAACTGGTGCAGGTATTTCGGCTGAGTCAGGTATTCAAACATTCCGCTCTGCGGATGGATTATGGGAAGAACACCGTGTTGAAGATGTTGCGACACCTGAAGGTTTCGAAAGGGATCCTCAATTAGTGCAACGTTTTTATAATGAAAGGCGTAAACAACTTCAGCAGGACAATATCAAACCCAATGCGGCACATTTTGCGTTAGCGCAACTGGAAGAGTTGTTAGGTGACCATTTTTTGTTGATCACACAAAATATTGATAATTTACATGAAAGAGCGGGAAGTAAACGCATAGTCCATATGCATGGTGAATTATTAAAAGTACGTTGTAATTGGTCCAATCAAGTATTGGAGTGGAAAGGGGATTTAACGGTAGAAGACCGTTGCCATTGTTGCCAATTTCCTCAACCATTGCGACCGCATATTGTATGGTTTGGTGAAATGCCTATTGGTATGGATTATATTTATCAGTCCCTTGAAAACGCGACAATTTTTATTTCTATTGGGACATCTGGACATGTATACCCAGCAGCAGGTTTCGTCCATGAAGCAAAATTGCATGGTGCTCATACTGTTGAGCTTAACTTAGAGCCAAGCCAAGTCGAAAGTGAATTCGATGAAAAACATTACGGTTTGGCAAGTCAGGTGGTGGTGGAGTATATAAACCAGTTGATAATGGAATTACAGGTTAAAGACATCGCGCAGTAAGCATTAAGGGAAACGAAGTTTCCCTTTTCAGATTTTTTATAAAAATCAGTTAAACATTTTCATCCATCATGGCTGGCATAGTGATTTCTTTTACGCATGTTGCATTACTGGTGCTGAGTATAAACCGCACAGCACTAACCACATCCTGTAGGGGGATCAGTTGACCTCCACTTTGTTCAATAACATCATCTACAGGCAAAGACAGCGGGTATTCAGTTGCTAAATAGCCTAAATTCAGTATTGAAATAGCAATTTTGTCTTCCCTTAAAGTTTCCCTTAATGACTGAATAATACCCCTTAATGCATATTTAGTGGCAGAAAAGGTAACCTCTTTGCCTTTATGGTTATCTAATCCCCAGGTTGAGCCAATTAAAATAATTTTGCTATTTTTTGCTAAACGTAAGTTAGGTAATAATGCTTTCAAATTGAGCAAGCAAGCACTGATGTTGGTTTGGATCATATTCAGTATTTCAATATCATCGCTTGTTTCAAATTGATATTTATCACTAAAGGCTAACTTTTCCCAGATACCAACATTATAAATTAAGGTATTAATAGGTTGTTGCTTAATGGTGTTTTTAATTATGTTAGCGGACTGGTTATCACTTAAATCTGCTTGGATCCAATAAAAGTTGCTCTGCTCGAATGGCGGTTTTGAGCGTGAAACGCCATAAATAACATCATTAGGACCAGGTACACCCTCAACAAGTGCTTTACCTAATCCTTTGCTAACACCATAAATTAAACAAGTATTTGACATAATATCCTTAATTACCCTGAAACAAATTAATGTTGTTTATTTGCTAAATGATAAGCAAATAATTATTTACCTTGTATAGCACAGTTGTTTAAAAAAATAACTGATTACCGACGAGATAATACACATTGAGTATTATCTTTATTATTTATGGGTTCTTTTGTGGGCAAAATGCAAACAGGTATATAAAATAAAATGCGTGAATTAAATATAATTTACGCATTATGCTAAAAAAGCACCAGCAATAACCGCAAAGCTGATTTGAAACAATAATTGAATCTGTGATCTTTCCCATAATATAGCTATTGATATTTTAGGGGGATGGGTATGGACAAACTCTTGGAGCGGTTTTTTGAATATACTGCTTTTGATACACAATCAAAACTGAATGCAAAAACAGTACCTAGTAGCACAGGCCAGCTAAAATTTGCCCGAGCACTAGCTAAAGAACTGAATGAATTAGGATTTGATCAGGTGACGTTAACCGATCAAGGTTGCTTAATGGCCTTTTTGCCATCGAACGTTGATTGGGATGTTCCTACCATTGGTTTTATTTCTCATTTAGACACAGCGCCTGATTTTTCGGGTAAAAATGTTTGCCCACAAGTTTTAGAAAACTATCGTGGTGGTGATATTGCGCTAGGTATTGGTGACGAAGTCTTATCGCCAGTCATGTTCCCTGTATTACATGAAATGATTGGCAAAACACTGATAATGACTGACGGTAAAACATTATTAGGTGCGGATGATAAGGCGGGGATCGCTGAAATTATCACGGCTCTGGTACGTTTAAAGGGCAATAAAATCCCACATGGGAAAATATGCTTAGCATTTACCCCTGATGAGGAAATTGGCCGTGGTGCCCGTCATATTGATTTTAAGCAGTTTGATGCATTGTGGGCTTACACCGTTGATGGCGGTGGTGTAGGGGAATTAGAGTATGAAAATTTCAATGCGGCAAACGTAGGTATCAAAATTGTTGGCAATAATACTCATCCTGGTAATGCAAAAGGGGTAATGGTAAATGCGCTCAATTTAGCTAACCGAATTCATTCCATGTTACCTGCGGATGAAGTACCTGAAAATACAGATGGTTACGAAGGATTTTACCACCTCACATCTATGAAGGGAACGGTAGAAAAGGCCGAACTAAACTATATTATTCGTGATTTTGATCTCGCCAGTTTTGAAGCGAGAAAGAAAAATATTATTCGTATTGCTGAAAAGGTTGGAGAAAACCTTCACCCAAGTTGCTATATTGAGCTGACATTAGATGACACTTACTACAACATGCAAAGAGAGGTGATGAAATATCCCCATGTTGTTGAGTTAGCAAAACAGGCCATGATTGATTGTGGTATTGAACCTGTTGTTCAGCCAATTCGTGGCGGAACGGACGGCGCTCAGCTTTCTCATCGTGGTTTACCTTGTCCAAATATTTTCACTGGGGGATATAACTTCCATAGTAAACATGAGTTTATCACCCAAGAGGGCATGGAACAGGCGGTAGACGTTATTATGCGAATCGCTGAATTAACAGCAATTCATGCTCGTCAGCCATAAACTATTTATCTAAGGAAGCACACTCAAAATTTATTAGAGTGTGCTTCACGGATTTATTGAAATAATACAGAAATACCACTCAGTGCCAAAAGTATCCCCATCACTAAGTTAAATCTTCTTAATATGCGAGGTTGCGATAATCGTTCACGTAATTGATGACCAAACAAAGCCCAAATCGCAACGCAAGGCCAATTTATCAAGGCGAAGACCACAGCGACTAACAATATTGAAAAATAGGGTTCCACAGTGTTGGTATACATTGCCATACCTCCAACTGCCATGATCCAAGCTTTTGGGTTTATCCATTGAAAAAGCGCAGCTTCTATGAAAGTTAATGGTTTATTTTTTTTATTATTCGCTTTGGTCATAGCGTGACTAATTGCTGTTTTCCATGCTAACCAAAGCAAATAGATAATACCGAGATATTTCAAAATGGCGTATAGCAACGGTGAAGATTGAATGATGGTCCCCATACCTAAGCCGACAGCGAGTAACATAATAAAAAAGCCACATGAAACGCCAATGCTATGGGGAATAGTACGTTTAAATCCAAAATTAACACCTGAAGCGAGTAACATGACGTTATTGGGGCCAGGGGTGATTGATGTAGCAAACGAAAATATCGATAAAGCTAAAAAAACTTCTATATTCATGATGTTGTATGCTAGCGTGAAATATATAAATTAAGTTTATATTGCAAGTCTGCAAAGGTAGTTGGTTGTTAATTTAAAGTATTTTAGAAATGAATTTTGAAAATGCTTTATCTATGGATGCCATTTTTGGTGGTAATAGGCTAAATAATGACGATTTATTAGTGATAAAATAGACAATAAAGCCCATTAAATAGAGGTAAGTAAAGAAAAGTGGTTCTATGACTGGTTTTTTCCAGCAGAGAGAGCGTATTTTTTGAAGTAATATTTCTTATTTATAGAATTACAAGCTCATCATTTTAGGATGAGCTTGTATATTATTTAGATGTTATTTTTAATAAAGCGAATTAGTCGTCAAAATACCAATAACCATTATTCACTAAGGCTGTCATAAGAGCGATAAAATTGACATCATCAATAGCTTCGCCCAGAGTTTGGCTATTAACGGAATCATAACGACATAAGCTGTCTGCAGCTTCATAGCAAGTGGTTTCTAAACATTCACCATTTACGAAGAATTGATCGCCGACACGTAATGCTCTAAGACCGTTAAGTTTATATAAAGTCTCTTGCTGTGTTTTTAGCAAATCATAGATTTCATCGTGTTCGTAAGGCGGTTCTGGTGGTGCAATATCTAATTCATGGCGTGATTGAGAAATAAACTCACCTAGCCACTGACGAAACAAATCAGGGTCGTTAATCAGTGATTCCATCATTTCACGCAGTTTGATTTGCTCACCTTGTAAAATCTCAGCAGGGTTATCACGGAACGATAAATCAGGATCACTATAACGATAACTGCCTAAATCATTAGAAATTAAATGGTCAGCAAAGCTGCTCATCAGTTCGCGTGTATTGGGTGCCCGGAAACCAACAGAGTAGTTTAATGAGGGCTCAATAGCATAGCCTTCATGTGGGAATCCAGGTGGGATATATAGGATATCACCTGGCTCCATTTCTTCATCAATGATAGCGTCAAAAGGCTGCACTTGCAGAAGGTCAGGGTGAGGACAATGTTGTTTCATTGGGATTTTTTCCCCAACACGCCAACGACGACGGCCTTCTCCTTGAATGATAAATACGTCGTATTGATCAAGATGAGGGCCAACACCGCCACCAGGTACGGAATAAGAAATCATCAAGTCATCCATACGCCAGTCGGATAAGACACGAAATGGCTTCATTAAGGCGGCACTTGGATGATGCCAATGATCCACAGCTTGCACTAAAATAGACCAATTTTCCTCACCGAGGTGATCATAACTTTCAAATGGGCCATGGCCGACTTGCCAAACTCCCTCTTTATGGCTGACTAAACGGCTATCAACCTCATCTTCCATCGCTAAACCAGCAAGTTCGTCTGGTGAGATAGGATCAATAAAACGCGCAAACCCTTTTTTGATAAGCAGTGGGCGCTTCTGCCAGTGACTGTCGAGAAAACTCTGCCAGTCAAGATTGAGTGTATAGTCCATCTTATTGTCCCTAGGAGCTGTTGAGCTTTCCTGATAACTTTTACAATGTCTAGATTAATATGGCTGTTCTAGTCTTAATAACCTAAGTAAGGCTTATTTTACTCTATCGATCTTATCTTAAATAAGTGGGAACTGTGTGATGATTTTGATTGAAAAAGCATTATCAAAATATAACAGCTCTGCGAAAAAAACCTCTTAAATAGTATACCTGAAATGGTTTGTAAAGTAGGGAATAAACGGATTCACATCACATATTAACTATCTTCAATCATAGATTGCTGCCGAAATGTGACGGCTAATCGTGCCCCACCGAGAGGGCTATCACAAATGGTGATTTCCCCATCATATTGATCAATGATATCCACTGCGATAGACAAGCCTAATCCTTGGCCTGGTCGAAGTGTATCTGCACGTTGCCCACGAACGAAAATGAGGCTACGTTTGCTTTCAGGAACACCTGGGCCATCGTCGTCCACAATTAATGTTAGGCTGTCTTGTTCAACAATGGCGGTCACTTCAACAAACTCCAAACAATATTTGCAGGCGTTCTCCATAATATTACCCATCACTTCCATAAAATCATTAGGTTGACCTAACCAAGTTACTTCAGGGGAAATATCGACGGTAATCGAAACGCCTTTGTGTTGATAAACTTTGTGTAATGCGCTTGCTAAGCTATCTAATATTGATGGAACAGATGAAATTTCTCTGAGCATCAGGTTTTCATCACCTTGTGTCGACGCACGATGCAAATAATAACCGACTTGTTGTGAAATTCGGCCAATTTGTTCCAGCATGATGGGCTCAGCTTGGTCGATGTTCATTTGTTTACCTGAACGAAGTAAGCGCAACGTGGATTGTAAAACAGCAAGTGGTGTTTTCAAGCTATGGGTTAAATCAGACAAAGTGGTGCGGTATTTGCTATAGCGTTTTCGTTCGTTAGTTAACAAAATATTCAAATTACGCACTAATCCTCTGAGCTCAGAAGGCGGGTTTTCATCTAGGGTATCCCTTTCGCCTTTTTCAAGACTACTTAGCTGAGAAACTAAGGACTTGATGGGACGCAAGCTCCAATAGGCGGCGAGCCACAGTAAAGGAATGACTAAAATTAAGTTAGCGAGCAATACATAACCAAACCATTCCCATACTAGCCCTGTATTTTGTAAATCTTGTGGCAATGTATCGACAACAACAATAGTTAAAGGAGGCAGGTTCTCTCCAGCGGCATATTGGTTAACTGAAACGGAGTGAGTGAGCGGCTCATCATCACTTTCTATTTTATCCAACTTGTTGTTGTATTCTGGATTGTCATCAAGGAGTTGGCGGGTTTCACGAATATCGGTATCAATTTCGTATAAACCTTCTTTTTTTAACCAATCATTGCGGATCAAGCGCTCAACACTAGGTACATCACGCTGGCGCCATAATACTTGCCCTTGTTCATCGTAAATAATGATTAATGTAGGGTTATTTAACGTGAAATTTGGAGGAACACGAATATCAATTTTATCGTTTTGCCACTGAGCCAGACTATAAATTAGGTTACTTTGGCTCCGTAGTAGGGTGTAGGTGGTTTTATCGAAACTGATTAAATAACCAAGTATGGCCACGATGCCATAGGACAGTGTTAACGCAAGGATAACAGCAGACGTTGCGCACAAAAATCGAGCACGTAACGAAAGCGGTTTAACTTTAAATTTACTTAGCCACATGTTAGCCATTCACATCAAAACGGTAGCCTTGGCCACGAACCGTCACGATAACTTCATCACTATGAAATTGTTGAATTTTCTTTCTCAATCTTCCCATTAAAACATCAATGGTATGGCTTTCTCTAAGCTCTGCGTCTGGATAAAGTTGGCGCATTAATGAATCTTTGCTAACAACCTTACCATTATTGCGTAATAAGGTTTCAATAATGGTATATTCAAAAGCTGTTAGTTTAACGGCTTCACCATTTACAGTGAATTCTTTACGAGACAGGTCGATAACAAAGTTATTCAACTCCAATACTTGAGAGGCTAACCCGCTGTTTCTGCGCATTAGTGCTTGCATGCGAGCGACAAGCTCTTCTAATTGAAAAGGTTTGGTGACGTAGTCATCTGCTCCGCTATTTAATGCTTGGACTTTTTCTTGCCAACTTTCGCGGGCGGTCAGTACTAGGAGGGGGATATTTACATGATTACTGCGCCAACGTTTGATCATTGATAGGCCATCTTCATCGGGTAAGCCTAAATCGACAACGGCGATGTCTGGGCAGCTTTCATGCAAAAAATAGTCAGCTTCTTTTGCGTCTTCAGCTGAATCAACCTGATGACCCAGTTCTTTAAGTTGAACTGTTAAGTGATGACGAAGTAACGCATTGTCTTCGACGATAAGAATACGCATCTGAAACCCTCATAGTAAAAAATTAAAGTGCCTACCGAGATAATTATGAATCATGCACTAGAAACGTCATGGTAAAAAGAGATCTCAGCCACGACAAGGGATTAAGTAAATATAAGTCAAACAAAGCAAAAAAAAAGCGGTTTTTTTCGAGTGATTAGGCTGTTTTGGGGAATTTATGGTTAATATAGAAATAGAGCTAATAAAAAAGGCGGCACATTGGCCGCCTGAATAAATCAACTAAGATTATTTCAGTTCATCAATAAAAGTGACAGCGTAACCAATGTAGTTAGCGGGTGTCATTGCTTTTAAGCGCACTTTTTCATGCTCAGGTAACTCTAAACCATCAATAAACTGTTTCATGCCTTCAGCGGTAACACGCTTACCACGCGTTAATTCTTTCAGTTTTTCATACGGTTTTTCGATACCATAGCGACGCATAACAGTTTGGATAGGCTCCGCTAACACTTCCCAATTTTGGTCTAACTCGTCCAGTAAGTGCTGTTCGTTAACTTCCAGCTTGTTTAAGCCTTTCATAGTAGATTGATAGGCAATTAAGGCATAACCTAAGCCTACACCCAAGTTACGTAGTACAGTTGAATCCGTTAAGTCACGTTGCCAGCGGGAAACAGGCAGTTTGCTCGCTAAATGACCTAAAACAGCATTTGCTAAACCCAAGTTACCTTCGGAGTTTTCGAAGTCGATAGGGTTAACTTTGTGTGGCATGGTAGAAGAGCCGATTTCGCCAGCGATAGTTTTTTGTTTAAAGTGATTTAATGCGACATATCCCCAAATATCACGGTCGAAATCTAACACAATTGTGTTAAAACGTGCGACGCAATCAAAGAGTTCAGCAATGTAATCATGTGGTTCAATTTGCGTAGTGAATGGGTTCCACTGAATGCCTAATGAAGTCACAAACGTTTCGCTAAATTCGTGCCAGTTCACTTCAGGGTAAGCAACCATATGCGCATTATAGTTACCCACTGCGCCGTTAATTTTACCTAAAATTTCAACATGTTGTAGTTGACGGAATTGACGTTCTAAACGGTAAGCAACGTTGGCAAACTCTTTACCAATGGTTGATGGCGTAGCAGGTTGACCGTGAGTCCGAGAGAGCAATGGCAGGTCGCGGTATTCATGCGCCATTGCTTTTATTTTATCAATAATTTGACGCCATTGAGGTAAAAGCACCTCTTCACGTGCTGTTTTGAGCATCAATGCATGAGAAAGGTTATTGATATCTTCTGATGTACATGCAAAGTGAATGAATTCAGAAACCGAATGCAGGGCAGGAATATGTTCTACTTTTTCTTTGAGAAAATACTCAACGGCTTTAACATCGTGGTTGGTTGTGCGTTCAATTTCTTTAATCCGCATTGCGTCTTTTTCGCAGAAGTTCGCAACAATTTCATCTAAGTAAGCGATTGCGTCAGCATCAAATGAAGGAACTTCTTTGATTTGAGCGGTTGCAGCCAGTTTTTGCAGCCAGCGAACTTCAACTTGCACGCGAAATTTCAGTAAGCCAAACTCACTAAAAATAGTGCGTAAAGCGCTGACTTTATCACCGTAACGGCCGTCAATCGGGGATACAGCGGTCAGTGAGGATAATTCCATTGGTAGCAACTCCAGATTTAAAGGTGAGACAAAATTTCTTTCGCCTGATTTGCCAGACGATTGCGAGAAAACATAAGTTGGATGCGACTTCCACCCACTTGCTGCCAAAGTACTGCGGAACGAATACCCGCCAGCAAAATTGCGCGAACTTTAGCCTGAACTAAGGTGTTTTTCAGAATGTCAGGGGAACCCGTTACTTGAATGCGTGGGCCAGCAGGGCTGACGACATCAACATAGATTCCTGCTAATGCATTAAACACACCTTCAGAAAGAGGTTCAAAATAGCTCGCTTGGCGCTCGAATTGCTCAATACGTTGCCCAAGCTTATTCATCGCTTCATCGTCTTTATTTAGACGACGCTCAAGGGCCATCATGCTCAGCATATAACGCGTCATCTCGGCGGATAAACCACTGTTACCACCTGTTAGCATGCCTAACATTGCACCTAAACCTGTTTTGAGATTTGCAGGGGCATTACCATACACATCTAATGTGGAGCTTGGGTTCATGTTGGTCAGGCTATTGACCATTGTTTCGGCATCGCTATCAAGGCATGTGCCTTCGTGGGCCAGCTTTTGAACCATAGCACCTGCTTGGCAGATCCCCGCTAAGGCAAGCGTAATGTCGTAATAATTTTTCGCCACAACTACTCCTGAATACGCGCTTCAATAATGCCGCCACCAAGGCAGACTTCGTCAATATAGAACACGGCAGATTGCCCTGGGGTGACAGCAGCAACTGGGTAATCAAATGTGACTTCGATTCGCTCTGCATCAATAGGCGTAATTGTACAAGGGATATCCCCTTGACGGTAACGCGTTTTGACCACACAGCGCAATGGTTGGGTTAGCGTTTTTCTATCAACCCAGTGTAATTGCTGCGCAATCAAGCCGATAGACATCAACCGTGGATGCTCATGGCCTTGTGCAACAATTAATATATTGTTTTCAACATCTTTATCGACAACATACCAAGGTTCTTCTGAACCTTCTTTCGTTCCACCAATACCTAAGCCCTTGCGTTGGCCTAATGTGTGATACATCAGGCCTTCATGTTGACCAATTGTTTCACCATCAACCGTGACAATCTGACCTGGTTGAGCAGGAAGGTAACGACCGAGGAAGTCGCGGAATTTACGTTCACCAATAAAGCAAATGCCCGTTGAGTCTTTTTTCTTTGCGGTGATTAAACCGATTTCTTCAGCAATACGGCGGACTTCAGGCTTTTCAAGCTCACCGACAGGGAACAGGCTTTTTGCCACTTGTTCATGGCTGAGTGTATACAGGAAATAGCTTTGGTCTTTATTACCATCTAAACCACGGAGTAACTGGCTTTTTCCGTCGACATCACGGCGGCGTACATAGTGACCTGTTGCAATATAATCTGCCCCTAAATCTTCAGCAGCAAATTCTAAGAAGGCTTTAAATTTGATTTCTTTGTTACACAGGATATCAGGGTTTGGCGTGCGGCCCGCTTTGTATTCGGTTAAAAAATGTTCGAATACATTGTCCCAATACTCTGCGGCAAAGTTGATGGTGTGTAACTCGATGCCGAGTTTGTCACACACAGCTTGCGCATCAGCAAGGTCAGTTGCAGCGGAGCAATATTCCGTATCGTCATCTTCTTCCCAGTTCTTCATAAACAGGCCAGCCACCTGATATCCTTGCTGCTGCAGCAAATAGGCGGATACGGATGAGTCAACACCACCGGACATACCGACGATGACTTTTTTCTGGCTGTTATCTGACATGGTACTGTTATTTGACATGGAAATAGTCTCACTGCGGAAAAATCAAGCCCCATACTTTAGCATGTTGACCCCTTGTTGCACCAGCGTTAGAGAGAATATTATTGCTTGGTGACAATTTCACCAAGCAAAGGGGGATTATTGATAGTGGGAGCCATAAGCTGAAAGAATATCTAGTGGATAATTATTTCCAGTTTGAAAGCAACGCAAGCTTTCAGCGACTAAAGGGGAACGTAAGCAGTCACTTTCTAAAATGTCTTGCGCGTCGACCCAGTGACAACAGGCGATATCGCTATCTTGCGGGTGGGTTTCACAAATAGCATCAAGTTCGACAGCAAATAAAAAGCGAATAAATTGAGTGCTGTCAGGTGCAATCCATTGATGGATTTGAATTAATTGAGTTGGCGTCGCTTGTATGCCAGTTTCTTCAAGTAACTCACGTTCAGCAGCTTGCAAGAGAGTTTCGTTAGCCTCTAAGTGGCCTGCGGGTTGGTTCCAAGTGGGTTTATCATTAATCCACTCTTCGACGACTAGAAATTTGCCTTCAGCATGCACAATTGTTGCGACAGTGACATTGGGTTTAAACAACATTGACCTCCATCCATTCACCTACTGATAAATCCCCTAAATTAAATTCACCCATTTGATAGCGAATTAAGCGCAGCGTTGGGAATCCGATATTTGCCGTCATACGACGCACTTGTCGATTACGGCCTTCGTATAATGTAATTTTAAGCCAACTTGTTGGAATATTTCTGCGTTCTCTAATTGGCGGATTGCGGGGCCACAACCATTTAGGTTCTTCGACTAACTCAATCCCTGCGGGAAGCGTAGGGCCATCATTTAACGTCAGCCCTTGGCGAAATCGTACCAATGCACTTTCATCAGGGATCCCCTCTACTTGAGCATAGTATATTTTCCCTGTTTTTTTCTGGGGTTGTGTTAAACGCGCTTGTAATTTTCCATCGTTAGTTAGAATTAACAAGCCTTCGCTATCTCTATCAAGGCGACCCGCGGCATAAACATCCGTAATAGGAATATAGTTTTTTAGGGTGTGGCGGCCTTGTTCATCGGTAAATTGTGGCAGTACATCAAAGGGTTTGTTGAACAGAATAACTTTGCGTACTTTAGCGGGTTGGCGACTAGCTGAAATTGCTAAATGCTTGGTGGATTTGGCGTGTTTTTGTTTTATAGGGGATGAGCCAAATTTAGCCCGTTTCTTAGGGGGTATATTCATTTGTCGTTAGCCAGATAGTAGTGCCAGTAAAAAGGTACGTCTGAAAGTATAATGGAAATCAACGAAAAAAAATATTCTTAGGGGGTAGGGAAATATGAGTCACAAAGCATTATGACTCATATTTTAATTAATTATTCCCTGATCTCATCAATGAACTCACTAAATATATCGAATATCCGCTCAATGAGACCTAAGCAAATTGTATATTCTTGATGACTAAAAGGAATAGTATCAATAAGTTCAACTTCACTACCCATGGTATGACCGCTTTCACGACTTAAATGAAGATCACCACAATAAACTAACGCATTAGGGGAATGTTGTGCAATTTCATTTAAATAAGTAAAAAATACACGACCTGTGGCTTCTATTGATTCAATGATGACTAATCGAATTTTTGCAGGCTGGTTTGATAACATTTCAATGAGTTGGTAAGTGAGTTTACGATTGGCTTCCATTTGTGGTGACCACAGCCACGCTAGAGTATCTGTTATAGGTTGTGGCTTATTCATTTTCAATGTGCATAAATCACTGAGATACCATGGCCAATGATTTTCATCTTCAAGTGCGTGTGTATTAACAGCTGCCTCTAACGTATTTTGTGGAAAAGTAAAAGGCAAAATAAATTTATTTAAATCACCAAAGCTCATAATAAAAAAAGCTATTTTAGGCAGAAACTCTAAAGATTCAGCTGTAGGGCGCTGCGGGTCGATGGGTTTTAAGAAAAAAGGGTGTTGAGCATATTCATTTTTCTTTTTTTGAATAAAAATAGAAAGTTTTTTCATATAATCACCTTTTTATGAGTTGGTTATTAATGATTTTATATTCATTTTATATTTGCCTATATTGCGATATTTATTAGTGGGAGTTATTTCTTAGCTTATTCGTGCTCTTTATTTGCTCACCTTTACTAGAGATTAAAAACATTAAAATCATAAAATTAATAAATTGAGGATTTGTTAATTAAAGTTATTGTTTATTAAAGGAAAAAATAACAAACAACTCAATTTATGTGAGCAGTTCGAATGTTTATTAATGTTATTCCAGATAAAATTAATGTGAATTGAGTTTCAAAGTCGTCAAGGCAGTGTTATTGGGTTTCGATGATTTGTAGGGTATGAGTGAGTTATCTTTTTCAGTAATGATATGATTTTATAAGGAATTATTCTGTTTTTATTCACGTGTTAGTGCGTTTAATGCGATCCATACTAAAGCTTAGGTGAGTAATCATTGGCGTTCGACGCAGATTGAAGTAGTATTGACACGTCTCTTACAAAAAATTAACAAGCAAAATACGCAAGTGAAAGGAGAGGTTAATGGAAAGCAAAGTAGTAGTTCCGGCAGAAGGCGCTAAAATTACCATTGATGCAAAAGGCAAACTAAACGTTCCGAACAACCCAATTATCCCTTATATCGAAGGTGACGGCATTGGTGTTGATGTCACTCCAGCAATGTTAAAAGTGGTTGATGCGGCAGTTAAAAAAGCTTACAACGGTGAGCGCAAAATTTCTTGGATGGAAATTTACACTGGCGAAAAATCTACACAAATTTATGGTAAAGATGTTTGGTTACCAGAAGAAACTCTCGATTTAATCCGTGATTACCGCGTTTCAATTAAAGGTCCTTTAACAACTCCAGTTGGTGGTGGTATTCGTTCTTTGAACGTTGCACTACGTCAACAACTTGACCTGTACATCTGCTTACGTCCAGTACGTTACTACAAAGGCACACCAAGCCCAGTTAAACAGCCCGAACTGACCGATATGGTTATTTTCCGTGAAAACTCGGAGGATATTTACGCAGGGATTGAGTGGAAAGCAGGTAGCGCAGAAGCTGACAAAGTCATTAAATTCCTGCAAGATGAAATGGGTGTGACAAAAATCCGTTTCCCACAAGATTGTGGTATCGGTATCAAACCATGTTCAGAAGAAGGAACAAAGCGTTTAGTTCGCGCGGCAATTGAATATGCAATTGATAATGGTCGTGATTCAGTGACTTTAGTTCATAAAGGCAACATTATGAAATTCACTGAAGGTGCGTTTAAAGATTGGGGTTACCAATTAGCACAAGAAGAATTCGGCGGCGAATTATTAGATGGCGGCCCATGGGTTAAAATTAAAAACCCTAAAACAGGCAAAGATATCATCGTTAAAGATGTGATTGCAGATGCATTCTTACAACAAATCCTGCTGCGTCCTGCGGAATATGATGTTATAGCGTGTATGAACCTAAACGGTGACTACATTTCTGATGCATTAGCAGCACAAGTTGGTGGTATCGGTATTGCGCCAGGCGCTAACATTGGTTCTGAGTGTGCATTATTCGAAGCAACTCACGGTACTGCACCTAAATACGCAGGTCAGGATAAAGTAAACCCTGGTTCTATCATCCTTTCTGCTGAAATGATGCTGCGCCATATGGGCTGGACTGAAGCGGCTGACCTAATCGTTAAAGGTATGGAAGGCGCAATCGCGGCTAAGACTGTAACTTACGATTTCGAACGTCAGTTAGAAGGCGCTAAATTACTGAAATGTAGCGAATTCGGCGATGCAATGATCGCACACATGTAATTTATTACGTGTTGTGATTAAGAACGGGAACTTAATAGTTCCCGTTTTTTATTGTCACATTTGAAACGGTTATCAAAAAGTTATCAAAACGAATTATCAAAATTTTCTCAAAAAACCAAGCAAAATAGAGAAAAAACATTTTTTTATTTTTCTTTTATTGGTTTTAACTATATGTGTTGGACTTGCTTACTATTGTGATGAAAATAATTATATTATAGGAAATATTGTTCCAGAATTAATAGGTGTATGTGTAGAGTTATTAATTTTTATAATTCTTTATGAAAAGATGGGGAAAAGCATCTTTAAAGAATAAAAAAGACCCCTATGTTAGATAGGGATCTAAACGTTCTAGGTTTACTGATGTTTTATTATGTATTGTCGAGTAGACAGGTCGTGCATGCTCGCTGTAAGTATTAGCTTATTAAGTGAGCCATTTAAATCTACGCCTTTGTTTAAATAATAGCCAGTTAATATTTGTAAATGTATAACCTTATCGATTAGTCTTCGATGGTTGTTTTTGTATGGAGTGTAACTATATGATCTTTAGTGAGCTAGATATAAGGCGATAACATATTGCAGAAAATGTATTGTTTATAGGATAGATTTATACAGGAGATCGTGTTTTTTAGGCACACATCATGCACATGAACCTTTGAGAAATTTTAGTTTAAACAGTATGTTGATAAATATCTAATTAGGTTTTGAATTTAAAATAAAATTAACAGTCTAAGATACGTTGCATATCGCAAAAACAAAGTGTTAGTAAATATAATGTACGCCAAGAATTTTTTTCTATAAAGTTACTCCATCCTAAATATGCTATGACATGGTTAGGAATTATGGCTTTCTTTCTGATTAAAAGAGCCATAATTGTTTTTTATTTATATTAAAGATTAGTTACGATGAATAAAAAAGTAGTAAGAATAAAACAGTTAACTTACGATATTTAATCTTTTTATTATGGTAATAGTGAGCTAAATCAATTAGATAATTACTTCAATTAAATCACTCTGCGATGAAAGTTGGTATTCAGAGGTTATTAACCAAGTAAAAGTATAGGTAATGTGTTATAGTGGTTTAAATCATTATACCCCATTGCCATAAAAAGCAAACCTTGCATTCGCAAGTTTTTATCTAATAAATAGATGTGGTATCCAAAGGAATTGTTTCCTAAGGAATTACCTATGAATTTATCTGCATTATATCATCGGATTTTATCACTTACAGAAAATGTGCTAATTATAACGGTATTACTTCTGGCTACATTTGCACTTGTATATTGGATGTAAAATTATTCCACAGTTAGCTAAAACTAAATGAGTAATGAGTTTTAACAACGCTGAGATTCGAGGACTAATTTATGGTGGAAAAATATTGGTATAGCACCTTTGAAAAATAAAGGAGAGATAAATGAATTATTATATTCAGACTATAGTTGAACCACAGGGTGGTTATAAAATACATAAGCTTGGATGCAAGAATATGCCTATGGCTTCAAATAGATTTTACCTTGGTAACTTTTTTAATGCTATGCAAGCTATTGAAGCTGCTAAAAAATCACACTATAAGATTGTTAAGATATGCTCTGATTGCATAAAAAATAGCATGAAACACTAAATTATAAGTAATAAAATTAAAAATTGTAGATTTTTTATATTTATTCTAGTGAAACAGGTGTTAACTCAGAGAAAAAGTCGTTATTTTCAAAGTAATTACTTTTTAAGATTTGTATTGAAAAGGAATTCGTTAAATAATCATTTATCTTAAAGTGGAGTGAAAAATAAAACTTGCTATAGTCGGGGGGGTGTGGCTTAATGCCCTTACTGTTTTGGAAGTACAAACCTATTTATGTTAGTCAGTTTCAAGTTGTTCACCATTTAGCGTTATCCCTGATATCACTTCATCGCGAATTCCTTCTAATTAATTCCCATAAGTAAAAATTAAAAACAAACTCTATTATGCCTTATGGCAAATATTAAATAATTAAAGGAATTTCTATGTCTAATATATTAACTGGTTCAGTAAAATGGTTTAACGACGATAAAGGCTTCGGTTTTATTACTCCAGCAGATGGTAGTAAAGATGTATTTGTCCATTTTTCTGCTATTCAGAGCGATGACTTTAAATCGTTAATTGAAGGCCAACAAGTCTCATTTACCATCGAGAATGGAATGAAAGGCCCAGCAGCTGGAAACGTGGTGGTACTATAAAAATTTATTTGTATTTTAAATGTCCTTGCTGTAGTGGATCCCAGTATAGAACTTCACAGTTTGATGTTTCGGCCAATAATCCACATGGTGCAAAATGTATCTTTTGTAAAAGCGTCATGAAAGCTCAAGTTAGCTGATAAATAATTTGATTCACATTTAAACCTCTTTTTAAAGAGGTTTTATCGCATTAATCGTATTTATTTAAGCTGACGTGGTATGCTTGTTTGATAATTATACCCCATTGCTATGAGTAGCAAATCTTGCCTCCGCAAGCTTTTATCTAAAAAATAGATGTGGTATCCAAGGGGATCACTTTCCTAAGGAAACACGAATGAAAAAGCAAACATTTTATAGTCGAGTTCTAAGTATCTATAAAAAAATCCTCATTGTGGCTGTACTAATTATCGTCGTTCTTGGTGTCATTTATTTGTTCGATAGTTCATCATGGAGCCAGCTCGGTGGTGGATACATTTTCCCAAAAAACTAACACCAATCGAGTGTAATAGCTTTTCTAAAGTGTTATGTTGTTGTGAATAAAGATCCTATTAATCAGTGTATGCTCTATGTCATGTTTTAAAGCGAGTAGCATTCTTAATTCAGTTCTTATAGTAATTAATTGAAAAAATTACAATTCTCTGAGTGTTAGCAATTTAAAGTATCTCATTACCATAACTCTTGCATTTAAAAAATATTATCTGAAAGGTAAGTGAGATTTCTAAGGTATTATTTATGAAATGGTCATATCTTTATCAAAGTATTTTGAATTTTTCACAAAACATGCTTGTTGTTATTGTACTGATTATCATATTTATTCTAATTATCGCATATATTATAAACTTAGCTAAATAAATTTATTCCACCATTAGCTCAATTGGAAGAGTATTTAGTCCTGACAAAACTAAAAGTCGAGGTTCGAGGCCTCGATGGTGGTCCATTTAAATATTTAATGATGCTATATTTTTAATGAGAAAGGTTAAACTCCTGAGGAGTTACCATGTCAGGGCTAAGTCAATCAAAATTAATATGTAGAGTGTTACAGTGGATTAGCAGTGCTGCGCTGATTTTACTTGCTATTATATTAATTTCTTTTTTAGTAAAAGAAACTATTGTTTTATCGAAACTACTATTTTCCGCTAGTGATTCCATTTCGATTTATTTGCTGGTCGATGAGCTTATTATATATTTTCTATATTTTGAATTTGTTGCGTTGATTATCAAGTACTTTCAGTCAAATTACCATTTTCCATTACAATATTTTATTTATATTGCAATTACAGCTGTAATTCGGCTTATTATAGTTGAACATAAGGACCCTCAGCTGTTTATTATTTACTCTGTTTCAATACTAATACTTATTATTGCCCTGTACATTGCTAATGCTGATAGACTGAAACCCAAAGAATAAAATTTGTAATAAGATGGCTATTTTTATCTTAAAAAATATTTAACTAGTTATAGTTTATTTAGCATTATTTTAGTTAACAGCGTAAAAATTAAATTTCTTTTATAAATATAATGCGGTAGCAAGAATAATTTTTCGGTGTGGAAATATATAATTTGTTATAAATTATGTTCTATAAGGAATTTTTATTATTCTTTAGGTGGTATTTGTTATCAAAGGCTAACTTCATAGTGGTAACGCATTTAAAACAAACGAAATTCGATAATAATTGTCTAAGCTTCATACAATAAAGAGGTGTGAGTTATGGCTGATAGCCGAACAAGTGAAATAATGATTGAAATCGGATATGCAACCGTCAAGTTGTTGTTTGGAAATATGATGGTATTTAAGTCGACACTAGTGAACGAGTTAACCGAAAGGATGGTGGCATCAGGAGATGATGAATATAAAAAACTTTTGAATGAGTCCATTGAGTTTTTGCATAGAAATGTTGGTTAGATTGAAAACTATACAAATCTTATCTGGGTATTATTTCAACAAGGTGTTAGTGTTGAGTGAATACACAGAGGTGATTATGGACACAGATAAAGATGTAATTTATATGCGGATATGCCAAGTAGTTGGCAGGGCTGTTATGTTGCTAAATGAGTCAAAGCATAACATCACAGGAGAGCGCATATCTGCAATTTTGAAGGAGCAGAGAGAAGGTGAGCAAGAAAAACACATGATTGCTATATATGCGATAGCAATTGATTTAATGGAGTCTAGGCGTTGGGGGGGTAGGTTTTAATCAATAACTAGTATTAAGCGCAATAATAATATCTTATATTTTAATAAATAGTGGCTATCAAAACTAAATTAATTGTTTATGTTATCAAGGGCTTAAAAAATATGTTTTTACCATACTAAAGACAATAAATCATTAATAATAATAAATATCAGTTAGTTATAAACTATTAGGCTATGTATTGCTGCGCCATATGGGTTGGACTGAAGCTGCTGACTTAATCGTTAAAGGTATGGAAGGCGCAATCGCGGCTAAGACTAGTTGATGGTATTCCGATGGGTTTAACGGGTTTAATGATAGTTCAAGAAAGCTGTGAGCTAGTGGCTGAAGTTGGTTACATGATAGCGTGTGAGTTCTCAGGTAAGTCTTTGGCTACTGATTCATTGGCCGCCTTATTGGCACTCCCTGAATTATCCGCCATTTCACGGTATCAAGCTGTGGTTACGGATGGAAACAAGGCATCAGTTAGCGTTCTAGAAAAAATGGGTTTATCCTTACAGACGTTATTAAAGATAACTACACTATTGGAGGAGTTATCTTTGATGACTGTATTTATACATTGGAAAGATGAATTACGACAGTAAAAAGCCTTCAGTAATTAGTCGTCCAATTAGTGGGATCACAACACTAATGCGGCCTTTATTCGTCTATAGCTACCGAATATCACTCTCACAGATTAATTACTTTAATAGGTGTGTGTTTACCTATTAACTTAATAAATAGGAATACCTTGCAGGAGGGCGATATGCATATATTGAGATAATGGCTACTGCTGCAGAGGTTTTTTCTCTAGATTAAGGGGAAAATTCATCGCTCTTTTTTAAGGTAAATTAACGCGAGCATATCTTCATTATTTTTATCCATACCGACCTCGCTGAAACCAAATGAGGAATAAAAATTTTTGGCGACAGGGTTGTTTGGGTTATAACATATTTCAATCTCTATGATTGATTGTGTTTGTTTTATCTCTGTAAGCGCGAGGCTAAGCGCTTGTCTACCTATTCCTTTATTTTGGTGATGTTGGTCAATCATAAACCGCCAAATTGATATTCTTATTGGGCTTTCTTGTACCCACATAAAGAAACCAACTGGGTCATCATCACAGTAAATAGCTCTTACGGTATAATTTTCATTATAAGCGGCTTCAACCAGTGACCAAGTGTTTGAAGCAACATATTTTTCTTGCTCATCAGATACATCTAAAAGACAAATGGATTCATAGTTTTCTTTTGTAACCGCTTTTAGGCTAATTAGCATAATAACCTCTGTTTTGCTCTGTAAGATAATTTTACTTGTAAGTATTAATCAAATAAAACAATACAGAAAATTGAATGACAGAATTTAGCTCTAGAGGCTATTTTCAGAGGTAAGTCTTTTAAAATACTCAGCACCATCTCTAATTGCTTCATCAGCAATATTCATCATACGGCTATAATGTAAAAAAGCATGTAATGTACCTGGGTACATCTTATATTTGCAGGATATCTTATTGCTTTTTAATGTATTGAATAATGCGATGCTATCATCTAAAAGTGGGTCAAATTCCGCACTGGCAATAAAGCAAGGTGGAATATGATGAGTTAAATCGTTATTGAATAAACAGTAGTAAGGTGCTTCGCGACTTCCTGACTCACCAAGATAGGCGCTGTCATATCCTTCAAGGTCTTTCTGTGTTAATCCATCCCACTCACCGCCATAAAGTCGACGGCTCACTGAATCTTGTAAACCATAAAGTCCGTACCAAAGTAAATTAGCTTTAATTTCATGATTTACAATATTATTATCACGAAGCCAAAGTGTTGTCGCTAATGATAACATTGCGCCAGCGGAATCCCCCGCAAAGCCTGTCTGATCCATGTTAATATTATACTTCTCGGCATTATGGGCATAAAACTGATATGCCATAGATATTTCCTCAATTGCTTGAGGGTAACGGGCTTCGGGTGATAAAGAATAGTCTACACCAATGATGGTACAGCCAGTATATAGCGCTAGTAACCGCATTATTCTGTCATGGGTATCAAGATTACCTAAAATAAACCCACCACCATGGATATAAAATAATGTCGCAGGTGTAGTTATTGTAGGCTGAAATATGCGTGTAAGGATACAACCATAAGGCGTTTGAATGTTAATATCATAAGTTGATTGCATGATGGGGGCATCTGCATTCCAATACTTTCTATCTTCATTATAAGCTTCACGTAATGATATTAAATCAGTACTTTGCGGTGAGCTAGATGTGTTTTTTGAGTAATAATCAATGACTTTATTCATTTCTGCCGAAATGAGTTTAAGCACGTTTACTTTGTTATTAGGGTTCATTTTTTCTCCTACTTTTAGGCTGTACATTGTAGAAGACATAAAATGCGAAGTTGTGACCTCGTTATCCAATATTAAAAGACATGTTTTTTTATTGCATATTGATATATTTTCACAAAATAGGAGGAGAAGAGCTATTAGTGGGTTTACTATTGAAGGTCAGAGGTTTTAATAAACCTCTGACGCTTAAATGCTATAAGTTAGCTATTCTAAATAAACGTTAACTAACTGGCTGATATCGATATTTAAAATTTTAGCGATATAAAATAAATGGTCTGCATAAATGGATTTTTCACCATTTTCATAAGACAGATAAAAATCTGTTGATATGTCTAATAAATTTGCCATTTTTTCAATTGAAATATGGTTAGTTATTCTGTTTTTTTGTATGTATAGGCCAAGATTTTTATTGTTTTTTAACATTTATATGTTCTGATTTAGTTATTGATCCTGATGTTGATGAGGCATTTTATATATAAAGATATTGATTTTCTCTAGATGATGGATTTAAATATAAACTTAATCCTAAGTCTATAATATCACCTTCATTTTCCAGCTCCTTCAGTAAAGAAACAAAAAAAGATTCTACACTGATATTTAATTTGATAAGAAACAGTAGGATTAAACTGAATGAAATTGTATTAATACCATTTTCATAACGTGAAATTTGTTGCTGACTAACATGAAGTAATTCGCTAACTTCAGCACCAGTCATATCATTTTCAATCCGTTTTTGCCTTAAATAATTTCCCACTAAGGTATTAACTTTGCTATTTAAAATAGCACGATTCATATCAACCTCTTTTTTATTAAGAATTTTCTGAGATAAAAACTAGTCAAATATTTATATCAAGTACAATCGTTTTAAATACTTGTTTTCCAATTTTTAATTGGTGGTAGCTATCAAATGAAATTAAACAATCGTTTGATTTTAGTGGTAAGGTAGTCTCAACATATTGATAAATAAGTTTATAAACCAATTTGTTAATTTTATGTATTTTATACAGCGAATTTTGTGATTATCGCAAATACTCTTATCACGCGTATATGCGATAGCATTTTTCATGTATTAATAAATAATAATATGAACTATTATTTTATGATGCTTGTTTGGTTTTTTATTTATTCAATATTTTTATTATTCTTTTTTATCAATTTGAGACAAAATTTATTATTATTTTTTACATAGATAAAACAATATTGAAATGAAAGTTTACCAGTAGAAAAGATTTGTTACAAATATTTTCTAGAATAGGTATTAGTTGCTTTGTTACTTATTTGGAATGAGTTCATTGTATCGGAACGTATCGATGCTCTATATCAAAATTGGGCGTAATAGTTTAGTTTATCGGTATGTCATTTTAAAACTTGATGATTTTAACTAATTATTTTTCAATCATAGATACTCATATACCTAGAGGGTATTAGATGATGGTGGGGTTCAGATGACCCTCTGATTAAAAGGTGAGTTTTGTCTGGCCTAAGCCAGTATGAGATAGATGTATTGGGATAAAGTGAATGTGGTGCCTAGTTTATCCATTGGAGCAATGTTCAAAATTATGTTTAACCTGTTTAATTGCTTGTTTCTCAATATCTCTTAATGTGAGATTCATCATATCCAACCCTTTGATATCCATTTTTAAATGGTGAGTAGATTTATCATCTCCACTTAGAATGAGGTCTAAACCAATTATTTTGGAGTTTTCTTCTAAGATACTTATTTGGGTCAAATTAAATCGCATAGTGCCACCTTAATTGTAAATATCCAATTGATGATTTTGATAAAGTTGGTATTACTGTATGCTAAATAACCATGTATTACCTTAACAAAGGGTTAAATAATGTAACAAGTAGCATGAAAAGAAAGATGAAATGACATCTAGGGGGACAGGGGTTCTAAAGGGATATAGTGAAAAGAGAAATGTTCTCATCTAATTATATGACTAATTTTACAATATTATTCGTTGTATAAAATGTAATTAGCAAATATAGCACTTCAACGTGAATACTGTTCTTTATAAAAAAGCCCCTGCAAGCAGGGGTATCTAATGGAAATGTATCTGTATAATTATAGTTATAAAGTGCCTATCGTTTGAGTCGGCAATTGAATCATACCAGTATTTATCTTTTAATCCAATTTAGAGTAAAAATAAAAAAGTGATAGAAGTTACAGATCGGATAGAAAGAGTAGGGGGATTGAGAAAAAGCTAGGACGAAAGAAAGGGGTAGCCTCTTAGCAAACAAGTTTTAAATGTTAAAAAGTAATGTCCTTATTGGCTTTTTAACATTATAGAATGAGATGATTTTAGAAATGTGCTATTCAATGCAAAATTAGAGCGAAATACCTGAAAAAGACATAAAGCCAAGGGACATTAAACCTACGGTAATAAATGTTATTCCTAATCCTCTTAATCCTTTTGGAATATCAGAGTATTTCATTTTTTCACGAAGACCCGCAAGCGCAATAATAGCCAACATCCAACCTATCCCACAACCAGCACCATAAACAACAGATTCTGTGAATGTATAGTTCCTTTCAACCATAAAAATGGTTGCTCCAAAAATAGCACAGTGAATAGTTAAGAGTGGTAAGAAGACCCCCAGTGAGTGATAGAGGGAAGGTATAAATTTATCTAGGAACATTTCTAAGATCTGGACTAAAGCGGCTAGAACAGCAATAAATGTGACAAAGGATAAAAATGATAAGTCAATACCTTCAGCTATAGCTCCGTCTCGAAGAACATAGTTATAGATCAAGTTATTGATGGGCGTAGCGATAGTGAGTAAGACAACAACGGTTAGACCTAATTTAAACGAGGTTTTAACCTCTTTGGATACCGCGAGGAAAGTACACATTCCGAGGAAAAAGCTCAAGGCCATATTTTCAATAAATGCAGCTCGAATAAATATGTTTAAATGATTTTCCAGCACAAATCCTCCTTTATATATGTCATGATTACATTTAACAGTAAAAACATACGATTATATTAAATGTTTCCTATATAAGTAGGGGGGGGATATGTATAAAACTGCCCCCCCAATAAATTAGGGATATCGTTTTCAGGACTTATCCAAGATTACTTGGAAAAACTGAGTCTATGAAGTTACTGAAAGTGGTAAATACTATAGCTTAAGATTATGGATAAAAGCATAAGAATTAGCAAGATACATTATTTTATAAAAGCGTGAAATTTACGAAGAATATGATATTACACATGAATTTTGTGATCTAAAGCGAAAAATGTAGTAAATGGCTTAAAAATAAATGATTTTTTCCGTATTTTATTTGTTTTCATGAGTAATTTTTATAAAATCAATCCATATACTAGTATGAATTATAAGGTTATTTATTGGTGTTAATATGCGTTAAATGGTTTTAATGTTAAAAAAACAAAATGTATCTAAAAGAAATAACATGAGCCTGATTTAATGTGGAGGGAATATTTGGGCTATAAAAAGCATAAAATGCTGAAGTTAATAGAATGCTTAATTAAATATAAGTGTTCCCTTGAAATCGTTGGTTTACAACATATAACAGAGTAAAGGCATTTATAAAAAACAAGAGGTAAATAGTGGGAAAAATACAGTTGGTTAAACAAGCTTTAGACTCTGTGTTAGGAACGCAAATCGGATCACTATCTGTTATAGAGCAGTTTTTCTCTAGAGATTACATTCAAATAGTCGATGGTAAAGAAATTGGCTTTGATGAGTTCGTTGCGCATATGAAGGTGTTAGAGGAAGCAACTGAATCAATTACGATAACAATTAAATCTATCGCAGAGGGAGATAACTGCGTTCATACTCAACATATTGCAAAGGCAATGAAAAAAGACGGCTCTTACAGCGAGTATGAAGTATTTGCCTGTTTTACTGTCTTAGATAATAAAATAGTACGTTGCGAGGAGCTTACGCGGATGACTCAAGGTAATAAACACGACAGTGATTTAGGGTCAAGAACTTAACGTATTTATATGTAGATAATTTTCTGAATGGAAAGGTGATTTTTTTGTTCATCAGATTAGCTGCAAGAATATGCCCAGCTTACTACTGGGCAATCAAGTTAACTTGAATAAGTGAGCTGTAAGCCAGCACCAACCTCTTTAACAGGAGCATGCTTAGCTAAGTGTATCTTTGCTGCAAGGTCAGTACAGTGGCATGGGTGGATGTGCAATAAGTCCTGTTGAGTAAAGTAGTTGCCAGTCTGTTCTAAAAGATCATCTGAGGCTTGTTGTAAGTGAAAACCACCAATTACAGTGACTATTTTATTTATCCCAGTGACGTGTTTCGCATATTCAACAATATTGCAAATACCTGAATGAGAACAACCTGTTATTACAATCAGTCCTTCTGTTGTTGTAACTGCCAGAGCGGTGTCATCAAGGACATAGTCATCAACGTGTTGTTGGTTTTCATTAACCATAATACCGATTGGGTCTTTTCCTTCAAAATTATTATTCCGAGGTATTTGACCTAAAAATATAACGTTATCAGATAAATAGTATGGCTTTATAGATTCTATACAAGTGAAGTAGGCATCGAGTACATTTTTTGGGGTGTTTGCTCCAATCACTTTCGATTGAAACTGTTTTGGTTTTAATGCATCTGGATGATAAATAAGCTGTTTGGGGTGGTTTTCCTCAACGTTACGACGGTCAAAATACTGAATCAAATGACCTAATCCCCATGTGTGATCATTGTGGCCATGAGACAGTACAAGGTCGGTAATATCGGCTAGGTCAATATTGAGTATATGGGCATTATTAATAAAAATATCAGAGTAACCTGTATCAAATAATATTTTTTTGTCATCAGCTTCAATGTGATAGCAGACACCTGGCTCACCGCAAAAATAACTGTCGATGAGAGTGTTATTATCAACAAGAACGGTAATTTTAATTGTCATATTGGCTCGTCGTTATTCGAAATAATCGTTACATGTTATATCAGATAATTTGTTAGAAATATTCAATGGTAGTCAAACATGAATAAAGAAGAAAAAATACGAAAGAAAATAAAAATATGGGCACCATGAATAGTGCCCAACGGTTTAATAATTTAATTTAGTGGAGTTTTTTAATTGGTAGATCTTTTTTTTGCTCAATACTGTCAGATTGTTGTGTATCTTCGGCTTCAACGTGGAAGATAGAAATTATCTCTTCCAGTAAATTGGATTGAGACTCGAGTGCTTTTAGTGAAGATTGTAATTCACGTGTCATTGAAGCATTCGCTTGAGTCGTGTTATCTAATTCGTTGATAGCTAGGTGGATCTGGCTTACACCGTGAGTTTGCTCATTAGAGGCAAGGGCAACGCTTTGGATCATTTCGTTAATATTAGAGGTATCTTGAGCAATAGAGACAATATTATCGTTAGCATCTGCCGCCAGTTGGAAACAATGATTAATTTTATCATTTGAATTATTGATTAGTAATTTAATCTCTTTGGATGCTTGCGTACAGCTTATTGATAACTCGCGAACCTCATTAGCGACGACAGCAAAACCTTTCCCATGTTCACCCACTCGAGCGGCTTCAACAGCTGCATTAAGCGCCAACAAATTCGTTTGGAAGGCAATATTATCAATTGTAGATGTAATTTTGCTGATTTCTTTAGAGAAGTCGACGATATCATCCATATTCTCGACGACATCAGAAATTAGCTCATTGCTCTTATCTATGGTGATACTCGTTGCAGACATAAGCTGACAAGATTGATTTGTATGTGCTGTATTGAGCTTAAATGAAGAGTCGAGTTCTTCAACGCTGGCGGCAGTTTCAACAATTGCTGCGGCTTGCTGGTCTGCTCGGATGGACAAATCATGGTTCATTTGCGTAATATCATTCAACTCAACTTTAATATGGTGAGTGTTGTCATAAATATTTTTTACAATTTCAATAAGCTTACTTTGCATATTAGAGACATGCATTTTGAGCAGTTTTATTTCAGAAAGACCTTTATTATCAAATTGATGATAAAGAATACCTTGGCTGACTTTTTCGATACCATCAATAACTTGGTTGAGAGGGCGGATAAAGAAAAATTGCAAAATAAAACGGATGAATAGCGTGACAATGGAGATTATTGTAATGATCACAATAAGACCAATTATGCTTTGGTGATAAAGCTTTTCGCTTGAAATAGCGATGTCATGGTAATTTTTATTAAGCTGTTGGTGATAATTTATGTAATTTTTTTCAAATGCATCTTGAAATGATTGTGTGGGTTGATTTAAAAAATCGTAGGTTTTTCCTTCAACTAAGAACACAGAAAGTTCATTCAGTGCGGCATATAATGTATTATACGATTTTTCTAAATCGGTGAAAGCTGCATTGTTTTGATACATGGAACTTTCAGAAAAATTTTTCCAATATGTATTGGTTTGTGTCATTTTTTGATGGTAAAACTGAATAAGGCTGTCGATGTCAGTATTCGACGTTTTCATTTTATTGATGATCAATAAATGGCGAGAGCTTGCGCGGTTTAAGGTATTGCGTGCTTGAAGTAGAGATTGCCACGTATTGTTTAATTCAGTTTGCTCATTATAAATTATATCCAGGTCATTGAGTGTTGCTTGATACTGTTTTAACGAGCTAAAGAAAAACCAGCAAGTAGACAGTAGTAGTGTGATCAGCAGTCCTGAAATAAACCAGACCAACGTCGTCGTTTTGAGGCCAGTGAAGGTAAATTTAGCTGAGTTAAATTTAATTTTTTTTGAAGTATCAGACATCATTGATTATTTCCTTTCATACCATCGAGCAGTATGTTTTGAATACATACAAATAACGACTTTCAGACATAACATTGTTAGCGATAAGTGAATCAAAATTATCCTATAGACTAAAATGTTATATATAGTCACGCGAAAGCATCAGGCGTAGGGACTAACTCAATGTATCGGCACTCGTGATGGATACTTTACATGCAATAATATGACTTAGTTCATAAAAATGAATGAAATCTAAGTGTGTTTACTTATTTTTTGGAATGGTTAACAAAATGAAAAGAAAATTTATGAGCTATTGTTTGAATTGATAATGCTGTTAACTTTTCAATAGTAAGAAAGGATAATAAGCTAAATGTAAAAAGGAATTGAACTCTTATGTTTTCATTATTCTTAAAATGTCTAATTGGTGCTGTAGCTGTACTTATCATTGCATTATTTTCACGGAGTAAAGTTTATTATATTGCTGGATTGGTGCCTTTATTTCCAACTTTTGCGCTTATCGCACATGTGATTGTTGTGCAGGAGCAAGGCACTGAGGCATTAAGAAAAACTGCATTATTTGGGTTATGGTCATTAATTCCTTATGCTATGTATCTACTTACAGTTTATATATTTGCAACGAAAATGACGGCTTGGGGTAGTTTGAGTTTAGCAACAATAATATGGATAATTACTGCTGCTATTTTAGTTTATATTTGGCAACTTATTCAGTAGATTATAAAAATGAATGGCCTGATTCGCTTTGAGGTCGCAAAACAATAAGTATAAACTATAATGATGTTTACTGTTTTCTCATGGATTATCTATATAAAATGTTATTAAGATCTTTAGTTCTATTACTTGTTGCTGGGTGTGCATACATAGCGGGGATCATGACCGAAGTGACTATTGACCCAGAATTAGATACGGATAGTAGAGTGAGAAGCTCAGTTGAAGACTTCTTGGCATATCCGTCGGCAGCAACGTACAAAAATGTAAAATATTATGTACTAACGAAAAGTGATGAAGGTGAGGAAACAGGATACTATTGCGGTGAAGTCTTTGGTTTTGAAAATGAATTACCCCATGGCTATAAGCGATTTATTGTTAGGCTACATAAGAATAAAACGGGTAAGGTGATGATTTCAATTCCATTTGTTGAAAAGACAGATGATATTATTCCCCCTGAACAATTTGAATCTGTTTGGGAGCGCTATTGCCACCGTGGTGAATAGCCTATCTTAGAAAATTAACATTGATTAGCCAACAGTCTAACTAATGTAGGATTTTTAGCGAATTTTAATCGCTAATGTTGATAGGAATGTTGGTAAATAACGGTCAACAATAAAACGTGGATGTGGCTGCCAATCTTCCTCAAATCCTGCAATATGAAAGCCAGCTTTAATTTGTCCACCAATTAAATCATTTAAAGAATGGCCAAACACAAAGGCTTCTTGGTGTTCAGTCTTGTATGCAATTTGCTCTTCAGATAAAGTGCTTAATTCCGAAAAAGGCATAGTATAACTTGGTTTTATAAGGCCTTGCTCATGGTATTTTTTATCCCGGTCGCCAATAAAAACTACGGGGTTAAAAAAGCTAGATAATAATTTTCCTTCTGTTTTTAATACACGATGGCATTCTTGCCATACAGGATTTACATCTGGAATATATAGGTTAGATATAGGGTGGAAAATAATATCAAATTCTTCGCGAGCAAACATAGATAACGAACGCATATCACCTTGTACAGTTTCTAATGTTAAATGATCGCGTTCTGCGACCATTATATCCTGTTCAAGTTGTTTTATTGAAAAGTCAAAAACGGTAACTTTAGCACCCGCAGCTGCTAATACAGGAGCTTGCTGACCACCGCCAGATGCAAGGCAAAGAATTTTTTTCCCTTTAATATCACCTAGCCAATCTTTTGATACTGGGGTAGGGGTAAGGTGAACTTGCCAGTGACCTTGTTTAGCATCATGAATAGTTTGTGAATCCACAGGTGTCGACCAAGCTTGTTGCGACTCTGCCTGTTTGTCCCATGCCTTTTGGTTTACAGTAAGAAAATCTGTCATAAAATGTACTCTTTAATACAATAATGTATCTAGTTTATCAAAACGTGAGCAAATTAAAATAAAAATGTACTAGATGGTACTAAAAAATTATCTGCCGATAACTAAATAGTATTCTATTTCATCGAAAATAAAGTTAGCGACAACACTCATACCTAATTTCTGGTGAGCCGCTAATGAACGTAAATTTTTTGTGTTAATAAAAGCAACGGGTTTACCTGTATTGAGTGCGCAAACTTTGTCATATAAAGTTTTGAGGATATCTTTGCCTCTGTATTCTTTATTGATACAAACAGGCCCATAAAACCAATTATTTTTAACTAGGTGAGGAAACTGTTCGATAATAAATGAAGCTAAAGGGGGTAGTGTGGCCGATGACGACCTAAAGCTAAAAACCACACCGATAACGTCTTGAGCCGCTACCGCAATAATGGTTCCTGTGCTTCCCATCAACATATCCTTAACCTTAGGAAGTGGAAATTCGCCAAGAAGCTCACCATGGTTAGAAGGGGCATTAGCTTGTAATAAATGAGCGACTTTGAGGCTATCTGTCAGATCCATTAAGCGATATTGAATAAACATTTAACTCTCCATTTGTCTTAGCTGAAATAAATTTTAGAATGAAATAATTAGCCTAATTACACCTTATTGAAATCGTGATTTTTTCATTTCATAATGATGAAAATTATCTTCTTACTATGAAATTAACATGCTAGCAAAATTATATCCTGTATTTTTACTTATCATTTCAAATGTGTTCATGATGTTTGCTTGGTATGGACATTTGAAGTTTACGACGAAACCTTTATATGTGGTGGTATTTTTTAGTTGGCTAATTGCTTTTGTTGAATATTGCTTTGCTGTACCTGCAAACCGGTTGGGGCATCAGTTTTATAGTGCTGCAGAATTGAAAACAATGCAGGAAGTTATCACTCTTTGTGTTTTTGTGCTCTTTTCAGTTTTATATTTAGGAGAGAGTATAACAGTTAATCATATTATTGGTTTTGCCCTTATTTTTGTGGGGGCCTTCTTTATTTTCAAAGGCCCTTTTTAAAAAATAAAAGGGGGAGATCAATACCTGTTCCTTTTATTTTGGTAGCGCTGGAGGGGCTATGTTATGCCCAACCTTTTTTGTGAAATTCTTTTAGGACTGTGACGAATTGTTCCATTTCTTCAGGAGTTCCTAATGTTAAACGGTTCCAGCCTACAGCAGGTGGGAATTCTCTTCCTACCATCACATTTGCATCTGCCATGCGTTGCTTATAGGCTTTTACATCACCTTTTACTTTATGGAAAATAAAGTTTGCCTGTGATGGGGCATATTCGAGTCCAATTTCTTTTAGTGCAGTTTCGACAATTTTACGCGATAAATTATTGGATTTAAGACTGTTTGCGATAAAGGTTTTATCTTTTAATGAGGCGAGGGCAGCAACAGCCCCTGCTGTATTTGTGTTATCAATAGATAAAAATTCATCTACGGCAGTAGTAACCTCTGGTATCGCTATTCCATAACCAACACGTAATCCCGCTAGCGCAAATATTTTTGAAAATGTTCGTGTAACAATAAGATTTTTTTGGCCTTTTTTAACTAATTCTATTGCACTGACAAAGCTAGGGTCTTCGACAAACTCAGCATAAGCCTCATCAACAATAAAAAATTGGTTATCGGGAGCTTTACTCATCCAGCCATCTAACTGGCTATGAGGGGTAATCATGGCAGTCGGGTTGTTTGGATTACAGATATAAATCATGGATAAACCATCAAAATTATTTGCCGCTTGCTCCATTTTTTGTAAATCAAAAGATAAATCTGCTTTTAGAGGAACCTTTGTAATTTGTACACCAAGTGGAAGTGAGTACAGCTCGGCATAATTAAATGTAGGATCAGGGGTAACCAGTTGAATTTTGATCCCTTGGTTTCTAGCTTTATTTGCCAACATGGCAACAGTGGCTTGAATGGTTTCTGATGAGCCATTACCGATGCTGACATGTTTATCAGATAAATCATAAAGAGAGCCAATACTGGTGATTAATTCAGCTCTAGCATCGTCAGGATAGCGAAAAGAATTAGGTAACGCGGCAATAATTGCATCTTTAGCCTTTGGTGACATCCCTAATGAGTTTTCATTGAAATTAAGCAATAAAGGATGCTTAGCATCAGGTAGTTTTACCGATGCTGTGTTAGCAGAAGCTTGATTTATAAATGTATTTAGCGCTAATCCACCTGCTACTAATGAAGTGGATTTTAGAAATGAACGACGATCCATAATTATTCCCTGAAATTATTATTCTTGAGCTCATTAGATTACTCAAAATAACCTCAAAGTAAATAATTATATGGTTAAAATGACTTTTTATTCACTTTTTATGTTGCTGATAGTGATCTCGGGTAGAAGGAGTAATGCTAATAAAGCTAATATGATGAAAACCATAGATAAAAATTTAGGTTGTTATTTTCTGCAAAATGGAAGATTGCAAATTGAATTTTAATGGTTATATAATTTATTATATAACAAGGTGGTAAATTGGAGTAAGAATGAAATTATTTATGTTTTACATTGGTGGTAATGCAGGCAAATCAAATATAGAGGTTCACGATATCCAGTTTGTTATTGCAGAAAAACCAGAGGATGCTTGGCCTACATTGAGAGAAGCTTGGTTTGGTGATAAAGATAAGATTCATATTGACGGCTATGCAGTTATTACATGGGCTGATGGTTTTGATGTGATCCTAAGCCGAGAACCATCAAAAACTAGCCATAAATTATATTTTGTTAATGTCGGCGGGTATACTCCAAACAGCTTAGCAGAATTACATGAGTTTGATCTTTTTGTTGCGAAAACAGCGGATGATGCAAAACAAAAGGCAATTAAAAAGTTGCTAGTTAACAGTGAACAACAACATAAAGATAATTTGAAAGATGTGGATGACTGCGTATTCCTAGAGCAAGTTGGTGATTTTTATATTCACCTAACAGAAAACAAACAGGGAGAACACTTTGTCCCACAGTTGCAAGGTTATCAGCCTATTGGCCTGTAAGAATAATCAGGTCAAATAACTAACAGGGTAGCATTTACTACCCTGAGTTTTCAATTACTGGGCTTGTACTGGTGTATTCGGTGTGATTTCGACCACGGCAACTTTAACCATATATTGTTTGCCGTTTTCACCTTTAGGAACATCTGCAACTATTTTTTTAAGAGCTTCTTCTGGTTGACTTGTTTGTATTGACGTTGAATATTGCATCATACCTTGGTGGTGTCTATTATAGTTATTATTGCGATAGTTATCGCAAGGGCGATTATTATACTGTTGCTGATTTTGGTACCCGCCTCGATGCCAAGAACCATTACTATTTCCGTAGCCATCACCATGATATGCGAATGTTGAGAAACTTGCTGCCAATAAACTTGTCGAAATAATTAACGGTTTAAGAATATTCATATTTAATCCCCTTTAGAATATTTATTAATTATTATATTGGCAGTTAAATAAATTAATTCAATTTAATTTACTTATATAAATGAATAAATCATATTTCATACAACTTTAATTCATTATTTCTTCATAATGAAGATGAATTGTTAAAATAATTAAATTACCGTTAATTTATGGGTTTTCTGAAAAGAATTTAGCAAGTTTGCTGAGTGAGGTGATTGATGCAACAGCAATATCTTTATTGTAATCGTCGCATAGATTTAATAAGCGGTCTATGGCATGTTGCTGTTCAATAGAACATTTATAATCACCGAGTGCATTAATTGCTGCGATTTTAACATCATTGTTTGTACCATAAGTTAATTCAACTAAATTTTTAACGATTTTTTCTTTCATAAATTAATTAGCAATAAAGATATTGGAATGTGTTAAGTATAAATCGATAAGAAAAAACTTAAAATGTTTTTTTTATCAATGATTAATAAAATAATATAAAAACAACTAATGCTAATGAAAATAAATGATTTTCATGAAAAAATGTTATTGGTTATTAAATAATAAAATGCGTACAAGAAGTCACAAACTAGCGACCTCAAAGGCTCATTTTGTTCACTGTTATGGCACGTATGTCATTATAATGAGTTAAGCAAACATATCATATGAAGGATAACTGGTTGAAACGTATAAAAACAAAGCTCTTGATCGTTTTATTGTTAGCTCTGGGGGTTTTTGCCTATCATTTTTATAGCACTATTGGTGATTCAGACATTGAAAGTACAGCTAAGCAGTTGGTAGATAAGAAGTTAAACCAATCAGGCGAGATTACATTTAAGGACGTCAGAATCGCTTTGAAGAGTGAATATAAAGAGGGAAATAGCTACCGAGTTTGTGGGCTATATCGTACGTCTTCGCAAGATGAGATGCTTCCATTCGTTGCCAACGTGAGTGTGCAAGAAGGTAAAATTTCAGAGCATACTCAACTGATTGTGAGTGAAACATCAGAGCTAAAATTATCAATAGAAAAATTATGTGCTAAAGCACCTTAATATGAAAAAGAGCGCAATTTTACTGTTGCGCTCTTATCTCGATGAGATTTATTCTGATTACGACTTGTTCAGGAGTAACTCAGTTTGAATTTTACACGCAGAGATTGAGTCATTTAATGATTTAGCAAACTCTTCGTCATTCTTGAACTGAGATTTATTGCTACGAATTGCATCAATAGCGGATGTGAGGTTTTGGCGAAGGTCTGTCTCAACTGTCTCCAGCTTTTTCAAATCGACATTTTCATTTTTTAATTTTGCAATTGTTTCAAGGGTTAGGTCACTACTGCTTTTGTTAGTGCTGTATGCTTCGTTTAGCGCTTGACCTGTTATTTCACAATAATCCTTGGCCAGTTCACTAATATTTAAAGGGGCATTGGCTGCCATGGTTATAGCTGGTGACAGGCAAAGAGCCAGTAATAAACGCTTCATAGTCATACCTCTGTTTGCACTCAATGAATAGTTATTCTAAATAATATCTAGAAATTACTATAGCAGATTAGGACTAAAACGGGGATGTTGTGTTGCATTTCGCACCATTTCATAAAAAAGAGCCAGTATAAATACTGGCCGCTATAAATTAGCAAAAGCAATGTAAATGAAAATTACGTTATATACTTTATCATATAACGATTAAGGGTAAAGCGATTTTAGTGAAGAGAGTGAAAATACCTTGTTAACTATGATCTTGATCAGGCTTTAGGGATATGAAGATAAAAGTTGGGAGGGAAGAGATAAGAAGCTGACTGTTGCTATAAAGCGACTGTCAGCTGCTGTGAATAATGGTGATTAATTATTTTTTAGCCAATGGCCGTGTTTTAAAACATCTTCAACAAGCTCATGTAAAACGATATGAGCTTCATTATCGTTATGAAAACCCTTAGTTGAGAAAGTTGTTGGCCCACTATCATGGGTGATCAATAAGTTACTGCTAGGGTAGACCTCTAAAACACGCGCTTTTAGCTCTGCACAAAACGCATCATAAGTTTTAGCAGGGAGCTGTTCAATTGAGTCATCAGATACTTTAATCGTAATTTCCATATGTTAACCTCTTGTCAATAAAGCGAATTTACGTTCAGTGTATTGTTATCAGAAAGTATAAGCAATATTCGTTTTTTGATTGTCATAATGTGATTTTAGGTGCTGAGTTTTTTTATGAAATAATAAAATAGCACTATTTTAAATTTAAAATAAAAATGGTTATTGCTTATTTTTAATTTAATTTAAAAGCAAGTTTTATATTTAAAATAATAAATTTAATTTAATTTTATGTAATGAATTAAGATTAACCATTAACTAAAATAGTTAATGGTTTAAATAATCAGCTAAAAATCAAACGATTGATTTTTTAAGTCGGGTAATTTTCTCTTGTTTTTATACCTTTGATTTTTTTGATTATTTTATTTTTTCTGCATTTGGCTTAATTGGGTTTTTTGTATTTTTGGCGGTTAATGAACAGTGAGAAGAGAAATGAATTTACATTAAAGATAAAAAAATATAATTTCATGACAGATTGGATTTTACATTAATTATATTTTTGTTTTTATTTTAGTGGTTATATTTAAATGTTTAGCTGATATGGGGCAAAATTAATTGCTAACGAGTTACGTTAGCTTATTTAATAAAAAAGGAGAGTAATTTGATAGAATTTATAAATTCATTAACGAATATTATTTGGGGTTCGCTACTCATTTATTTGCTACTCGGTGCAGGGTTGTATTTCACGATTCGTTCAGGTTTTATTCAAATTAGGCATTTTAGTCATATGTTTGGTATTCTGAAAAATAGTAAACAATCTGATAGTTCTGGGATTTCTTCATTCCAGGCATTATGTACCAGCCTAGCAGCGCGCGTTGGAACAGGAAATTTAACGGGTGTCGCTATCGCATTAACAGCAGGGGGGCCTGGTGCGATATTTTGGATGTGGGTAGTGGCTTTACTTGGAATGGCAACGTCATTTGTCGAATGTACACTAGCACAGCTGTATAAAACAAAAGATGACCAAGGAAACTATCGTGGCGGGCCTTCTTATTATATGCAAAAGGGCCTGAATCAACGTTGGATGGGTATCCTTTTTTCTGTTTTTCTTATTATTGCATTTGGGTTAGTATTTAATGCCGTTCAGGCTAATTCAATCGCTCAAGCGACCGCAGTTGCTTTTGACTTCAACCCACTTTATGTCGGTATCAGCTTAGTTATTCTGAGTGGTGTGATTATTTTTGGTGGATTAAAATCAATAGCAAAAGTGGCAGAGCTTGTTGTACCTATTATGGCGCTCGCTTACCTGCTTTTAGCTTTCTGGGTTGTTGGACACCATATCGAACGCTTACCCGATGTGTTTATGATGATTATTCGTAATGCCTTTGGGCTACAAGAAGCTGCAGGAGGCGCAGTGGGTTATGGTGTCGCCCAAGCGATGACTCAAGGCATTCAGCGGGGCTTATTTTCTAATGAAGCGGGAATGGGGTCAGCACCAAATGCAGCAGCATCAGCCTCTCCTTACCCACCTCATCCAGCTTCCCAAGGATATATTCAAATGCTTGGGGTCTTTATGGATACAATCGTGATTTGTAGCGCAACAGCGATTATTATTTTATCGTCTGGGGTATTAGATAGTGGGGTTGATAAAATTAATGGCATTGAATTGACACAGTTAGCATTGTCATCAGCGGTGGGAAGTTGGGGGAGCACATTTATTGCGATTGCGATATTTTTCTTTGCTTTTACGTCAATCATTGCAAATTATGCTTACGCAGAAAGTAATATGATCTTTTTGGAGAATAACCATACTGCGGGGCTATTTATTTTCCGTATAGCGGCACTTGGTATGGTGATGTTTGGTGCGTTGGCTGAAATGCCATTTATCTGGAAGTTAGCTGATTTATCTATGGGGTTAATGGCTGTGACAAACCTCATTGCAATTCTTTTATTATCGGGGATCGCATTTAAACTAGCCAAAGATTACAACCAACAATTAGCCGCGGGGAAAATTCCCACATTTGATATCAACCAACATCCTGAATTAAAAAAACAATTTGAAGAAGGGATTTGGGAAAAAGATCAGGTTGAAAAATGGGTTGAAAAAGAAAGCTCCCGTTAATTAATAAGATATTAAATCATAAAATTCTTAGGGTAATACCTAGGAATTTTTTTTATGTAAAGAAAAGTGCTTGCATTCCAATGTGTTGAGCTATAAGGTTTTTTAAAAGAATAACCATTTTGTTATCGGACATATTGTTTGGGGTAACTGGCAGAGAAAATCATGAAATTAGGTCAATACGCAGCGACACTGTATGGGGTTATTTCTATCCTATTGTGGAGCACCATGGTTGGGCTGATCCGTAGTGTTAGCGAAAACTTCGGCCCTGTCGGTGGCGCGGCATTAGTGTATACCATTGGTTCGATTGTTTTAGTTTTAGCAATGGGCCTTCCAAAGATAAAACAATACCCTAAACGTTATTTATTTTGGGGGACATTACTGTTTGTTAGCTATGAAATATGTTTTGTGCTAGCACTGGGTTTAGCCAATAATCGTCAGCAAGCGATTGAGCTAGGAATGGTGAATTATCTATGGCCAAGTTTTACTATCGCTTTAGCTGTTTTTTTTAATCGCCAGCGTTTTACCGTATTACTTGCTATAGGGTTAATTCTTGCGTTTATGGGGCTTGTCTGGGTTATTTCTGGCGATCAGCCACTTTCCACTGAGTCTATTTTAGCCAATATTCAAAGTAACCCACTCTGTTATTTTCTAGCCTTTATTGGCGCGATCTTCTGGTCATTTTATAGCAATGTAACGAAACGTATTTCAGGTGGGCACAATGGAATGGTGTTATTTTTTATAATGACGGCAATAGGGCTGTGGATTCTTTATTTATTTAGCACACCAAGTGAATTTAATCTTACGACAAATAGCCTGACGCTTCTCCTTATCGCTGCTATTGCGACAGGTGGGGCGAATGCATTGTGGACTTTCGCTGTTATCAAAGGCAATGTGGCCTTTTTAGGCACACTTTCATATTTCACACCCGTTATTTCAACAGCCTTTGCATCCATTTTATTGAGTACTGCATTAACACTCGGTTTTTGGCAAGGGGTATTAATGGTAACAATTGGTTCAATTATTTGTTTTCTTGCGACCAGGCAAAAGCAGGTTAAATAGAGAGAAAACAGCTCAAAAGGTGGGCTGTTTTCTGTTTGATTTAGAGATTACACATTAATAAATTTATTTATGGCGATCGCCACACCATCTTCTTCATTGGTTGTGGTGACAAATTTTGCCATTCTCCGTATGGGCTCAGCCGCATTTTCCATCGCGACAGAAACGCTGGCATATTGCAGCATTTGAATATCATTATTTTGATCGCCAATACTCATGACTTTATCGGGTGTAAGGCCTAATTTTTCACAAATAATCTGAAGTGCAGCACCTTTATTCGCTGCTTTATTAGATATTTCAAGAAAATAAGGGCTGGTTCTCGTTAAGGCATAATTGTCGAAGACATTTTCAGGAATGTAACTAATACCTGTTTCTAGGGTTTCAGGATGGTCAATCATCATAAACTTCGTGAAAGCAAGGGACGTGTCCATTTCATTGACAGGACAATAAACCAATGGGGTATTAGTGAGATAGGCATCCATCACAGTGTAGTGGCTAATATGACGATTAGCAGTGAACATCGTATTGTCCGCAAGTGCATGCATGTGAATACCTACATTTCTGGCAAGTTCTTCAAAATACTGAAAATCATCAAAATCTAACGGTACTTCCACTAAATGGCTGCCATCGCTAGCTTGATGGATAACACTGCCATTATTGCTTATGCAATAGTTATTAGCGGTATTTAAGCCTAACTCTTTAAGGTAAGGGGCGATCCCTGAAAAAGGGCGTCCTGATGCGAGTACAACATAAACCCCTTTTTGACTGGCTTGTATGACGGCATCTTTAACTGCTGGGGAGATTTGGTGTTGGGGATTGAGTAATGTGCCATCTAAATCAATAGCAACCAGTTTGATAGACATCCACTGCCTCCTGAAGTTAATACATTACCACAGTACCTTACTCTAATTATTCGGAATGTAAATTATCTAAGTGGGTATAAATTAAGTTATGGATACGCAAAAGTGTCCTTGAACAGTGCATAATTTCAGCGGCTGTTCAAGGTATTAAACTGGATGCTTGGTTGAAATGACAATGTGTTAGAACATTAATTAGTAAATTCAAAGAATTAATGTGATTAACACATGTTCACTCATACTCTCGGGTTAAGTGCAGTGGTTGTTTTACATCGAGTTGAATTTGGTCATTTTGCCTAAAATCAAAGGGTGTAATGCCATACTCTTTACGGAACATATAGGTAAAGTGAGATTGGGAACCAAAACCAAAATCGAGAGCGATATCAAAGATAGATTGGCTACTATTACGTAATAAATTAACAGCCCCTGCTAAACGGCGCTGGCGAATGTATTTTCCTAAGGAAATTCCGGTGACTTCTTTGAATATTTTTTGCATATGCCAAAGTGAGTAGCCAGAGTAGGCTGCGAGCTCTTCTAGATGTATGACTCGACCCAAATGTTCTTCTATCCATTTACTCAACGCATAGACAAGTGCTAAGTGGTTATCTTGTGGCATCTCAAATAATTTCTTGTTTTACGGTAGTAGAAGTATACACAACTTCATTTCCCCATGACAAAGGCTGGTTGTGCGATATTCAGCAATTTTTGAATAAAAAAAGCACAAACAGAATAAGTTAACAAAGGATAGCGCTTAAAATAAGCATAATTATTGTAAAGATGTGCCAATTGCTTATTTTCCTCAAATTTCAAGTAATGAATTGGCGTACTATTCGTTATTCGAAAATTTACCCGCAATGCAGCCAAAATGCACAGTCATAAAATGATAGTGCATAAGCATTGTAATCATTTGAAAGATAAAAATCATCTTTGTTATTCTGAAGGAATGCCCAGTGTTCAGCCGTATCATTGTTATCACCGTGAGTGTTTTGTTAGTTTGCTTGTTTCTTTACTTACTTGCTATGGATAACGTGTGCGATCAAGGTGGGGATAACTTTATTGTTGGAATTTGTCGTGTAACCGACTTGTTACCATTTTGAATTTGCTTTTTAATGCACAATACTTGATATTGAAGCGCGATAATAATTATTCAGTATCGTTGCGTAATGGATGAATAAAGGTAGGCAATAAATCAAAAATACCTTTAAGTATTTTAAATGCAAAAACAGCATCATAAGAATGTGGTTTTAATAAGAAAATTCAAATAAACTTGTCCGATTATTATAATTTTGGACGATAAAAAGCAAGTAATAGGACAAAAGGGTAAAGTTATGGCGCAAGAGCAGCAAATGCTAAAGCGGGGATTGAAAAATAGGCATATCCAGTTGATTGCATTGGGGGGCGCCGTTGGTACAGGCTTATTCCTTGGGATTGCAACAACCATACAAATGGCAGGGCCATCTGTTCTTTTAGGTTATGCATTGTGTGGCGTTATCGCCTTTCTTATTATGCGTCAACTGGGCGAGATGATTGTTCAAGAACCCGTTGCAGGTTCTTTTAGCCATTTTGCTTTTAAATATTGGGGTGGTTTTGCGGGTTTTTTATCTGGCTGGAACTACTGGTTTATGTTTATTCTTGTCGGCATGACGGAGTTAACTGCGGCAGGGAAATACATGCAACATTGGTGGCCTGAGCTACCAATTTGGGTATCAGCAGTGATATTTTTTATCGCCGTTAATGCGGTAAACTTGATTAATGTTCGTTCTTACGGTGAAACTGAATTCTGGTTTGCATTAATTAAAGTGATTGCAGTTGTCGGTATGATTATCTTTGGTTGTTACCTCCTGCTAAGTGGTCACGGTGGGCCACAAGCTAAAGTGAGTAACTTGTGGGAATATGGCGGCTTCTTTGCGAAAGATTTTCATGGTCTCCTGATGGCACTTGCCATTATCATGTTTTCGTTTGGTGGTTTAGAGCTGGTGGGGATCACGGCGGCAGAAGCGGAAGACCCTGAAAAAAGCATTCCAAAAGCCATCAACCAAGTTGTTTACCGCATCCTGATTTTCTATATCGGTTCACTTGCAGTGCTGTTAGCGCTTTACCCATGGGTTGACCTTGATGGGAAAACGAGTCCATTTGTCTTAATTTTCCATGAATTAGGTGACTTGCTGGTTGCGAACACCTTAAACTTTGTCATCTTGGTTGCGGCGCTTTCTGTGTATAACAGTGGCGCTTACGCGACAAGCCGCATGCTATTTGGTTTGGCTCAACAAAATAATGCCCCAAAATTCTTATCTAAAGTGAATAAAGGTGGGGTTCCTATTATGGCATTGCTGGTTTCAGGTATTGCAACATCAGGTGGGATACTGATTAGCTTTGTGATGGAAGGAAAGGCATTTGAATTATTAATGTCTTTAGTCGTCACCACATTAGTATTGAACTGGATTATGATTTGCGTTTCGAACTTGAAATTCAGAGCGGCAATGAATAAACAAGGTGTAGCAACTAAGTTTAAGAGTATCTGGTATCCATTTGGTAACTACCTGTGCTTAGCTTTCTTATTGTTAATTCTAGGGATTATTTTAACGATGGACGGGTTACGCGTTTCTGTTCTGATGATCCCGGTATGGATTGGTGTGCTGTGGATTGGCTATCAATTCTCTGGTGCGAAGAAGCAAGATGTCGCGAAACGCCAACAAAGCTAGAATTAAACGTTAAAAAAAGGCCAGTAGATAAAATCTCTGGCCTTTTTTGTATCACAGGGTTTTTACCACTGCCAACGCAACCATGCAAACAAGACGTTTCCGTTATTGTAGGTTCCTGGAATATACGTTGCTTGAAGTGAAAGCCTGTCATATTCCACCGAAACTAAAGGAAGCGGTGCAGGGATTGGAATGTAATACATGTCCTTGCGTGCTGTGACACTTAGCGTGAAACCTGCTCCCATTCGAAAACCATCAAGATCGCCAGGGATCCACATTTTTTGGTAGGCGTAGCCACCAATTGGCTCCCAGTCGTTATGTGAATCTTTAAAGGCCATTGCATAAATAGCGTGCCAGTCATTATCTTCATCATAACGGTATTTACCAAAACCAATTCCCCAAGGACGTTCGTTGTATTCATCTGTTTTCTTCTTGTCATACATGGCACGGTTGTGCCATGTGACCGCAGGAACATACAGTTCATACTTATCGGAATCCCAAGTGGAACTGACATTCCCTTTGAAAGTATCCCAAAGATTGGTTGATTGGTTTTGTGCCAATGCAGGTGTTGACATGCAGACGGAAGCACCCATTAATATTGAGGCACCGATGACCCATTGTCTTTTTTTATAAACTCTCATTGAAGATCCAGTTCTTTATCGCTGATATAAATGATAATTAGCTCGCTAATGATTGTTAGATTAGCATTTTTATAATAATTATTAGCTGAATTATTTTAATTAAGATACACAAAAGATGACAGTATTTATTCAATTGTTAAGAAAAAATAATTAAGTGAGGCTATCCTAACAAGGTTATACAAGTAAAATTATTCATGGGGTATATATTAGCCTAAATTCACATTATTTCAGTGTATAGCTTTCCTAAAAAGTGTTCACGGAGGGCTTGAGCGATATTTTGAGGGGGAGGTCAGTTTCTAGACTTCAATTACATCATGGCTCGATAAGAAATGACGATTACTACACATATTGCTTGTTACTAATAGATTGTAATTTCAAAATATTTTAGGCTTTTACGGTGTTGTTATTAATAATCTTGACGCCGTAGACATTTATGAGAAAAAACGTGCAAACAATTCAAAAAAGTATGACGGGCGTCAAACCAAGAAAGCGCTCAATGGGATGAAATGCGTCTATAGGCGGCATATTGACTGCCCAAGGTGTGCTACTGCACCTAGACATATAAGGAACTCCTATGATGAAGCGCCAAGAACCTTTAACCGATTACCAAGCCAAATGTTTGGCCATCGCCACGGACAAGTTATTATCACCCAGACAAAAAGCTAACTTTTTAGCCATTGAGGCGGAAAGCAATATCCCCTATCTTTCAATGAGCAAGCCCTTAACTGAAGCGTTAAATGAGCGTGTTATTTGCGACATGTATGAAGGGAATGCGCCTTATAAGCCACGTTATGTTTTACCTGATTATGTGAAGTTTCTTAAACAGGGCTCCAGCTACTTAGAGTTAGCCCCAGCAGAAGACTTTGACGATGCACTTAATCATTTGATGATTATTTATAACCATGTGCCTTCTGTCACTGGATTCCCCGTTTTTCTTGGGTACCTTGATAAAATTTTAATGCCTTATGTGGGGGAGTTGACGGAAGAGCAACTTTATCCGAAATTAAAACGCTTTTGGGTAATGTTGGATCGCACGTTACCTGATGCATTTATGCACGCGAATATTGGGCCTGATGACAACATTATTTGTCGTCTTATTCTGCGTATTGATGCGGAATTAAAGCAGGTTGCGCCAAATTTAACGTTTGTTTATCACCCGCAAAGAACCCCTGAATCGCTTTTTTTACAAGCCATTGAGAACATTTGTGAATGCAGTAAGCCGCATATTGCCAATGACCTTGTGCATAGTGCAGCATTCGATGAGCAAGGTTATGGTATTGTCAGTTGCTATAACTCTTTGCCTGTTGCGGGTGGGGGGAGCACATTGGTGCGAATCAACCTGCGTGAAGTGGCTTTACGCAGCCAAAACTCAGATGACTTCCTGCAAAATCAACTGAAAAAGTATTGTGATTTACAAATGGAGCTCATTGAAACGCGCAGTGCGTTTTTATTTGAAGAGTCTAACTTCTTCCAAACTAGCTTCCTTGTGCACGAAGGATTGATTGAGCCACGGCGTTTTGCGCCGATGTTTGGTATTTTTGGTTTAGCAGAAGCCGTCAATCTGTTAATGGAAAAAGATGGGCGAAAAGGCCAATATGAGCCAAATTCACCCGCGTTGCCGTTATCTTATCAAATCAGTGAACAACTTGCTGATTATGTTGAGTCGACCCCCGTTAAATATGGTTATAAACAGCGGGCGATGCTGCATGCTCAATCTGGGATCAGTTCAGATATTGGCACCACGCCAGGAGCGCGGTTGCCTTATGGGGAAGAACCAGACCCCGTTTCACACATTCAAGCCGTCGCGCCGCATCATAAACACTACCTATCTGGGATCAGCGACATCTTAACGATCGATGAAACTATCAAGCAAAATCCGCAAGCGCTCTTGCAGTTGTGTAAAGGGGCATTTAGCTGTGGAATGCGTGAGTTTACGGCAAATGTGGCTAGCAATGATTTAGTGCGCGTTACGGGGTATATGGTACGTTTGTCCGATATTGAAAAATTCAAAATAGAAGGGTCGAGAAGTAATACCACATGGTTAGGGGAGGAAGCGACAAAAAATTGCAAAATTACGGCAAGGCAACAGCGAGTGATTAGCCATGAGCAATCGATGCGCTACACTGAATAAAATCATTCCCTTCTCGTGTGTTGATGGGCCTGGTAATCGGCAAGTTATTTTCTTGCAAGGTTGCAATTTGCGTTGCCTAAATTGCCATAACCCATACACCATGGCGTTGTGTGATGACTGTGGGGATTGTGTCGCTACCTGTCCCCATGGTGGTCTATCCATGGTGGATGGTAAAGTCATTTGGGACAATGTGGCTTGCCAGCTTTGTGATACGTGCCTGCAAACCTGTACAAAAAACTCAAGCCCAATGACAATACCATTGAGCGTGAGCGAGGCCATCAGCAGCTTGAATAAAAATGTGATGTTTTTAAATGGCGTTACGATCAGTGGTGGGGAAGCGACAACCCAGCTTCCCTTTATTATTGATTTGTTTAAAGCCATTAAAGCATCACCATTACTAAATCATTTAACCTGTTTTATTGATACCAATGGTCATCTTGCAAAAGCGGGGTGGGCACGGGTGATAGACTACACCGATGGAGTGATGGTGGATTTAAAGGCCTGGAGCGATGAATGTGCATTACGATTAACAGGGAAAGATAATCAGCGCGTTTTTGAAACAATTCAATTATTAGCAAATGCAGGAAAATTATACGAACTGCGCTTATTGTATATTCCGCAGCAAACGGACTATCAAGAACACATCGATGTGTTGGCGGAATTCATCAACACATTGCCATCAGCAACACGAATAAAAATTAACGCATTTCAGCAGCACGGTGTTAAAAATGAAGCGGCAAATTGGCTCGCTGCCACGCAAACTGAAGTGGAGGCGTTTGCGGCTCAGTTGCGCGCGCGCGGTGTTGAAAATATTCATTTACCGAATGTTTATTTATAAGACAAGCTGACCCTTCTGATATAAAAATACGGTTTTAATTCACTAACTCATTAAATTTCAGTCAGTAACCGCTGGCATTTGTTAAATGTTATGAGACAATTAACGCGGTTTTATTGTTTGTTATAAACCATATCTTACATCGATGATATTGACGTATTTTCTAATTAGAAAGGGGAGTCACTCATGCGTATTAATGCGTTAACCATTGCTGGAACAGACCCATCAGGTGGTGCAGGTGTCCAAGCGGATTTAAAAACGTTCTCGGCACTTGGGGCTTATGGAACCAGCGTGATGACAGCATTAGTGGCGCAAAATACGCGTGGCGTACAATCTGTTCAGGATTTACCTGCACAATTTGTTGCTGCGCAGCTTGATTCCGTTCTCAGTGATGTGCGCATCGATACTGCTAAAATTGGCATGTTATTTAATCAAGCCAATGTGGAGGTTGTCTCGAACGCATTGAAACAATATCCTATTCCGTTTGTGGTGTTAGATACCGTGATGGTTGCAAAAAGTGGTGATCCCTTACTGTTGCCAGAGGCGGTTGATGCTCTGCGCCAGCAATTATTACCATTAGTCTCATTAATTACCCCAAATTTACCCGAAGCAGCGGCATTATTAGATGAAAAAGTGGCGCAAACAGAAGGTGAAATGTTGGCACAAGGCTATAAGCTCCTTGAAAAGGGCTGCCAAGCTGTTCTGATGAAGGGGGGGCACCTGACAGATGCGCAAAGCCCTGACTGGCTAATTACCCCACAAGGGGAGTGGCGCTTTACTTCTGTACGTATTAACACGAAAAATACACACGGTACGGGCTGTACGTTGTCTGCGGCATTAGCGGCATTGCGCCCACGTCATCTTGATTGGCAGTCGACGGTGAGTGAGGCAAAAGCCTATCTGCAAGCTGCGCTAGAACAAGCTGATAGCTTGGAAGTGGGGCAAGGGATCGGGCCTGTTCATCATTTCCATGCATGGTGGTAACAAAACGAATATCAGGAAACTCGAGTCAGGTTTCCTGATATTAGACCGTTTAGGCTAACAAGTGGCATTGTGGTGGTAGTCTGCATTGTATGGCATTTGTTTGAACATGAAAGGTAAAGGAATCCCCTGATAACGGTTCTCCATCTAGGTTTAATACCATCGTGTGAGGGGAAGAAATTTTTACCCAGGTTAAGCTCTTTTCAATTAAATGCTCATTTTTATCCGTTGAAAATAAATTGCTTAATAAAGCGGGTAGTACGTCTCTTGAAGGGACTATCAGTAAATCAAGTTTGCCATCATTGATGAGTGCATGAGGGGTAAGTTGTTGGCCTCCACCCGCCTGTTTCCCATTGCCAATTGCGATAACCAGTGTTTCACCTTCCCAAGTAAAATTGTCTGATTCAATACGGCAGATATCTGTTTTTAGGGTATCTGGGCGTAAAAGGCCATTTATCACATAAGCCGCACCACCAAGTGCAGATTTAAGTGCTTCTGGCGTTTCTGTGGTGATCCGTGTGCCAAAACCCCCCGTTGCCATATTAATAAAAAAGTATTTTTCATTAACCTGAGCAATATCAATGGAAACGGCTTTGCCTTTCACTGCGAGGGAGAGTGCAGATTCAATATCTAAGGGAATATTTGCACTCGTTGCAAAATCATTTGCGGTGCCCATAGGGAGAATACCTAAAGTAGGGCGCTTTTCAGCAGGAAATTGCATGAGTGTACTTGCAACTGCATTGATTGTGCCATCTCCGCCAGCAGCAATGACAGTGGCAATATTATTCGCTATGGCATCGGCAATAAAATCATGAGTGTCTTGTATTTCCCATGGAATCCGCACTGTTATTAAATAATTTTCTTGGCGCAAATGGGCGATGGCTTTACGCAGATCAGGGTTATTTGATTGCTTGCCGTTGAGGATAATCATAGCTGACTGATATTTAATCATAAATACTCATCCATAGGGTTTATTATCTAAAATGAGTATAAGGGGATTTCATTTAAGAAAGGAAATGTTTTATCTTTTTTACAGAAGAGTGGGTCAGGAAGAGAAAAGGTTTAGATAAAAGAAATGGCTAGCTCAAGGGAGATTGAGCCAGCCAAGGAGGTGGTTCCTAGTCTTATTTTATGACTTTCTAGTTCTTCGTTTTCGATAGTGACTATACGATATTGAATAACCAATTGATGTGATCTGTTGCATAAAATTGGATATTAAGTGCACTGTTCAAAGAAAATGTCAATAACGAGAATGATTCTCAAATACGAAATGGCACTTAAAGTGAAATTGGTTTATCGATTACCGATGAAAAAGCCAAAAATTCAAATAACTAAATTATGAATTCTTGGCTAGGTCATCATGTATTTTTATCGAAAATTATCGCTAAGCGTTAGCTTGCAATGGGGTTTTCTGACTGAGTTTGGTGCGGGTCGCGGGTTGTTGTTCCTGCAAGGTTACGGATCAACAAACCAAAATTGACATCAACGTCTTCAGGAATAGGCAGGTATACTACATGGCCGTTACCTGGTGCGACATCAATGGCTTCACCTTTACGGTTCGTTAATGCATCGAGCATAAACACAATGTTACCTGCAGGTGTCATCATTTCTAAGCTATCGCCCACGCTAAATTTATTTTTTACATCCACTTCCGCAAGGCCATTAACACGCTTACCCGTAAATTCACCCACAAACTGCTGAGTATCTGACACAGAATAGCCGTATTCGTAAGTTTGGTATGCATCATGAGTATGACGACGTAAAAAACCTTCGGTATAACCACGGTGAGCTAACCCTTCTAATGTGGATAGCAACGTTGGGTCGAATGGTTTACCTGCGACAGCGTCATCAATCGCACGGCGATAGACCTGCGCAGTACGAGCACAATAATAGAAAGATTTAGTGCGGCCTTCGATTTTCAGTGAATGAACACCCATTTTAGTTAGGTTTTCAACATGTTCAATCGCACGAAGGTCTTTAGAGTTCATGATGTACGTGCCGTGTTCATCTTCAAACGCGGTCATATATTCGCCCGGGCGTTTGGCTTCCTCAATCATAAACACTTTATCCGTTGGCGCGCCAGCCCCTAATGTTGGGGCGATGTTTTGCACGGGAATGGGCTCATGAACATGAACAATATTGCCCACATCATCTTCTTTACCTTCTTCCACTTTATATTCCCAACGGCATGCATTAGTGCAGGTACCTTGGTTCGGGTCACGTTTATTAATATAACCTGATAGCAGGCAACGGCCTGAATACGCCATACAGAGTGCTCCGTGGACGAACACTTCCAATTCCATGTCAGGCACGTGCTGGCGGATTTCTGCAATTTCTTCCAAAGACAATTCACGGGACAAAATCACACGAGTCAATCCCATTTGTTTCCAGAATTTTACCGATGCCCAGTTAACCGCATTTGCTTGAACAGATAAGTGAATGTCCATGTCAGGGAAGGCTTCACGCACCATCATAATCAGACCTGGGTCAGACATAATTAGCGCATCAGGGCCCATTTCGATAACAGGTGTTAAGTCACGAATAAAGGTTTTTAACTTGGCATTGTGTGGTGCAATATTGACCACCACATAAAATTTCTTGCCCAGCTCATGGGCTTCTTGAATGCCTTTAGCGAGGTTTTCGTGGTTAAACTCATTGTTACGAACGCGTAGGCTATAACGGGGTTGTCCTGCATAAACGGCATCGGCACCATAAGCGAATGCATAGCGCATATTTTTTAATGAACCAGCAGGGGATAAAAGTTCTGGTGTAAACATGGTTTGTCTCTATCTGATATCAAGTCAGCACCATTTCCGTGGAAATGGCGTATTAAGGGCGGTGATTTTAACGCTAATTGCGCCAAAAACCAAATATCCCTTAATAAAAGTACGTCTATTTCGCCTTTAAACATCATCCCAACGATAACCTAGTCCATAAATTGAACGAATAAAGGTTTTTTCGTTATCTAATGATTCTAGTTTTCGGCGTAAATTTTTTACGTGGCTGTCGATTGTGCGGTCTGTGACGACACGATGGTCATCGTAGAGAATGTCGAGGAGTTGATCACGGGAGAACACGGTGCCTGCATTATCGGAAAGAAATTTAAGCAACCGAAACTCAGCAGGGGTGAGCTCAAGTAATTTTGTGCCATAGCGCACTTGGAACGCATTTTCGTCAATAATCAATTGCGTTGAATGATGGGATTGAGATGGCTCATTGGCAACTTGGCAACGGCGTAAAATGGTTTTAACACGAGCAACCACTTCCCGCGGGCTAAACGGCTTACAAATATAGTCATCAGCACCAATTTCTAGCCCTAATAAGCGGTCGATTTCCTCCGTTTTTGCCGTCACCATCACAATGGGAACATCACTGAATTTGCGTAATTCACGGCAAACCGATAATCCATCTAAGCCAGGCAGCATTAAATCTAATAAAATCAGGTCAGTGTGGTTATTTTGCACATAAGGAATGACCTCATCACCACGGCTTAATAAGGTAGGGAGGTAATTTGCTGCTTGCAAGTAATCAAACAAAAGTTGGCCTAACTTGGGCTCATCTTCCACAATCAAAACATGTGCATTGTGACTTTCTGCCATGGTTAAATCCCTTTTTCCTGAAATTGTAGCGGTAAAGTGATGGTAATTTTGACACCGCCGAGGGATGAAGGCTCTGCGGTGATAGAACCATTATGCGCTTCAACAATATTATAGCAAATGGCTAACCCTAAACCAGAGCCGCCACTGGCGCGGTTACGGGAGCCTTCAGCACGGTAAAATCGCTCGAAAATATGTTGGCACTGCAGCGCGCTCAGACCTGGGGCGCTATCTTGCCAAACAATAGACAGCTGATGGTGTTGCTCTGTGACATCAATGGCAATTTTCCCACCTGAATCAGTATAGCGAAGGCTATTTTCCATCAAATTATAGAATAATTGGTTAATACGGTCTGGGTCAGCAAATACAATGGCTTGTTCGCTAAAGTGGCGTGAAACGGTTAATTGTTGGTCTTCAATACGCCAGCGAGATTGCCCGATGACCATATCCAATAAGGGAATAATATCAATGGGGTGTTTGCGATAGATCAGTGAACCACGGTCAGAAAGCGATAGTTGATGTAAATCATTTACCAATTTGATTAGCGTGTGAGTTTCATTGAGTAGGGAATTAATTGTTTCGGGTGTTGCTTGGCGCACGCCATCTTGTACCGCCTCTAATTCACCGCGTAAAACGGATAACGGCGTGCGTAACTCGTGAGAAATATCTGCCATATAATCACGGCGCATTTGCTCATTTTTTTCAAGGGTAGAGGCGAGGTGGTTGAAATCTTTCGCTAATTGACCAAGTTCGTCGCGGCCTTCTTCAGGTACACGGGTGGTAAAGTCACCACGTGCTAACTGATTCGTGCCTTCGAGTAACCGTTTGATGGGTTTTAAAAAACTCCGAGCCAGAAAAATAGTGGCTATCAGTGCCACAAACAGGGAAAGCCCTGCGATCACCCAACTAGTATACAGTTGTTTGCTGTCAAAGCGACGGTCAAGCGCGCTGCTAATACCATCTTCATAGCTGGCAACAAGCCAACCAACGGTGTTGCCATCATCGGTGATAATTGGCTCACGGATTACTTTGCTTGGCAGCGGGGTGTCCTTACCAAAAATTAGTCTATCTTGCGTGTCATAAACCCAAAATATTGTTCTCCATCGCTGGCGCATCGGGCCTCGATGTTGTTGGTGCTCAACAGCGCGCAAAATGCGGAAAAAAGTCCGCTCATCACCTAATAAAAAGCGCCAATTGCCCATTTCTTGATATTGCTCCGCAAGGGCGGCAGAGACTTGTTCCACCCGCTGTTGATCATTTTCTTTAATATAATCAACAAAGCCGTGTTGAAAACTCATGCGTACGCCTTGGTGCATGATCACCACAAGCAGCAAGCAGGTGGCGAAGATAGCCAGAAACAAGCGGGTACTCACACTGTTAAACCTAAGCTTCATGGTGTTTCTCCGTTTTAAGGCGTGACGCTGCCTTTTTGCTTGCCCAACGTTGCCTCAAGCTATCAAAGCTTAAATAGACCACTGGCGTGGTGAATAGTGTGAGCAGCTGGCTCATGATTAAACCGCCAACGATGGTGATCCCCAGCGGTTGGCGTAATTCTGCACCATCACCACTGCCTAAAACTAAGGGTAAAGCACCGAAAATCGCTGCTAGTGTGGTCATCAAAATGGGGCGAAAGCGCAATAAACTGGCGCGAAAAATGGCTTCTCGAGCCGTTAAACCCGCAGTTCGTTGTGCTTGAATAGCAAAGTCCACCATGATGATGGCGTTTTTCTTCACGATGCCAATGAGCAACATAATGCCAATTAAGGCGATTAAACTAAATGGCGTATCAAATAATTCTAAGGCTAATAATGCACCGACCCCTGCAGACGGTAGGGTGGACAAAATTGTCAGTGGGTGAATGTAGCTTTCATACAAAATACCGAGCACTAAATAGACTGTGACGATAGCTGCTAAAATTAAAAATAGCTGTGATTTCAAGGTTTCTTGGAAAACCTGCGCGGTGCCTGCAAAAGTCCCCCGTACAGTAGAAGGCACTCCAAGAGCTGTCATTGTTTTTTCAATTTCCACCATTGCATCATTTAGCGTATAGCCATCCGCCACGTTAAAACCGATCGTGGACGCGGCTGATAACCCTTGGTGATTCACACTAAGTGGCGCGTTGGCAGGTTGCCAGCGAGCAAAATAGGAAAGGGGGATTGCTTGCCCTGTTTTGTTAATTACAAACATGTTATCAAGGGCGCTTACATCTTGGGTATATTCAGGCGCGACTTCCATCACCACTTTATATTGGTTCATGGCTTCATAAATCGTCGAAACTTGACGCTGACCAAAGGCGTTATTCAGTAAACTGTTGGCTTCACGTACATCTATTCCTAATTGTGCCATTAGGTCTCTGTCATAGGTGATGGCCATTTCTGCGCCTTTGTCTTCTTTATCAGAGTTCACATCCGTTAATTGTGGAAGCTCACCTAATGCTTTACGGATGGCGGGCTCCCAATCTCTTAGCGCATTAAGTTCATCAGCAAGCAAGGTAAATTGGTAGCTGGCATTTGCCTGGCGACCGCCAACACGGATATCTTGTACTGGCATCATAAACAAGTTTGCCCCTGGCTCATTGGCAAGCTTGGTGCGTAAACGGTTAATAACGGTCGCTGAATTTTCAGTGCGCTCCCCAAGTGGTTTCAGGGAGATATACATAAAACCACTGTTAACGCGGCTGCCACCCGTAAACCCCGTTACATTATCGATAGCGGGGTCTTCTTTAACCTGTTCCATAAAACGGGTCATTTTTTCTTTCATTGATTGGAACGAGATACTTTGGTCGGCACGGACAAAGCCCAATACACGACCGGTATCTTGTTCAGGAAAAAATGCTTTAGGAACAGTAATATATGAATAAACATTAAGCCCAATAGTGACAAACAAAATCGCTAATACGCTACGGCGGTGGTTTAACACCCAGTTTAGTGCAATACCATAGCGTTCTTGAACCCACAGTAAGATACGACCAAAGCCACGGTGTTTGGCTTTACTATTTTTTCCCCGCTTTTTAAGCAAATATGCGCACATCATGGGGGTCAGAGTGAGGGAAACAATTAATGAAATCCCAATTGCGGTTGCAAGGGTAATGGCAAATTCACGGAAAAGCCGCCCAACCAGCCCATCCATCAAGAGGAGAGGGATAAACACCGCCACTAAGGAGATACTCATGGAGACGACAGTAAAGCCGACTTCATGCACCCCTTTGACTGCAGCCATAAAGGGCTTCATGCCATTTTCAATATGACGGGAAATATTCTCCAAAACCACAATTGCATCATCGACCACAAAGCCCGTAGCAACGGTCAATGCCATCAATGATAAGTTGTTAAGACTAAAGCCACATAAATACATGGCAGTAAAAGTACCAATTAGCGAAACAGGTACGGCAATAGCGGGAATTAAGGTAGCACGTCCAGAACGTAGGAATAGCAGTACCACCAAAATAACCAATGCGACGGCGATTAACAGGGCACGTTCCACTTCTGCAAGGGAAGCGCGAATGGTTGGCGTTCTATCTTGTGCGACTTTGAGGTCAATGGCGGCAGGGATCATGTCCCTAAATTCAGGGATTTCAGCCCGTATGCGATTGACGGTTTCAATAATATTGGCACCCGCCTCACGGCGGATCACAATCAAGATGGCGGGCTTGCCATCTGCCATTCCAGCTGCACGGACATTCTCAATAGAATCTTTGACATTGGCAACGTCACTGAGCTTAACTGCGTTGCCTGCCTTATAGTGCACAATAATTGGCCGGTAATCTGCCGCTTTTTTTAACTCATCGTTGGTTTGTACCTGATACCGTTTTTCGTCATCGTTAATGTAGCCTTGGGGTTGGCGCACGTTAGCGCTACTGATGGCTGAGCGCACGGCATCAAGGGATACGCCTTGGTTGAATAACGCTGTTGGGTTTAATTCCACACGCACTGCGGGAAGTGAACTACCGCCTACAGAAACCTCACTAACGCCTTCAATTTGTGCAATACGTTGGGCAAGGCGTGTCGAGGCGATATCATAAATTTCCCCTGTTCCTAAGGTCTGCGATGTCATGGTTAAAATCATGATTGGCGCATCGGATGGATTCGATTTGTAGTAGCGTGGGCGACTGGGCATACCGCTAGGCAGCAGGGTTTGGGCGGCATTAATGGCGGCTTGGACTTCCCGCGCCGCGTTATTGATATCTTTATCAAGATTAAATTCGAGGGTGATTGTGGTGCGACCCAGTGCGCTGCTTGAAGTCATCTCGCTGATCCCTGCTATGCTGCCTAATGAACGCTCTAAAGGCGTTGCAACGGAAGATGCCATGGTTTCAGGAGATGCGCCAGGAAGTGACGCTGTCACGTTAATCACAGGGTAGTCCACTTGGGGAAGCGGCGCGACAGGTAAAAAGAGAAAACTTAATGCACCGCACAAGGTGATCGCTACACTAATCAGTGTGGTGGCAACGGGGCGGCTAATAAACAGGGCGAAAAAGCGTTTCATTACGATACCTGCGCCTTATTTATTTGACGGCGTGCTTTTAGGTAATGTGACAAACGGTCAAATAACAAATAAATCACAGGGGTCGTGAATAACGTTAATATCTGGCTCATAATCAAGCCCCCTACCATACAAATCCCCAGCGGTTGGCGCAACTCGGCACCTACACCCGTACTGAGCATTAACGGCAATGCACCTAGCAATGCAGCCATTGTTGTCATCAATATTGGGCGAAAACGTAATAAACAAGCTTGATAGATGGCATCATACGGTGACATGCCTTGTTCTCGCTCTGCGGCTAGAGCAAAGTCAATCATCATGATGGCGTTCTTTTTCACGATACCAATCAATAAGATAATCCCTATTACCGCGATAACATCGAGGTCTTTTCCTGCCATCATTAAGGCGAGCAGTGCACCCACGCCCGCCGTGGGTAAGGTCGAAAGAATGGTAATGGGGTGAATAAAGCTTTCATATAAAATACCTAGCACGATGTACATCGCCACAATCGCGGCTGCGATTAGCCAAATGGTGCTGCTTAATGCAGCTTCAAAGGCTAACGTCGCGCCTTGGAATTGCGTAGTAATGGATTTTGGCATCGAAATTTGTGATTCCGCGTGCTTAACCGCATTGACTGCGGATTCTAAGGATGCGTCATCGGCCACATTAAATGAGAAGGTCACGGCAGGGAATTGATCAAGGTGATTAATCGCCAATGGGCCATAGCCTTCTTGAATGTTCACTAAGGTACTGAGTGGCACTATGGCGCCATCGGTACCTTTTAAGCGAATATCGTTCAGGGCATCCATACCATCGCGGGTTTGCGTATCATGCTCTAAAATGACGCGATATTGATTCGATTGGGTATAAATGGTTGAAATCATGCGCTGACCAAAGGCATTGTACAGCGCGTTATCGATGGATGACATGGTAATGCCAAAACGGCTTGCTGTATCGCGGTTAACATTCACATAAGCGACTAACCCTTTATTTTGCCAATCACTACTCACATCCGTTAACTCAGGTTGCTGCTCTAACTCACTCATCAACTTAGGCACCCAAGTCGATAACTCATCAAGAGTACTTGCTTGCAAGGTGAATTGATATTGAGTACGAGCCACTTGCGTATCAATGGTTAAATCTTGCATTGGTTGTAGGTATAAATTCACTCCCGCAATGTTATCTACGGATTGTTGCAGACGAGCAATAATAGCAACGACGCGATCTTCACGCTCATCAAGGGGTTTTAAGGTAATCTGAAGGCGCGCATTATTCAGTGTTGCGTTTGTGCCATCGACGCCGACGTAGGTGGTGACGTTATCAACGGCAGGGTCGGCGAGGAGCTTGTTCGCGACTTCTTGCTGCTTTTGTGCCATCGCAGAAAACGAAATGGATTGCCGACTTTCAATGGAGCCTTGAATAATGCCGCTGTCTTGTAATGGGAAGAAGCCTTTTGGGATCCACATATATAACAAGACGGTGAGTACCATAGTACCAAGCGCAACGGACAGCGTGAGCCACTGGTGGTTTAAAATTCGCTTTAGCCAAATGGCATAACCTGCCACCATGCGGTCAAAGAATCGCTCACATGCTAACTCAAAACGGTTATGTTTATGCTGCGATTCTGGTTTTAATAACCGCGCGCACATCATTGGGGTGAGCGTGAGGGATACCACCGCTGAAATCAAAATGGCAACAGCAAGGGTAATGGCAAATTCACGGAATAAGCGGCCAACAATATCCCCCATAAATAACAGCGGAATTAACACAGCAACAAGAGAGAAGGTTAGGGATATGATGGTAAAACCAATTTCCCCTGCGCCTTTTAATGCCGCAACCAGCGGTTTATCCCCTTGTTCTAAATAGCGGGAGATATTTTCGATCACGACAATGGCATCGTCCACGACAAAGCCTGTAGCGATGGTTAGCGCCATTAATGTTAGGTTATTCACGGAGAATCCGCAAAAATACATCACCGCAAAGGTGCCAACCAGGGAAAGTGGCACTGCGATACCTGGAATTAACGTGGCAATCCCGTTGCGTAAAAAGAGATAAATGACCATGACAACCAGCGCGATGGCTAACATCAACTCAAATTGCACATCATTGACTGAAGCGCGGATGGTGCTGGTTCTGTCCGTTAAAATATCGACATTAACGGATTTAGGGAGGCTCTCAATAAGTTCAGGTAATAATGTACGAATAGTATCCGTGGTTTCAATTACGTTCGCACCAGGTTGGCGCTGAACGTTAATCACGATCGCTTGTTCGTTGTTTGCCCATGCCCCGAGATATGCATTTTCAGCACCTTCTTTGACGGTTGCAATGTCGCCAAGGCGAACAGGTGCACCATTTTGGAATGCAACAATTAACTTACGGTAATCATCGAGGGATTTCATTTGGTCATTGGCGGAAAGGGTCACCGCGCGAGTTGGGCCGTCAAAACTCCCTTTAGCAGAATTGACGTTGGCATTATTAATCGCGACACGAATAGTTTCGCTGTCCAGCCCTTTGGCTGCCATCGCTTGAGGGTTAAGATTCACCCGCACAGCAGGGCGTTGACCGCCAGCGAGTGTCACTAAACCCACACCATTAACTTGGGAGATTTTTTGTGCGATCCGCGTTTCAATAATATCTTGTACTTGTGTCAACGGCATGGCATCGGATGTCACCGCTAACGTTAAAACAGGCGGGTCTGCAGGATTCACTTTGTTATAGATGGGGGGGTAAGGTAAATCCGATGGCAATAGACTGCTGGCGGAATTAATCGCGGCTTGTACTTCTTGTTCAGCAACCTCTAACGGCAATGAAAGCTGGAACATCAAAGTGATCACAGACGCGCCACCTGAGCTCTGGGATGACATCTGCTTTAAGCCTGACATCTGCCCGAATTGGGTTTCCAGAGGGGCTGTAACTGCGGAGGTCATGACATCAGGACTTGCGCCAGGATACAGCGTCACGACCTGAATGGTGGGGTAATCGACCTCAGGTAAAGCGGAAACGGGTAAGAAGCGATAGCCAATAATCCCTGCCAGTAATATAGCCACCATGAATAAGGTTGTTGCAACTGGGCGCAAGATAAATAGGCGAGATGGGCCGCCACCTTTTAACATTTCAGGCCGCATTATGCTTTCTCCGCACGAGTCGGTTGACCTTTACGGGGTTCTTTGTCTTTTTTCGCTAAGCTTTCAGGGGTAACGACTTCAACTGTTGTACCATCGGTGAGCTTATCTACACCGTCTGTAATCACTTTTGTGTTGGCGGCTAAACCACTTTCAATCACTACCTGTTGGCTATCTTGCATCCCTACAGTGACGGTATGCTTGCTCACTTTGTTATCTTCACTGAGAACCCAGACATAATGGCCTTCATTACCCATTTGTAAGGCTGCGGTGGGGATAACTACAGCATCTTGTAGGGTTTCGACTTGCATCTTCACATTCACAAATTGGTTCGGGAACAATTTTTGTTCCTCATTGGTGAAGCGTGCTTTAATTTTCAATGTGCCTGTTGCCGCATCAATTTGGTTATCGGTACTGAGCAGTTCGCCACGAGCAATCAGGGCAATGTTATTACGATCCCAAGCTTCAATCAGGACATTTTTACTGTTCGCTTGGGCTTGCTGGATTGCGGGGATATCCCCTTCAGGTAAGGCAAACAATACATCTGCGGGCTGCGTTTGGGTGATCACAACAATCGGTGTTGATGTTCCCGACGAGACAAAATTACCCACATCGACTTGTTTTAAACCTACACGTCCAGAAATAGGGGCTGTGATTTTGCTGTAAGTTAATTGCAACTTAGCACTGTCGACAGCGGCTTGATCGACTTTAATACTGCCTTGAGCTTGTAATACTAATGCACGTTGGTTATCCAGTTCTTGTTGTGAAATGACTTTTGTACCCGCTAATTTTTGGTAACGGGCTAAATCCAGTTGAGCATTGGCGAGTGTTGCCTTGTCTTTTGCGAGCTGGCCTTCAGCTTGGGCTAATTGTACCTCAAATGGGCGAGGGTCGATTTGTGCGAGCAAATCCCCTGCATTGACGTATTGCCCTTCAGTAAAATAGAGCTTCATCAATTGCCCTTCAACGCGACTGGTTACTGTCACCACATTAGCGGCTTGGACCGTTCCTAAGCCCGATAAAAACCGTGGAACCACTTTTTGTTCAGCGACAGCAAATTGTACTGGTGCTAAAACGCGAGGAGGGCGGCCCATTGCACTGCGTTGTGAATTGGGTTTGGCAACCGCGCTTGAGTTAGGCGTATCTGCGGTTTTTTCTTGATTGTAAAAATACCAAGTCGCTCCAGCGGCCACAATGATGGCAACAAAAATAGCAGAGCGAGTAAAAGATTTGCGGCGATTTTGCTTATTCATTTTTGGTCATTCGCTTAACTCAAAAGAGTGGATAAAATTAGTCTGGCTGTGAGGCAAAAAACTAACTGAAAAGAGTCAGTTACACATACTAATAGTTTAGCCTGATAGGCACAAAGAAAAATGGAGGAATTATGAATAAGTGTCAATTTATGTACGTACCACTAACTAGTGGTTTGATGCAAAGGAAGGATGATACATTTCGGAATATCTCCAAGCCGAGGTGAGTACTGTTTTTTTGTTTTTATATTCCGTCGGTTATGGTTTTTTCAACGTCATTTAAAAATGAATTATTCAGAATTATATAAATAAAAAATTAGTTTATGCGGTTTAAAACGCATAAAGTTTAAGTGCTGGTCGATATGTACCATTGTTAGGTTTTACGTATAAAACTAACTTATTAAAATGGAAAATAACTGAAAAAAATGTTACCGATAATACAGAGATGCAAATTCAAACGGTTACTTAAAATAATAATATAGCCATTAATTATGTAATGGATGTTTTGGTATGCTATTTATGGCATTGATATTTTAGTAATTCATTGATAGTAGCCTCTGTTTTGGATGGAAGAAGGCTAATGGGTAACGAATAACAAGGTTAAATTTATGAACTATTCAGTCGATTCGAAAAGAAAAAATTATATTAATAAACTTATGGAAATAGAAAATAAGTTATTAAATCTCGATGGAAAAATTAATCTTCTTGAAGATAAGCTAGCATCTTACGCGTTAAGAGTAGATGGATATTTGGCGAATTTCTCAGTGTTAGGCGCACAGGGGGATGTTAAATATAAAAATAACTCAGATTATTATGATTTGATTTTTGATATCAAAAAAGACTATTGCGGTAATTTAAATAACTTTAAGTTCACCTTGCTTCATGCAAAAGATTTTATCAGGGTAATTCGAAATCAAGTTTGCTGTGCATACGATAAAGAAAGAACTAAACACGATTTATATTTTGATTTTTCAGATAATAAAACGTCATTAGTTGAGGATTATACAAAAATAACCAATAACAGATATGCACCAATATCTATAATGGAACCATATGAGAAAGAGCGTTTATTATTGATAATTAAAAGTAATAAGCAACTGAAAAAGGCTTCAGATCAATTGATTGCAGATATAATATATATTGAGAATGAAGTGAAGGGACTTACATCTAATATACCATATAAAGGCCATAATCATTTAGAGGCATTATTGAGTGAGGTCATGCAATTAAAGACTGAGATAAAAGGCTTATCTAAGAAGATAAACAATGAAGGTGCAAATACGCTAGATACAGAATTGTTTATTGCAAAAAATAAAGAGTACGAACAACGACAGGGCTATCTAGATAGTCTGATCAAGAGAAGCGAATTCAATCATAATAAGAAAGAATTAAGTAAAGATGATACTCGAGTATATCTAGATGAAATTATTTCACTAATGAGTAGCATTGCTAGCGGTGATACAGTTATCGCTCAAGATCAACATAATTTTGTAAGATCACTAGATAAGCTTTTTTACGGTCAGAGGAGTTAGCATAAAGAGGCCCCTGTTTATTAAGAATATGAGGGGCCATTTAAGTTTATATTTTATTAATTTGTTGCTTCGGAATTTAAGACAGGTACACGCTCATCATTTTTATTGTTATTGACCGTCCACCCCTTCCAAGAAAGAGGAATGAAGGCAACGGCAACGGCTAACAATGACACGCCTGCCACATAATACGCAGGCGCCATGTGAGATTGTTGCAACCATGCGCCTGTTAAAATTGGTGTTAAACCACCAAAGATGGCGTAGGCAACGTTATAAGCGAATGATAAACCTGAATAACGAATTTCAGGTGGGAATGCACGCGTGCTGATAATTGGCGTTGTTGCAATCGCACCGACAAAGAAGCCCATCAAGCCATAGTTAAAAATTAAGGTGTTGGCGGCAATATCCGTTGATAAAGACGAATAGAAATAAATCGCTGTGACTGCTAATCCGCCCCATGACAAGGTCATAGAAGTACGAGTACCTGTTTTATCCCCTAACCAGCCCCAAAAAATACAGCCTAACGTCAGGGTTAATGTGGCAGCACAGTTGGCTTGTAACGCAATATTACGGTCAATATTGTAGATGCCTTTTAAAACCACATCAGGTGTCATCAAAATCGTCACAACAATCGCCGTTGATAATGACCATGTCAGCGCTGCAGTGATCATACAGGCTTGCTTATGGGATTTAATGACCGTTTTTACAGGTAATTCTTGAGATAACGCTTTCTTCGCAGCTAACTCCCTAAAAATAGGCGTTTCTTGCAAGAAACGACGTAAATACACAGAGATAAAGCCAAAGATACCGCCCAAGATAAACGGAATACGCCATGCGAAGTCATGGACTTCAGCAGTCGTGTAAGTGCGCTCGATAATGATAGCCACGATGGAACCTAATAAGATACCACCAGTGATCCCTGACGTTAATGTGCCAACACCTAAGCCGTAACGCTGTTTTGGCGTATGCTCCGCGATAAATACCCATGCCCCTGGCATTTCACCACCGATAGCGGCACCTTGCATGATGCGCATTAACAATAATAACAGTGGCGCTGCGGCACCAATGGTTTCAAATGTTGGCAAGAAACCAATCACGAATGTTGGAAATGCCATCAAGAAAATACTCAAGGTGAACATTTTTTTACGGCCAATTTTGTCACCAAAGTGAGCCATAATAATACCGCCAAGTGGGCGAGCAAGGTAACCCGCTGCAAACAAGCCAAGTGTCGCCATTAGCGCGAGAAATTCATTATCCCCAGGGAAAAAGAGCTGAGAAATAATTTTCGCGTAGAAGACGAAAATAACGAAATCATAAAATTCCAGTGTACCGCCTAAAGAGGACAAGCCTAAGGTTTTATAATCTTCTTTGCCCAACGGTCGTGCCGAGGGCTGGCTGGTTGTTTGCGATGTCATAATACTATCCTTCTAAAATACCTGAAAATATTCACGATGATATAAATTCAGGGTAACAAGCATTTACTCAAAATAATGAGCCAATCATATTTATTGGGTGCAGATAAGAGGTCGAAAACGTTGGATGGGTATAACGTAGTTCAATACACAGTATCTTTTTGCATGCCTTATTTATAGCAGGAAATTCTATATTCTGTAAACCGCAACACCAAAAACAAGCATAACATTCTTATTAGTTTTCTTTGTTAGGGTTTAATATCTAATGCGGCTTTAAATAACCTTATATGATGTTAATAATCTGCATTTTGCAGAATATCGTATATTTAAAATAGTAATATATTTAGTTAATTATGATTAATTTAATAATTTCTTACTATTTAATGTAATGAAATAAACACTAAATATAATTATTTGAATGGTAATTTTAATCTATATAATAGATGAACTTGCTAATAAAATAATAAATACTTTGCAATGCAATGAGTTTTCTACGTTAAGTTTGAAATATTTGTGTGGTTTTTATTGGAAATGGCGGAGTTTTATAAATCGTGCATGCTCAACGCTCTCGCTGAACATGCACGAACAAAGATTATACTAAGAATAGGGTAGCGAGGCCGAGGAAAATAAAGAAGCCGCCAGTATCGGTGATAGCTGTAATCATTACGCTAGAGCCAATAGCAGGGTCTTTCCCCATTTTGATCATAATAAGTGGGATAAGCACACCCATTATTGCCGCCATCAATAGGTTTAGTACCATTGCAAGCGTCATCACTGCACCCATGGCAAGATCGCCATAGAGGAAATAGGTGACTACCCCCATGATACCGCCCCAGACAATACCGTTGATAAAGGCGACACCCAGCTCCCTGAGCATTAAGAAGGAAAAGCTACCACTTTGGATCTGGTGGAGTGCGATCGCACGCACGATCATGGTGATAGTTTGGTTCCCTGTATTTCCGCCAATCCCAGCCACAATAGGCATCAAAGTGGCGAGAGCAACCAGCTGAGAGATGGTGTCTTCAAACACACCAATCACACGGGATGCGACGAAAGCAGTACACAAGTTGATGGCCAGCCATGTCCAACGGGTTTTAACCGCTTGGCCTACAGGTGCAAAGACGTCTTCTTCAGGGCTTAACCCCCCCATACGACGGATGCTGTTATCATTTTCTTCGCTAATATTATCAACGATGTCTTCAACCGTCAGACGACCCATCAGTAAGCCATTGCTGTCCACAACGGCAGCAGAAATTAAGTCATACCGTTCGAACGCGCTCGCTGCGTCTTCCCCTTTTTCATCAGGCAGGAAGGTAACCGTATCCGTTTTCATGACGTCGGCGACGATTTTATCGGGTGATTGTGTCAAAATGGTGGTTAGAGGTAATTCCCCTTGCAGATAATTGTTGTTATCTACTACGAAAATTTTATCGGTGGCTTCTGGAATTTTGCCGCGTTGGCGTAAGTAACGTTGTACTGTTTTTAAGGCTACGTTTGGACGAACGGTGACGAATTCGAAATCCATCATTTGGCCGACACTGTCTTTTGCGTATTGTAAAACTTCGCGAATACGGCTGCGTAGGCTTGGTTCTAAATAGGTTAACAGGCGGCGCATGGTGTCGCGCGGAAGATGTTCGGCAATGTAGGCTTGTTCATCCACATGTAAGCTAGCAACCGCGCGTAGCAATTCTCTATCCGACATGTCTTTAATCAGGCTGTCCCATACAGAGACAGAGGCCTCGACGAGTACTTCACCGCGCTCGTTATTATCGACTAAACGCCATAAGGCGAGACGTTCATCGTAGGGTAACATTTCTAAAATATCGGCGATATCCGCGGTGTGTAAATCGAGAAGTAATTCTTTAACAGTACTGATTTTTTCACTAATTGCTTTGTCATCAATACTGACGTGTTGATCATTTTCAACAAGTGCGTGGACGAATTCCTCGTCATCTAAAAAAAGCGTCAGGATCTGCTGGCGAATGTGTGCCAGCTTTTGTGAGTGCGGGTTAACTATTGGCCCCACATCGTTTGAGAAAGCAGATTGTGACATTTTAATCCTTAAAACAATAGCCGCGCCGAAGCGCGTTTTATTAATTCGTCTGTGAGCGGACGAAATTTATTATCATTATTGTCGCCCATTTGAATAATATATCAAATAGTCGCACCAAACAGGCAGTGATTTCCGCGTTTAGCGTGAAAAAAACAAGAAGAAATCACCACAATAATGGCTGAAAGTTATTTATTCTCCGCGCATATACTTAATGACCAACCAGGAACATCTTCCCAATAAGCACTTTCTTTTTCTAAATCCAATAACATCAAGGCATTTTGCTCAAGATATTCTGCAGGTAAATAAAGTGTCCAATATCCATCGTCTGTTTCGATGCGCAAAGATGATGGAATGGTGGTGGATTGACGTTGATTATTTAATAAAATAGCGAGCCGCAAAATTTGAATTAACGGCATAAACTGTTTGCGTTTAAATAGGTTAAACTTAGGAATATCATCGTATTTTATGGCTCGGCGATGATTTCTCACTAGCGTAGCTAACAACAGTTGTTGTTCTTGGTTAAAGCCAGGCAAATTGGTATTTTGCAAAATATAAGCGGAGTGGCGATGCATGCCACTATGGTTAATGCTTAATCCAACTTCATGAAGCATCACTGCCCAAATTAAAATAGACTCTAATTGTGGATTGATTTGTTTAGGATTTTGTTGACCCCATTGGTAATAAAGTTCTTCCATGGTTTTCAACACCCGTTTTGCTTGTTCTCTATCAATATTGTAGTGCTCAGCAAGGCTTAAAGCAGTACGTTGGCGAATATCTTGGTGGCGAAAACGGCCCTCCATTTCATATAAAACCCCTTCGCGCAGTGCGCCATCCGATAATCGTAATTCTTTAATCTCTAATGAGTCAAAAACCGCCAGTAAAATCGCTAAGCCAGGAACAAAAACCTGTTTGCGTTCATTGGACAGTCCAGGAATATCCAGAGAAGAAAAAGTTTTATATTTCAACGCCATATTTTTTATTTCAGTAAGGCGTTCACGGGTAATCATGCCGTCTTTGTAACCAAGTTCCACTAAAACCCCGTGTGCTGCTTTAATGGTCCCCGACGCCCCCATTGCGACATCCCATGTGTATTTTTTAAATAGAATGGCAGTGCTTTCTAATTTTAAACAAGCCGCAAGGTAAGCACGGTTAAAAAATTCAGGTGTGATAGTTTCATTATGAAAATAGTTTTTTGCAAAGCTGACACAGCCCATTCGGCGGCTTTCAATCAATAAGGGTTCAAATTTTTCACCGATAACAATTTCGGTCGAACCACCACCAATGTCTAAAACCAGTTTACGGCCTTTTTCTGGCTGGGTATGTTCGACACCCATAAAAATTAAACGGGCTTCTTCTTGCCCTGAAATAATTTCAATAGGATAGGGTATGATCTCTTTTGCGCGTTGCAAAAAATTTTTCACATTGGTGGCGACACGTAAGGAATGGGTGCCCACAATGCAGACGTTATCGGGGGAAAAGCCTTGCAGGCGTTCGGCGAATAGTGCTAAACAAGAAAGCCCGCGTTCCATCGCTTCTTCACTTAATTCATTGGTATCGCTCAGTCCATCAGCAAGGTGAACACGTTTTTTTAGGCGGGTAAGTACTTGAAGCGCACCATTGACAACGCGCGCAATCACCATATGAAAGCTATTTGAACCTAGGTCAATGGCCGCAATTTCTTGGGGTCTTGGTGCTGATGATGTTGTTATTGGCATAGTATCAAGCTCGGGTATCTGGCGTTTCAAGTGATTTCAAATGTTCATAAATGGCAAGCTGAGAACGAATTTTTCGCTTGTTGCCGCGGGGAACATAATGATTACTTAAATCTTTGTCAACATAACGCGCTTTTACAGTATCACTGAATTGTAATTCCAGAATATCCAAAACCCGTTGTTTTAAAAGGGGATCGACTAATTGAACCGCGACTTCAATTCGGTAGTCAATATTTCGAGTCATCCAATCAGCTGAAGAAATAAAGACTTTTTCATCTCCTGCGTTGGCAAACACATAGACGCGGTCATGCTCCAAAAAGCGGTCAACAATGCTGGTGACTTGAATGTTTTCACTGTAACCCGCTTGGCCAGCCACTAGCGAACACATCCCACGAACTAATAAACGAATTTTCACCCCTGCATTAGAGGCGTCATAGAGCTTATCAGTCAGTTCTTTATCAACCAAGTTATTAATTTTTAATGTAATTCCACTTGGTAGACCTTCCAGAGCGTTGGTAATTTCTTGGTCAATTAGCGCAGTTAACTTTGTCCGTGTATTTTGTGGTGAAACCATCAAATTATCGAAGGTGACAGGGCGATATGGGTTTTCAATAAAGCTAAATACGCGGCGCACTTCATTGGTGATTTGCTCGTTAGCCGTTAGTAAGGAATAGTCGGTATACAACCGTGCCGTTTTTTCGTTAAAGTTTCCAGTCCCAATGTGGGCATAACGGACAATTTGGCCTTCTTCCATACGGGAGATGATAAATAACTTGGCATGAATTTTCAGACCTGGCGCGGAGAAAATAACATGCACACCCGCTTCTGTTAATCGTTTAGCCCAATGGATGTTCGCTGCTTCATCAAAACGTGCTTGTAATTCAACGACCACAGTGACTTTTTTGCCGTTGTGTGCCGCGTGGATCACGGAATCGATGATGCGTGAATCTTTTGCGACACGATAAATATTGATTTTAATGGATATCACATTTGGGTCGAATGAGGCTTGGCGCAATAACTCCAAGGTATGCTCAAAGGTATAATACGGGTAATACAGCAACACATCGCGTTCCCGAATGGCATCAAAACCGTTACGGAAATTATCAAACCAGCGGTGGCGCAAGCGAGGCAATGGTTTGTTTAATAGATTTTTATTTCCTTCATTGGGGAAATTAATAAAGTCTTTGAAGTTATGATAACGGCCACCCGCAATGACGGAGTCATCGTTGGATAATCCCAGTTTTTCCCGCAACAAGGCGACCATTTCATCAGGCATATCCCGTTGATAAACAAAACGCACAGGCTCTGCGGTTAAGCGCTGTTTTAACGTCGACGACATGATTTCCAGCAAGCTGGACTCCATTTCGGTAGCGATATCATACTCGGCGTCACGAGTCATTTTCATGGAATACGCGTTAAGTTCGTCGTAATCGAAAAAGCCTTTGAAAATTTCGTCTAACGTATAACGAAGAATGTTATCAATTAAAATCATGGATTTACGGCGCTTTGGCATCTCTGGGGGGAGATTAACAAAACGCGGGACTTTATCCGATGGAATTTCTAGCAGTGCATATTGAATGTCATTGCCATTAATTATCTCAACCGCAAGATAGGTATAGTCATCTTTTAAAAATTCAACTAAATCTGTGTCTGGGTTGATTAAAATCGGTGTAATATGTTGGCGCAGATTTTGGCGAAAATATTGGCGCAACCAAATTTGTTGGCGTGGGGAAATCTGTCGCTCATTAATCAGGAAGATTTGGTTACGGGCCATTTCAAGCAATAAATCATTATATAAAACGTCAAACTCTTGTTCTTGTTTGGCGACTTTTGCTTGAATGCGCTTAAGTAAATGGCGAGAGCCACTGGCAGAGCCACGTTCTTCATTAATTAAAATACGGCGCTTCACGTCGGCGAAGCGCACTTTATAGAACTCGTCTAAGTTATTGGAATAAATGCCCAAAAAACGCATTCGCTCAATTAACGGGTTACGCTTATCGGCGGCTTCTTGCAAAACGCGCTCGTTAAAAGACAGCCAGCTTAGCTCTTTTTCATGATAGAGACGTTCTTGGGACATTCTGACTCCGTATTAGACGCTTGTTACTTAATGGCGATTGTATCAGCCAGTTAACTAAATGTGATGCTTAATTGCTTTATCTTGTGCGATGACGCTTTCAGGGTTCTCTGATTGCTGTTTCATTGCAAAATATTGCTGTTGGAAAACGCACATACGGATAGCCGTATGGTAGCGACCATTCACGAAAAACTCATCAATCAATTCACCTTCAGTATGGAAGCCAAGTTTATTATAAATGTGGATCGCTTTGACATTTTCTTTATCAACAATGAGATAAAGCTTATACAAATTTAATACAGAGAAAGCATAGTCCATTGCCAGCCTTGCTGCACGGCTCGCATAGCCATGGCCTTGGTGGTGCGGTGCAATGATAATTTGGAACTCAGAACGGCGGTGAACATAATCAATTTCAACCAATTCAACTAACCCGACTTTTTCGCTATCATTTTCCACGATAAAACGGCGTTCGGATTGGTCATGAATATGTTTGTCGTAAAGATCACTTAGCTCAACAAAGGCCTCGTAAGGCTCTTCAAACCAGTAGCGCATCACACTGGCGTTGTTATCAAGTTGATGAATAAACGCTAAATCTTCACGTTCAAGTGGGCGCAACCTAAACGGATGAACTTGCCCGGTAGTCATAAAACACCTCTATTGGTTATGAAAAAACATTTTTTGCTTAAATAAGGATACCACTTATTTGGGATAAAATAATGACATAACACAGAGAGATCATCCCCTTGTTGAAGAATAGTTCACTTTATGCAGAACTAAGTGGTTAATCGCTGAAAAAACAATCAATTGACAGATTGTATATTCGCCAATTTTAGTGCAACAAAAAGGGTGGAAATTCCACCCTTTGAATCGTTATTTATACAGAAAATAAACTACTCATTAGCATAACCCCGTTGAGGGAGCACTTTACCATCTAATACGGCTTTACCTTCAACCATGGTCAAGCGGTTATCACTAAACCATTGTACAACCAGAGGGTAAATAGTATGTTCTTGCGTTTTTACTCGTTCAATGAGGTCTGCTTCGGTATCTTCAGGGAAAATAGGAACTTTAGCCTGTAATATCACAGGGCCACCGTCTAATTCCTCAGTGACAAAATGAACGGAAGTACCATGTTCTTTATCACCATTTTCCAAAGCCTTACGATGAGTATGTAGCCCAGGGTATTTAGGCAATAAAGAAGGGTGAATATTGAGTAATTTCCCTGTGAAATGAGTGACAAAATCAGGGGATAAAATACGCATAAACCCAGCTAAGACTACCAAGTCTGGTTGGTATTGTTCAATAAGCGCTAATAAAGCGGCATCATAGGCTTGGCGATTGCTATACGCTTTTGCATCAAGGCAAGCGGCAGGGATCCCTGCCTGCTGTGCCCGCACTAGTCCATAAGCCGTGTTTTGGTTGCTCACTACGGCCACAATGCGACCCTTTATTGTGCCTGACTGGCAACCTTCGATGATCGATTGTAAGTTACTGCCACTGCCAGAAATGAGGACAACGATTTTTTTCATTAGCGGATCACAACCTGCTCTTCACCCGCAGGTAATTGGCCGATTGAACCAATTTGCCATGCGTTTTCACCCAGTGATGTTAATAACGCTAATGCGGTATTGACTTCACTTTGTGGCAGGGCAATGATGATGCCAACACCGCAGTTAAAGGTGCGGTACATTTCATGGGTACTGACATCACCCGCGTTTTGTAGCCAACTAAAAACTGAAGGCCATTGCCAGCTACTACCATCAATAATCGCTTGGGTATTATCCGGTAGAACGCGTGGGATATTTTCCCAGAAACCGCCGCCTGTAATGTGTGCGATCGCATGAATGTCATTCTTCGCAATCAGCTCTAACACGTTTTTCACATAAATACGTGTAGGTTCTAATAAATGGTCAGCCAATGATTTGCCATCTAATTGTTCAGTTTCGGGGTTCGTTTTGCTGACTTCTAAAATTTTACGCACTAATGAATAGCCGTTTGAGTGAGGGCCACTTGAGGCGAGGGCGATTAGCGCATCACCTGCGCTGACTTTGCTGCCATCAATGATTTCAGAGCGCTCAACCACACCGACGCAAAAGCCTGCAACGTCATAGTCTTCACCATGGTACATTCCTGGCATTTCAGCGGTTTCACCACCCACTAATGCGCAGCCAGATTGTTTACAGCCATCGGCAATTCCCGTGATGACGCTGGCAGCGGTATCAACGTCTAATTTACCTGTCGCGTAGTAATCAAGGAAGAATAATGGCTCAGCGCCTTGAACGATAAGGTCATTAACGCACATGGCAACAAGGTCAATCCCGATTGAATCATGGCGTTTTAAATCCATTGCCAGACGTAATTTTGTCCCAACGCCGTCGGTACCTGAAACAAGTACGGGCTCGCGGTATTTTTGTGGCAGGGAACATAATGCACCGAACCCACCAAGACCCCCCATCACTTCGGGACGACGCGTTTCTTTTACGACACCTTTAATACGTTCAACCAGTGCGTTACCTGCATCAATATCGACACCGGCATCTTTATAGCTGAGAGAGGTTTTATCAGTCACTACGGCCCCCAAGGCAATTACATTTTTGAGAAAAATAACATCATGGGCAGTATTCTAACAGGCTAAGCAAACGTTTGCGATAGCTTTGTGAATGAAAATTATTATGGCTGAAAATGGCAGAAAGTGAGCCTGTTCACAAGGTGAAATATGCCCAATATTTAAATATTGGCAAAAAAATAAATTCAGGAGATCATCAACATGCAACTTAACCGATATGGGGTATACTATTTTAAAAAAGTTTGCCTAATCGTTGCTGTTTTGACCAAAATCAAACGTAATCTAGTGGCATTCATGGTTAAAAGAGTTATAATCCCGCGATTTTTTTGTCCGCCAGCGTCTAAAATAGTAGGAGAAACCCATGAAGATCGTTGAGGTAAAACACCCTCTCGTTAAACATAAACTTGGCCTGATGCGAGATCATGATATAAGCACCAAACGCTTTCGTGAACTGGCCTCAGAGGTTGGTAGCCTACTGACTTATGAAGCAACCGCTGACCTAGAAACTGAAAAAGTGACTATTGATGGTTGGTGTGGTCCTGTCGAAATAGAACAAATTAAAGGTAAGAAAATCACTGTAGTCCCAATCCTCCGCGCAGGTATTGGTATGATGAATGGTGTATTGGAAAGCATTCCTAGCGCACGTATCAGTGTGGTTGGTGTGTACCGTGATGAAGAAACACTGCAGCCTGTCCCTTATTTCCAAAAATTGACTTCAGATATCAATGAGCGTATGGCGTTAGTTGTTGACCCTATGTTGGCAACGGGCGGTTCGATGATCGCGACTATCGATTTACTGAAAAAAGAAGGATGTAAGTCAATTAAGGTTTTAGTCTTAGTTGCTGCACCTGAAGGGATCAAAGCATTAGAAAAAGTCCACCCAGATGTTGAGCTGTATACCGCTTCCATTGACCAGCATCTCAATGAAGAAGGTTACATTGTTCCAGGCCTCGGTGATGCGGGCGATAAGATATTTGGTACTAAATAAAAATGAGCCGACTGAGAAGTCGGCTTTTTTTTGATTTATTAAATGAAATCAATGTTTGCAAGTCTTCGGCCACTTGCATAAATCATAGCTAAAAGGGGATAAGCTCAAATGACACGTCGCACTATTGGTGTTGAAGAAAGACCACCATTACTACAAACTATTCCACTGAGTTTTCAGCATCTTTTTGCGATGTTTGGCGCAACCGTTGTCGTACCTATTCTGTTTGGTGTAAACCCAGCAACTATCTTGCTGTTTAACGGAATTGGTACATTAATCTACTTGTTTATCTGTAAAGGTCAGATCCCTGCTTATTTAGGCTCAAGTTTTGCCTTTATTTCACCAGTGTTAATTCTATTGCCATTGGGTTATGAACTGGCATTGGGTGGTTTTATTATTTGTGGTGTATTGTTTTGCCTTGTGGCGTTAATCGTCAAAGTGGCAGGAAGGAGCTGGATCAATGTGATGTTCCCGCCAGCGGCGATGGGAGCAATTGTTGCTGTTATCGGCTTAGAACTCGCCCAAACGGCGGCAGGTATGGCAGGTTTACTGCCAAAAGATGGCGCGGCGGTTGATACTAACACTTTAATCATTTCATTAACCACGTTATCGGTGACTATTTTATGTGCGGTCATGTTCCGTGGTTTCTTATCGATTATCCCTATTTTAATCGGTTTTTTAACGGGTTATGCGTTGTCATACTTTATGGGGGTTGTGGATTTTACCCCAGTGATTGAAGCGCCTTGGTTTGCAATCCCAACATTCTATACTCCACGTTTTGAGTGGTTTGCTATCCTCACTATTTTACCTGCCGCGTTAGTCGTTATCGCAGAACACGTAGGCCACTTAGTGGTTACGGCCAATATCGTTGAACGGGATTTGATGAAATCCCCAGGTTTACACCGCTCGATGTTTGCTAACGGTTTTTCAACCGTGTTATCTGGTTTCTTTGGTTCAACGCCAAACACCACGTATGGTGAAAATATCGGTGTGATGGCAATTACCAAGGTTTACAGTACTTGGGTCATCGGTGGGGCAGCGATTATCGCTATTTTGTTATCGTGCATTGGTAAATTAGCCGCTGCAATCCAATTAGTGCCTGTACCTGTGATGGGGGGCGTTTCATTATTACTGTACGGAGTTATTGGTGCGTCAGGTATTCGCGTTCTGATTGATTCGAAGGTTGATTATAATAAGCCTCAAAACTTAATTTTAACCTCTGTGATCTTGATTATCGGGGTGAGTGGCGCGGTTATTCACATTGGCCAAGCTGAACTAAAAGGGATGGCATTAGCGACTATTGTCGGGATCTTTATGGCATTACTGTTCCGTTTTATTACCTTTGTTCGTCCTGAAAAACAGTTTGTAAACAGTGAAGTTAAAGAGCTAAATAACGATAAGTAATCACATTTTTTAATTTATGACAATTGCTGCTGTGGTTAAAGCAGCGGCAATTGAAAGGGATCTTGTTCATCTACCCGCGTTTTTTGTGGTAAACTGTTTAGCGAAAATTGATTTGTACAGCCAGAGGCGATTCTGAACACACCATCACAGCTTTCACTACCACTTTATCTACCCGATGATGAAACCTTTGCCAGCTTTTATGCAGGGGAAAATGAAGCGTTGCTGTCTGCTATAAAATCTGCAATCAATCAAGCACATGGTAGCTATATTTATTATTGGTCACGTGAAGGTGGCGGAAAAAGCCATTTACTCCATGCTGCGTGCGCAGAGCTTTCAGAGCAAGGCGTTGCTGTTGGGTATGTTCCTTTAGATAAACGTGCCTATTTTGTGCCTGATGTCCTTGAAGGTATGGAAAACCTATCACTGGTGTGTATTGATAATATTCAATGCATAGCTGGGGATGAGGAATGGGAAATGGCGATGTTCAATTTATATAATCGTATTCTCGAAATTGGCCGTACCTGCTTGTTGATCACCAGTGATCGTCCACCTCGTCAAATTGACCTTAAACTGCCTGATTTAGCTTCCCGTCTCGACTGGGGGCAGATTTACAAACTACATCCATTAAGTGATGAAGATAAAATCTACGCCTTACAATTACGTGCTCGCATGCGGGGTTTTGAATTGCCTGAAGATGTATGCCGTTTTGTGCTTAAACGCCTCGACAGAAAAATGGGTACGTTGTTTGATATTCTCAACAAGTTAGATCACGCCTCGATTGTTGCCCAACGCAAACTCACCATTCCGTTTGTTAAAGATATTCTAAATCTATAGTATTATTACTACCTTAATTATTAATATAGCCTTAAACTTGAATGGCAAAGGTATTTAAAATAATAAATATAAAAGATATGGTTAGTTGACTATAAAAAAAGAGTATTTTAGATTTTTCTTTACGATAAAATAAAGTTAGGAAACTCAATCATAAACGAAAGGGAATATGCAGGTTTTATTTTATTAGATAAAAAATGAATATATGGTCTAGTGGGTTGAAAGAACGATTTTAACACATATGCCATCCATATCTGCTCCTCCAAAACAATCTAAGTACCCTAATATTATTGGTAGTGCTACGGGTGCTATATCATCAGAATTAACGAAGAAAAATATAGATGACAACTTAAAAGGAGATAATGAACAAATGAAAATTTTGTTGTACTTTATCTATTTTTATTTAAGTTTATTTGTTATTTTTTGGCGTTATAGTCATAAGCCAATTAATTAACCAATTAAATATACTCTATAAGGTTGGTAAATCTTCTTATGGTAAAAGTGATTTTATTGAAGCAATAATAATTTCAAATATAGTGGGCTTCCCCACTGCTTTTTTTTAACCATACTGAGCTATATGGAATATAAAGGTCAGAAATAACAAAAAACCAGTCTTAATTTTTCAGTGAGACTGGTTTTTGCTTATTAAGAGGGATTTTTACAAAATCTCCAACACTTGCTCAGGTGGACGACCTAAACGGGCTTTATCACCATTAACCACAATAGGGCGTTCAATCAATTTAGGGTTCTCATGCATCGCTTTAATGAGTTGATCTTGCGTTAAGCTGTCATCACTCAAATTCAACTCTTTGTATAAGTCTTCTTTTGTGCGCATTAATTGACGAGCATCTTTAAAACCTAGCATTTTCAATAATTTTTTAATCTCAGCAGCAGTCGGTGCTGTTTTTAAATATTCAACCACCGTTGGTGCGATCCCTTTTTCTTCTAAAAGCGCTAAGGTTTCACGGCTTTTAGAGCAACGCGGGTTATGGTAAATCTTAATTGAATTCGTCATTTTGAGTCCTTACGGTTTTGCATTTTCATCACGTAATTGTAGTTTTCTCAATGCATCGATACGTGCATCGTAGCGTTGTTGTTCATAACTGCCTAAACGGCTTTGGCGGCTGGCATCACTTAAATAATTGATTGCTGTGTCATAACCACCGCGTAGTGCGAGGCCTTCTGCATAAGCCGCGAGTTCTTCGGGGCGATTGCCTTGTTTTGCTGATGCTTCAGCCAACAAATCCCAACCAATTGGGTCATCAGGATAATCAAAAGTGTATTTGTTCAGTAACGTGGTCGCTTCTTTATACTGATGGTTGTTGATTAACGCGTTCGCTAAGTTAACAATAAACACCGTGTTTTTCGGTGATTTTTTGAGTGCACCTTGCAGGCGTGTGATGGCTTTAGTTGCTTGATTTTGCTCGATATCAACATCTGTCATGCTATCGATAAACCACGGATTATCGGGCTGTTTATTTAATAATTCAGTGAGAATTTTACCTGCATCTGCGTATTTTTTATCCTGTGAAAGGATCAGGGCTTTACCATATTGCGCAGCAAGCTGTTCGTTTTGCGAACCTTTCTCGTAATTTTCGATGATCTGGTCAAGGGCATGCTTTTGCTCTGTGCCATACATGGCTAAAATACGGACACGGGCTAACATAAAATCTAATGATGAAGGCACACTGGCTTTGGGTAACTGACTTGAACGGTTACGTGCATCCGCTAAACGGCTGTCGGGAAGGGGGTGCGTTAACAAGATTTCAGGCGGTTTAGACATATAGCGCGTTTGATCTGCCATGGTTTGCATAAAATCCGCCATCGCATGAGGATCAAAACCCGAACGGCGCAATGTTTGCAGGCCAATACGATCTGCTTCTTGCTCATTCGCTTGTGTGAAACTAATCCTACCTTGTTGCACACCCGCCATCGTACCTGTTAGTGCAGCAAAACCCGCTTGTGGATTGGCCATGACTAAAAGGAGTGAGCCAATTGTCCCTGCAATGGCTAACGGCGTGGTGCTTTTTTGGTCTTCCATCATTCGCGCAAGGTGCCTTTGCGTGACGTGAGAAATTTCGTGAGCCATAACAGAAGCGAGCTGGCTTTCATTTTGGCTATAACGGAATAAAGCGGAGTGCAGCACCACATTGCCGCCAAAATAAGCATAGGCGTTAATATTTGGGTTATTGACTAAATAAAACTTAAACGGGGTTTTAACTGAGTCAGCATTCTTCACTAAACGCATGCCAATCTTGTTAACATACTGAGTTAACAAGGGATCGTAAATTAGTGGTGTGCTGGCGCGAATTTGCCGGGTAATGGCATCACCCATAATAATTTCTTGGTTAATGCTAAGCGTGCCACCCGCAGTGGTACCGATGTCAGGTAAGGTATCTTCAATTGCACTATAAGCAGGCAAAACCGCACCATTGACGAGTGCAGCGATCATGAAAGCCAATAATGGGTATTTCAATTTTTTTTTCATGAAACGTGAGTATCCCATACAACGTTTAAAATTTAGGGTAAGTGCCAACTTTATTTCGAGTACATAAACACAAGGCATCAAATAACTCGAAAAGTTTAAAACACATGATAGCAAAAGCTATCGTAAAATCTGTTATTCGGTATAATTTTCGTTAATTTAGGAACTGTCCTTCGCATTAATTCCTCGGGAGCAACACATGCTGGAATTGTTTTTACAATGGTACCGTCGGCGTTTTGCCGATCCACAAGCCGTGGCACTGTTTACATTGTTGGTCTCAGGTTTTGTGATCATCTTCTTTTTCAGCAGTATACTGGCTCCATTGCTGGTGGCAATTGCCTTGGCGTATTTACTTGAATGGCCAACAAATATACTACAGCGCGCAGGGTTATCCCGCGCAGTTGCCGTGAGCATTATTTTGACCTTGTTTGCAGGAATAAGTGCCATGGTTATTTTAATTATTGCGCCAACGGCATGGCAGCAAGGTATTAATTTGATAGCCGATCTCCCTAATATGGTTAACCGCTTCAATGAGTTTGCTCAAAAACTCCCTGAGCAATACCCTGCATTAGTCGATGTTGGGATCATAGATATGATGGCTGATAACTTACGTAGCCGTATGTCTGGGATTGCTGATTCCGTGGTTAAGGCTTCGGTAGCATCACTAATTGGCATTTTTTCCCTTGCGGTGTATTTAGTGTTAGTGCCATTAATGACCTTTTTTCTACTAAAAGATAAAGAACGTATTAGTCGCAGTTTCTTAAAATTGCTACCTAAAAACCGGTTATTAGTCGGGAAAGTTTGGGTCGAAATGAACGAGCAAATCACCAATTACCTACGCGGTAAAGTGACGGAAATGGTGATTGTCGGTGTCGCAACCTATTTATGTTTTGCCTATTTCGACTTGCGCTATGCGGTATTGTTATCGGTGCTAGTCGGTGTCGCGGTACTCATACCCTATATTGGTGCAGTTGCTGCCACCATTCCTGTGGTTATTGTCGCGTTATTTCAATATGGGATTGGCAGTGAATTTTGGTATCTGATGTTAGTTTATTTGGTCATTCAAGGGCTGGATAGCAACGTTGTAGTGCCATTACTGTTTTCAGAGGCTGTTAACTTACACCCATTGGTGATTATTTTATCCGTGGTGGTATTTGGCGGATTGTGGGGCTTTTGGGGGGTTTTCTTTGCAATCCCGTTGGCGACTTTAATTAAAGCAGTAATCCATGTTTGGCCAGAAGAGCCAGTAGAAGAGGCTAAATAAGAAATCAATCATAGTGCTGTATGGGATATACAGCACTATTGAATTATAAAGTATTATGCGTTTGCGTTGATGTACGCGAGAACGATTTCATGGTGGTTAGTGGTTTTGAAATCATCAAAAACGTGCTCGATTTTCCCTGTTGGGTCGACTAAGAAACTAATACGGTGAATTCCATCGTAGGTTTTCCCCATAAATTGTTTTTCGCCCCAAACCCCAAATTGCTCGCACACTTGGTGGTCTTCATCGGATAACAGTGTGAAATTCAACATTTCTTTTTCAGCGAAACGCGACAGTTTCTCTGGTTTGTCAGTGCTAATCCCTAACACTTCGACGCCTTTTGCTTTGAGTGTATCCATCTCATCACGCAAGCCGCACGCTTGAACTGTACAGCCGGGAGTCATCGCTTTTGGGTAAAAGTAAACTAATACGCGCTGACCCTGGTAATCAGAAAGATTGATGATCTCACCATCTTGGTCAGGAAGGCTAAATTGTGGCGCCTTATCACCGGCTTTCAATGGGTTCATTACATATATCTCCGTTAACTCTGCATATTGGGGTTGTTAACAATACTGATATTGCCTGTGGCATTTAGCATTGTACATAGTTGTTGAAATTTATTCTTTATAATTATGCCATTATCGTCCAACGGGTCATGTGCAGTAATCTGAATTTCCAGTTGAGCAGGCATATTATTATTGGCTGGTTGAGTCTTAGAAACAAGTTCTGCGATATTACATTGCGAAGTTGTAAATAAATTTGTGAATTGCTCGACAATTCGAGGTGCATCATCGACAACGACATTCACAGTAACTGTGGATGGATAATAAGTTATTTGAACACTCTGAGTTCGCTTCATGACAATCAGCAAGTCGAGTTCAGCTCCCTTAGGAGGCAAGGTTGCCTCAAGCAGGGTAATTGCATTCCAACTTCCAGATAACATCATAATGAAAGTGAACTCCTTGCCAAACATCGCTAAGCGACTATCTTCAATATTACAGTCACACTCACTGACAATACGTGTAATGGTGTTCACGATGCCCGGACGATCTGTTCCCAGCGCAGTAATGACAAGAAATTGCTGTTCAGTCTTAGGCAAAGTCTATTCCTTATTTTTTTGATTATGCCAGTTAAACATTTGATTAGAATATAGCCTTAAAACGAGACTATAAAAACTGACGGCCACTGGGAGTAAGGAAACCATAAAAAGTGACATCTGCCAAGAGGCGTCATTCACTCTTGCGAGAAAAGTCAGTGAATTATTACTTCTATTTAAGTTAACTCTGTTGGCATTAACAAAATTCATTAAAATCTTGCTGTTGGGTGGTTTTCTTCTTGGAAATGAAAACGTAACATGGAGGTTCAATTATTTAAGGGGTATCGCTATGGCTAATGGAAACGCAAACTACAAAGAATTTTTAACAGGAAGCATTGTCGCAGTTATCACACCAATGGATTCAGCGGGGCGTTTAGATAAAGCTAGCTTAAAAAAATTGGTCGATTACCATGTGGAAAGCGGCACAACGGCTATCGTTTCTGTTGGTACTACTGGTGAATCAGCAACCTTAACGCATAAAGAACACGTGGATGTTGTGAAAGCAACATTAGAGCTTGCTGATGGTCGTATCCCGATTATTGCAGGAGCGGGCGCAAATGCGACTGCAGAAGCTATTTCACTCACAAATGATTTTGAAAACAGTGGTGTGGTTGCTTGCCTGACTGTAACACCTTATTATAATAGGCCTTCACAGGAAGGGTTATATCAACACTTTAAAGCAATTTCAGAAAACACGAGCTTGCCACAAATTCTCTATAATGTACCATCACGTACAGGTTGCGATATGCTGCCAGAAACTGTGGGTCGTTTAGCAAAATTGGCGAATATTGTCGCAATTAAAGAAGCGACAGGGAACTTAGCACGTGTTCATCAAATCAAAGAGCTGGTTGATGATAATTTTGTGCTATTAACGGGTGACGATGCGACCGCACTTGATTTCATGCAACTGGGCGGAAAGGGCGTTATTTCAGTGACATCGAACGTTGCTGCGGCTCAGATGGTAAAAATGTGTGACTTAGCGCTTGCAGGCAAATATACTGAGGCGCGTGAATTAAATAAAAAACTGATGGGCTTACACCAACAGTTATTTGTTGAACCGAATCCAATTCCAGCGAAATGGGGTTGTCATCGCTTAGGTCTGATTGCCGATGGAACATTACGGTTACCAATGACACCGTTAACTGCGGCAGGCCAGCAAAAAGTTGAGGACGCTTTAAAACTCGCTGGGTTACTGTAAAATTTAGGGAATTTTAATGGCAACATTATTGCAAAAATCGAAGGTTATGAAGGTTGCTGGCCTGTCACTTGTGGTGTTACTGGCAGCCTGCTCCAGCGATCAGCGCTATAAACGTCAGGTCAGTGGTGATGAGGAATACCTTAACGCCGCGCCATTGAAAGTATTAAATGTGCCGCAAGGGATTACATTGCCTGCACAAAATGGTGAATACGACATTCCAAAAACGACCTCAACAGGTCCAGTTGGGAAAGCGTTAGATATTCGTCCACCAGTACTGACGATTTCGCAATTAGCTGGTTCGCGTACGGAAAATAGCGCTGATGCAAGCCGTTTGTTGCTAGAAAACACACCTGAAAATAGTGCTTTATGGTCACAAGTTACGATGATTTTAGAGCAACGTAACATTCCAGTTTCATCGAAAGATGACGGTACTCACTCCATTGAAACTGATTGGATAAAATGGACGCGTGCTGACGAAAACATTCCGATGGAAAGTCGTCATAAAGTGTCAGTTAAACCTGAAAATGGCATGATAGCCTTGACGGTGACTAACTTAGGTATGCGTCAAGGTGATGAAACTATTACGGATGTTGTTGAAATTCAACGTTATAACAAATTGTTATTAAATGAATTAACTGACAACTTGTATGCGTTACGTGATACCTCAAATAAAAATAGCCTGCAAAACGCCTATGGCATCATTGATGTGCAAACTGGCAGTGATGATACTGGCTTACCGCTGATTGTTGTCCGTGCACCGTTTGATGCTGTATGGGAACGCTTACCACACACTTTAGAAAGCGTGGGGATGAAAGTGGGTGACCGCACGCGTTCAACAGGTTCAGTGATGGTGACTTATAAAGGTTTAAGCAGTTCTGAGTGGCAAGCGTTGGGCATTGATGACCCAACTGTGCCTGAAGCAGACTATAAAGTGCAAGTGGGCGACTTAAACAACCGTAGTACGTTGCAGTTTATTTCGACAAAAGGCGTTGCATTAACGCAGAAACAAAATGACGAAATGGTTGCAGCATTAAAAGCGGCGTTCAGTAAAGCCCCAGCAAAAAAATAATCACTCAGTTTTGATGGTTAAAAAATAGAAGCCGTGGCGTTATTAGCCACGGTTTTTTTATGGGAAAAGAAATAATAGTGATCGATTATTTATATTAATAATCGATACTCGTCACGTATATTTTGATTGATTTATCATCAGAAATTTTTCGGATATACCTTATTTAATATCAATAACACCGCAGAGGCGAAACGTGCATAATCATTCGGCGCAACCCACAAAAAACGGTAGCAACGATATTATGCCAAGGAAAATTTCAGGCACAGAATTTAACCAAAAATTACGCATCACCCGCCGAAATGTAGAAGACACCTCACATTTTTTAGCGGAAGGAGTGAGTGAATTTGCACTCCCTGGTTTTGTTTTACCTAACGGTTATCGTTTAGTGAAATCCCGAGAGAAGGATCAATACCGCTTAATTGCAGAAGGCGAGAAGCCTGAAACGGTGTACTTGGTTGAACTGCGGTTTCGACGGGACATCGTAATAGGGAAAACCACGTGTACTCAGGTTAAAGTGTGGCGAACTTTTGCGCCTAATCATAAAATGACTATCAAGGATTTACCTGAAAGGTTTTTCATTTATTTGCTCAATACGTACAATATTATGGTGACGGATGAAGAACAAACTGAAGATGGGCAACGCTTTTGGGAGAATATGATTAACTGGGCATTTTTTAATCATTACTTTGTCTACGCATCTAATGGCGAAGAAGAGAGGCCCCTTGCTCGTATTGCAAATATGGAGGATTTTTACCTTAACTGGATGGACGTGTACTGGGGGAAAGACAAGGATAATCATCCACATAGATTAGTTGTTATCAGCCAATCACCATTGAACCAGTCCAAATAATAAAGCTGATCATTAATCAGTTCATTTATCAATACTCTTCCTTTTATTATCAACTATATAGTTGGCTAATTAGTTATTGGTAAATTAAAAACGAATACCTCATGAGCGAAAAACAAATGGACAAAAAATCAGTGTTTATCGTTAAGTAATCGTTTGCGTCAAACGTGAAATTTTATTATCATAATAGGCATTGAAAGATAAAATATTGAATATCAGTAAGTTAGATTAACGATACGGTTTGATGGTTAACTGACTGAAACAGAGCGAAAAATTAACTGAGAAAAGGCATTTTTATCTGTTTTCCATTTTCCGTTAATTTTGTGTTCTGCAAAACAGCGTCACAAAATCTATTCACCTATTGTTTTTCTCTATAGTTCAATCACATCTCTGGAGTGTGTAAGATGCAAAAGAAAGCTGAGTTGTATCGTGGCAAGGCAAAAACTGTCTATACCACTGAGGATCCTGATCTGTTAGTTCTGGAATTCCGTAATGATACATCAGCACTCGATGGTGAGCGTATCGAGCAATTTGACCGTAAAGGCATGGTTAATAACAAGTTTAACCACTTCATTATGAGTAAGTTAGAAGAAGCGGGTATTCCAACACAAATGGAAGCGTTACTGTCCGACACCGAAGCTCTGGTCAAAAAATTAGACATGGTGCCTGTTGAGTGCGTGATCCGTAACCGTGCTGCGGGCTCATTAGTGAAGCGTTTAGGTGTTGAAGAAGGGATGGTATTAAACCCGCCATTATTTGACCTGTTCTTAAAAGATGATGCTAAACACGATCCAATGGTTAACGAATCTTACTGCGAAACGTTTGGCTGGGTGAGCAAAGAAAATCTCGCTAAAATGCGTGAGCTTAGCTACAAAGCTAATGATGTATTAAGCAAGATTTTTGCAGATGCAGGTTTGATTCTAGTTGATTTTAAATTGGAGTTTGGTTTATTTAACGGCCAAGTGGTTCTGGGTGATGAGTTTTCCCCTGATGGTAGCCGTTTGTGGGATAAAGAAACACTAAACAAAATGGATAAAGACCGTTTTCGCCAAAGTCTTGGTGGTTTGATCGAAGCTTATGAAGAAGTTGCGCGTCGCATCGGGGTTCAATTAGATTAATTATTTCCTATAAAATAGAATGACTTTAGCCTGCTTAGCAGGCTATTTTTTTATCTCATCAAGATGAAGAAAATTTTTAACCCATGCTTTAGGTGTGACGGGTGCGGTTGATAATGCCAACGTTTGGCTCAATGAAATCAAGGTTGGAGCAGGGAGCTCAGACTCAACTTGTAATGCATTATGATTGAGCACCTCTATTGGTGAGCCATCTGCAATCAGTTTTCCATGGGATAAATGTAGTACCCGCTTAAAATGGCGCGCCACAAAGTCAAAGTCATGGCTAATAGTCACAATAGTAGTGCCTTTAATACGTTGTAAATCCAACCAATTTTCAAACCGCTGCATCCATAACGCATCGAAGTCACGGCTCGGCTCGTCGAGTAAGATTAGCGATGGCGAGACGGCTTCTAAACAGGCGACTGCAACCATTCTGCGTTGCCCTGCATGCAGGTCGAGTGGGTGTTTGTCCGCAACATCAGTTAAGTGGCAAGCTTCCAATGCATTTTGTACACGTTCAGTAATGACCTCTTTTGGCAGCTTTTTTCGTTTTAATCCAAATGCGACTTCGGCTTTTACTGTACTGTGAAAAATTTGCTTTTCCGCCTCTTGAAATAAGATACCGACTTGGTTAGCGCGTTGAGGGGTTGTTAATTGTGCGAGGGGCTGGTTATGTAGCAGTAAATCACCTTGGTTAGGGGATAATAACCCCGCTAAAAGTCGCAAAAGTGTCGATTTCCCTGCGCCATTATCACCGACAAGCGCAACCCATTCACTTGCCTGTACATTGAATGATAAATCAGAAATATTATTGATATTTGAACTTGGCCAGCGGTAACTGACGTTATTGAGTTGTAGCATATAACACCTTAAACGCATCAATTAATTGTGTTTCATCACGAGGGATTGAACTTTGCCATTCGCCGAGGTTAATTAACTCCCCAATCGCACGCCATGCATCGGGCATATTAATCGTGGCAATTGAGCTCGGAAAAATTGTGTTTAAAGAACCACTGGAGAGCATTCTTCCTGCTTCAGAAAATGCCTTACCGCTACTGAGTAAAAGGTAGTCTTCACAGTAATTGATAGCGGGTAATAAATTACGCTCAAATAATATGATGCAGCAATTGGTGTGAATTGAATAGTGTTTCAATTGAGACAATAGGCGCTGCGTCGCACTGGGGGTCAATCGACTAAAAGCTTCATCTAACAACAATAATTTGGGACGCATCGCCAGGGCACTTGCCAAAACAACACGTTGTGCTTCGCCACCAGATAAGGTCGCAGGGTGCCGATGCCTGAGTGGCTCACAAAAAGTGAATGCGATAGCATGTTCGATACGCTGAGCGATTTCATCGGGTGACAAGCCTAAGTTCTCGGGGCCAAAGGCGATTTCTTGTTCGACGGTAAATGTGCAGCCAGAAAGTTGCAACTGAGGGGATTGCTGAATAAGTTGACGTGTAACAGACGCTTGAACTAATGCGTTATTTACCAGCGGTTGTTGTAAGACGTTTGCTATCCCTGTTAATTCACCGTGTAATAAATCCCCATGCCAACCAGCAAGAAGCTGTGCTAATGTGCTTTTTCCACTACCATTTCCTCCCAATACGCAAAGCCATTGGCCTGCATTAAGCTGGAGATCAATGGGCCCCAGTAACGAGTGCTGTGCACCTTGGGGAATAAATTGCATTTGCTGTAAATTTACCACCACAGAGCTAACCCACCTTCAATAAATATCAATAATAACAGGCTGTAACGTAATATAACTTGCCAGTAGCTATCCGCAGGTGGATTCAACGTTGTGCGTTTGGTGCTATAGCGAAACGCATGCATATCCAGAGCTCCGCCACGAATACTTAGCTCGCTTAATGTATTGCTGGCTAAGGGGAACAAAATAGCGGGTAATGAAGTGCATCGTTGCCAAAAATTACCGTCAAGTGGAACACCTCTTGCTAATTGTGCTTCACGGATAATATTCAGTTGTTGCTTAAGTTGTTCGACAAGTAATAATGGCCCAGCAAGAAGGTAAGAAAAGCTAGCAGGTAGTCTGCTAGCAAATAAAGCACGGATAAACCGCTCAGTTGGTACATATTGCAGCCAAATTTGTGAACAACTGATAATTGTTAACAACTTAAACCATAAGGCTAAAGCAAACTCAGGTCGGCTATTTTTCAGTGTTTCACCTGTCAGCAATTGTGCGAACCACCCTCCATGTATTAGCCATAAACCTAATGCCATTGGGATCATAAACCATGCAACAATTTTCCAGCGAGAGCGAGCTGGGCGCCATGATAGTAAAGCAAGAAATGTACTACACCCCAGCAGAATCAATGGCCAGTCTAGCGGTAATAACAATGCACTGGCACTGAGCCAAAGCCACAACGTCAGTGAGGTGAACGGGTGCATTTAGCGCACCTTCGCCATATTTGGGTAGTTGCGTTGCACACGTTCAGGTAATTGTCGAACTAATAACCATGCAACGAGTGCTGAGATGATCTTATCGGCAATATTTGCCCCTAAAACGGTGATAGCAACGGATTCAAGTAAGTTATCACCCACAGCATGGAAATAGGCGACAAAGAAATCGGCGCCACTGCCTGTTGTGCCGCCAAATAAATACGTTCGAATTGGCACGGCAACAATCATTAACGCGAAGGTGATCGCAACGCCTGATAAAATCACTCTTGGTAATGTGCGAAAACCGCCAGCACGTGCTAAAAGGCCCGCACTTAAACCTATCATCATTGCAACGGGGGCAAAAGCCGCTGCGATTGGACCACTTAGAAGCCCCCATAATAAGTTGGTCAATAATCCGCTAGTGAGAGCAGCCCAAGGCCCTGCGAGTAAGGCGCAAATTAATGTTCCGATAGAATCAAGAAAAATAGGCAGCTTTAACATGGAGCTTAATTGGCCTACAACCATATTGATCGCAATTGAAAAAACAATTAGCGTTAGGGTGCGGCTGGAAACAAACGATGATTTACTCATAAAAAAATGATTCCTTGCAAAATAAAATAGAAAAATTAGCGTGAAATAACAACAAGTTCTTCATAACCAGAAAGGGAGCAGGGTTCCCGTGTAAAGGCAATATTTTCAAGTTCACCAATGACTAATTCCAATGTTGTTCTAACACTACAACCAGGCATCATATGACCGCCTCGCATGTGGCCTTTTTCATCAGAAACGGATAAATGCAGGTGTTCACCATTGGCTTCTAAGGTGCCAATTAATGAAACAATTTCAAATTTTCCACGGATATGGTCGGCATCTTCTTGGCCAGCAAAGCGTAATGCAACATTCGTAAGGCTCCCTACACAGCCTGCAATAAAGGCGGCTTGGAACCCATGTAGGGCAATCTGTTTTCTTAAGGTTAATAAAACGTCGTCACCTGGAAGTAAGCGGATCGCAATAAAACGTGCATTTGAATAAAGGGGTAATGCTTGGGTCATGTTTTCAATCCTAGAGTTGAAATTGTGCTGAATGTCGCACAAGCATGTAAAACATTAAAATGATAAATAATGCTAGGTTATAAGTTTTTGTGTATTGATTGCTCTGGGGCATTATACGCAATAATTGATGCGTTTCTGGGGGGATAAGACATGTGATGCAAACTTCAGGAAAACCCTCTACGAGTTGGTGTTTATAGTGAGGAAAATCAAAAAAAAAGGCAGATAAAAAAATAAAGAGTGATGAATATTCCAAGAATTTAACTTAGGTTTTCAATCGAGAGGTTAAATTCCAGTGCAGTCATGGTTTATTTTTTCATTTTGCTTGTTTGCCATGGATTATACTGGGAGGTGGAGATTCATTAAGAGGAGCATGACGCGAGTTTTAATCATATCCCGCTCTTGGGTTTTTGATGCTTATTTGTATCAAAATCCCCATTGTTACTCATGCGTATTTGAAACTTCATGTTTAGGTGAATAAAAACACAGATTTAATAGTGAATATGGCTAATAATAAAAAGAGTTGATGTAATTATTTGCTTCTTAACTAATGACCCAATAACATGTTTTAAAATAAGTTATTTTGCTACTTACAAAAAATTGCCAGTTCTACAGGGAAAAATCTATGAGTCACGTTGACCCCACATTAATCATTCTTTTGGTCTTAGCTGGGTTAGGAATAATTAGCCATAATATGACAGTAACACTTGCCATGTTATTTTTATTGGTTGTACGAATAACACCACTAAATAATTATTTTCCTTGGATTGAAAAGTATGGATTAACCATCGGGATCTTGATTTTAACTATTGGGGTAATGGCTCCGATTGCGAGTGGTAAAATCAGCGCGAGTGAAGTCTTGGGCTCATTTTTAAATTGGAAATCCATTCTGGCAATCGTCATTGGTGTCGCGGTTTCTTGGTTAGGGAGCCGCGGGGTCGCGTTAATGTCAAACCAACCCTCGACTGTCGCTGGGTTGCTTGTTGGCACCGTGATTGGTGTTGCCTTATTTAGAGGTGTGCCTGTTGGGCCTTTGATTGCTGCAGGGATATTATCATTATTAATTGGGAAATCTTAATCACCTCATGAATGATTTGCTGTCTGCCTGCGTTGAGCAGCTGCGTATGTTTGGTTTTCGCCGCTTATTGGTTTTATCTGGCGACGATGAATGGATTACTCAGCGGTTAGTTGAACTACAAACCACCTTAACAGGGGATTGGCTGACACTTTCCTCTGATTTATCTAACAGTGTGTTACCAGAGAATGCTCACTTATTGTTAGGACGTGAATTCTTGCATGGTATTTTTGATGCACGCAAGGGTATTCATAGTGAAGCACTTGCGATGCTAGCAGGCTCACTAAAGGCGGGCAGTTTGCTGGTTTTTTGCACGGTAGCGCAAGAGACATGGCCTAATCACCTAGACATTGATAGTCTGCGCTGGAATGAACAGCATGGCATGATCTCAACACCCAATTTTGTGCGCCATTTGCAACGTGCTATGTGCGCCTCCGATGATGTCATCTTTTACCAGCAAGGCAATACAGTACGCGTAAAATTACTGAGCAATAGCCCTGTTTGGTTACCACCAACTGGGCAATTAACAGCGCAGCAGCAGCAGGCCTTAAATCAACTATTATCAGCGTCAACAGGGGTTTGGGGGATTATTGCGCCAAGAGGCCGTGGGAAATCAACGGTCGCAGGTCAGCTAATACAACAATGGCTAGGGGAATGTTGGTGCTGTGCACCCGCTAAAGTCTCCACTGAAGTGCTAGCACAACATGCTGTTAAACCACTGCATTTTTGGGCGCCAGATGCTTTACTCGCTTATTGTCAAGCGGGTCATAAAATAACAGCAGATTGGTTGGTTATCGATGAGGCCGCTGCTATCCCGAACTATATATTATGCCAATTAGTTGATTATTTTCCTCGTGTGTTATTAACGACCACGGTTGATGGCTATGAAGGTACAGGGCGCGGTTTTGTGTTGAAGTTTTGTGCAAGCTTACCCAATTTTACGCCTTTAAATCTCGATGAGCCGATTCGTTTTGCACGGCATGACCCGTTAGAAAAATGGCTAAATCAAGCACTGTTATTGCAAGAGCCAAATTCAACTTCAAATTCAACTTTGACTTCGCATTCGATTATTGAATATCAATCAATTAGCCAGGACGAATTGGCAAGGAATGAGCGTAAATTAACCGCATTTTATGGTTTGTTAATGAGTGCTCATTATCGAACATCACCATTAGATTTACGTCGTTTATTAGATGCAAACAAACAGCATTTCATGGCCGCCTCTAGCCAACAAATGGATGAACACTATTTAGCTGCGCTATGGATGGTGGATGAGGGGTTATTAGATGAAGAATTAAGTTGGCAAGTTTGGGCGGGTTTACGTCGTCCTCGAGGGAATCTAGTCGCTCAATCGTTAGCGGCGCATAGTTATTTTCCGCAGGCAGCACAGTGGAAGTCGCGAAGGGTGATGCGCATTGCTGTCGATGCACATTATCGTCGCCAGCAAATTGGTCTGACATTAGTTGAACAACAAAAGCAGGATTGTATCATACAAGATATTGATTTTCTTTCTGTTAGTTTTGGCCTAACGCCTGATTTATATGCATTTTGGCAAAAAGCAGGGTTTAGTTTACTTCGTATTGGGTCACAGAAAGAAGCAAGTAGCGGGTGTTATACAGCGATGGCGATTTTACCGCTTTCCTTAAGCGCTAAGCAATTATGCGAATACGGTAAAATCTTGCTTCAACGGGATCTTTACTGGCGAAGAGATTTAGCGGATTTCCCCCTTTGTTCAACGGATGAACAACAGCTTAATCAAGAAGATTGGGTTGAACTTATTGGTTTTAGTGAGTTTAAGCGGCCAGTTGCAGCCAGTCAAAGTGCTATTTTGCGCTTTTTGGCTCAATATTCTGATCCAGCCCCTCTTTTAAGACATTATTTCGAACAGGATAAGCCACTGTCTCAAATATGCGAAGAATTCAAGCTAACAGGCAAAAAACAGTGGTTGGATTGTGTGCGAAAGCAGGTTGGTGTTTTTGTCAGGCAATACCAGCCAGCGCTGTTATCTGAGATTGTTCAAAAGGTGATTACTTTTTGTCCTTAGGCCAATCATCTTCATCATCCCACAGGTGGTTATTATCTTTGTGGGGAGGAACCTCTGGTTTATCATCAAGAAACTTTTTAGGGTCAAGCTTCATCATTTCTTTGACGGAGTTCCAAATCAGTCCAACCAAGAGAAGCGGAATTATCCACCAGTAGTCTGCTAGCCATTGCATTTTTATCACCATTTATCATTTTTGCTTTTTCGTCGAGCCAGTTATATTGTGTTTATATCACTAATGAGAGTGACACGATATAACTCAACGATTTCACTGATGGGTTTAAACAGGGAAAAGCGACTTTTCACTAAACCTATTTGCGATTACAGTATATCATTGATATTACTGTGAGTTACCACATATTTATCAGGGTTTTTACGTTTACATGAGTTTGCAAGGGAGCGCAGGCAAATTTGAAAAAAATCCTTCTTATTATTTTGGGTTGGCTGGCGGTGGCGCTTGCATTTGCAGGCGTAGTATTGCCTATTTTACCAACAACGCCATTTTTATTATTCGCTGCATGGTGCTTTTCACGCTCCTCGCCGCGTTTTCATCAGTGGTTATTGTATCGCTCTTGGTTTGGTGGTTATTTACGTCATTGGCAGAAGTATAGAGGACTGCCTAAAGGTGCTAAGCCTAAAGCGATTATTTTGATTTTACTCACTTTTTCATTATCAATTTGGGTTGTGAGCTATTTGTGGTTGAAAATAGGCTTGTTTGGATTACTTTGTTGGTTGCTTTATTTTATGTATCGGCTACCTGTCGTTGACGAGGCCATACAAACGCGTGATAAAACAACCCCATAAGTCAATATCTAGCTTATGGGGTTGCATTGAATTAAAAAGAAGGGTTAAACGTTACTCTGGAATTTTAATATAGTGGTTAAAAATATAGCCTAGGTTATTGATTAACCAATTTTTCCCAAGAATATCTTCTTTTTCCAAAACATTTTTGATGACCTCGGGTGTTAACAATTGTTCTGCTTCGTGTGAAAGCGGCCAATAGCTAATATGCCAAGGTTCATAGGCAACACCTGAATCCCTTGCAGTGAAAGGACGGTAAAAATCAAAGGTGGCCATATTGTCTGACAACCAATCATTTAGCGGTGCAAGGTAACCACCTGTGTCGTACTCCCAAGGCTCTAATTGCAACGTTTGCCCAGCTGGAATGCGTAAGGGGTCATAAACATCAATCTCAGTTCCCCAATGGTGACGACTTGCACCAGGTAGTGCAGACCAGTGCAAAATGGCCTCACAAAGTTGACCTTCAGAAAGTTGGGTAATATCCAGGGGCTGGCTGTTGGCATCCAGCACAGGGCGTTTACCTGAAAACTTCTCATTCCATATCAGTTGTTGCCGTGAAAAATCACGAAACGCACTGGCTGATTGTAATTTAAAGCCTGCTTTTGCTGCGGCTTGCTGCATTGCAAGAAAGGCTTTGGTTGCATTAAATTGCAAACGGTGAGGCCCCCCCAGAGTGACCAAGTGATCCGTTGAGCGGCCAGTGAGCATTTCAATGGTGATCATAGAATGAGTAACTCCATTATCCGTTCATAAATCAAAGCCAACTGCTGTAGGTCATCGACACTAACGCATTCATCAACCTTATGGATTGTGGCATTTAAAGGCCCTAGCTCTATGACTTGTGTCCCCATTTGTGCGATAAATCGACCATCAGAGGTACCACCGCTGGTGGATAATTCCGTAGTACGGCCTGTTAATTCTTGAATTGCTTGTAAGGTTGCCGAAACTAACTTGCCACTATCCGTTAAAAATGGCTGACCAGATAACGACCATTCAATTTTATATTCTAGTCCATAGTGCGAAAGCATTTCTGTGACCCTGTCACGAATTACAGTGTCTGTTAGCTCTGTACTAAAACGGAAGTTAAATTGAATAAATAATTCACCAGGAATGACATTACTCGCCCCTGTACCCGCATGAATATTGGCAATTTGCATGGTAGTTGCAGGGAAAAATGCATTACCGTTATCCCATGTTGTTGTCGTTAGCGCTTGTAAAAAGGCTGCTGCACGATGGACAGGGTTATCGGCGAGGTGTGGATAAGCAACGTGACCCTGTGTACCAAGAATAGTTAAATCAGCGGTAATAGAACCACGGCGCCCATTTTTGATGATGTCGCCTAGCGTTGATTGGCTAGAGGGCTCACCCACCAAGCAGTAATCAACGGTTTCGTTACGCTGGATCAGCGCCTCAACAACTTTAACTGTGCCATCATGGGCGTCAGCTTCTTCATCAGAGGTAATCAGAAAGGCTAAACGACCTTGGTGAGTAGGGTGTTTTTCGACAAAACGCTCAGCAGCTACAATCATAGCGGCAACAGAACCTTTCATATCTGCTGCGCCACGACCATATAGATGTTGGTTAATAATTGTTGGAGTGAATGGTGGCGTTTGCCAGTTTTCGCTATTTCCCGCGGGAACAACATCAGTGTGACCTGCAAACGCGAGTGTTGTTCCAGTACCGCGGTGAGCCCAAAAATTGAGTGTATGACCAAAGGGCATTGGTTCAACGGTAAAACCAATTTTTTGTAGCCTTTCGGTGAGTAATGCTTGGCAGCCTTGGTCATCAGGGCTAATCGAGGGGCGTGAAATAAGCTCTTTTGCTAATTGAATAACAGGACAATCCATTTATACCACCTAACTACTGAGTAAAAGTTTGGTACTCATCGGCACTAAAACCGACCAGATAGCGATTATCTGCTGAAACTAAAACAGGGCGTTTAATCATTGCTGGCTCAGCAAGTAATGCTTGCTTTGCACTTGTTGCGTCAACCACTGCATTTTTTTGCTCATCACTGAGTTTACGCCATGTTGTGCCTCGTTTATTGACTAAAACCTCCCAATCAATGTGTTCCATCAATACAGAAAGTAAGGCATCGTCTAGGCCATCAACCCGATAGTCATGGAATTGATAGTCGACCCCGTTGTCTTCTAAGTAGCGACGTGCTTTTTTGATGGTGTCACAGTTTTTAATTCCGTACATGATATAAGGAGAAGAAGGGGTTTTAGACATACAGTTTTCCTCTAAAGCAAATGATTTATCTTACATAATGCGGGAAAATGCATTATGGGTCTACCCCCAACAATATAAATAAAAGTAGGTATTTATTACGTTGGTTATAATGAATGTCTTATATAATCATTATAACCAATACTTATTATATAAATGAGTGGTTGAATAATTCATATTGGTTATTTTGAACGCATGTAAATTAAGCTGGCTTCGAGTCGAGAACGCACGCGCAGTTTTTTTAGAATATTTCGAATGTGTACTTTAACGGTTTCTTCAGAAATAAAAAGTAACTTAGAAATTTCTCTGTTTTTTAACCCCGCGGCAAGCTCATGCAGAATTTCACATTCCCTTCGTGTTAATGTGGATAGTGGGTCATTAGATTGATGGCGAGTCATTAAATGTTGATAAATTTTTTCACTGAATACATGTTGCCCTACAGAGGCCTTTTTCATGCTGTAATATAGCATATCAAGTTCACTACTTTTTAATAAATAACCTTGGGCTCCTGCATCAATAGCACCGTATATATCGGTTTTAATTGTAGATGCGGATAAAACTAATAGATAGCTATTTAAGCATTGTTTGCGGAGCATCCGAATGGTTTCAAAGGTTTTATTGCCATGCATATTGGTATCTATCACGATAAGATCGGGCTGTAGATGTGTTGCAATACTTAATGCTTCGGTACAATTACAGCTTTCTGCCATTACAACGAAGTGTTCATCGGTATTGATGAGCTGACGCAATCCAAAGCGTATAATAGGGTGCTCATCAACAATCATTACTGTGTAATTAGACATAGAGGGTTCCTTTGTTATGTCTGAAACGTTACGAACTATTTGGACAGGTGTGATAGAAATAATCACTATTTTGACGTTAATATAACCATTTTTATTATTTAATATGCTAATGGCTATGAGTTTAATATGTGTAATATTATTTGACATTGCTGAGATAAAATATGTAAAGCGCAATTTAAATATGAAATTAAGATAACTTTTACTGATTTTTGATAATACATTAATTCTGGAAAATTAATATCGGTAATTTGAATAATTTAAATGATACTTAATTAATAATAAGGGCGGAATTAATTAATATATAATTAATGTATTAATTAAGTAAAAAGTTAAGTGACATATACATTATCAATTTATAATGATTATATTCATAGTATGTTTTTTATTTAATTAAATAGGCTAGAGGTTCACCTCACCATGCCGTCTGAGAAAAAAGCTAAATGATACGTTTAAATGCAGATGTTTTATCCAGTCTGCTGTTGCAAATTCCTGCTTATCAAAAGATTTTTCTGGAAATTGCCAGCATGATCATGATTTGCTAGCGAGATGTGTTTATACTGTTATCGCTCTTACCTTACCTATTTTGAAAGGACTTGACGATGGATGATAAATTAAAACAAAGTGCTCTTGATTTTCATGAGTTTCCACATCCAGGGAAAATCACGGTTACCCCTACAAAACCTTTAACGACCCAGCGTGACCTTGCCTTAGCGTATTCTCCTGGCGTTGCTGTGCCATGCCTTGAAATTGCTGATGATCCACTTAAAGCCTATCGTTATACAGCGAAAGGTAATTTGGTGGGAGTGGTATCAAACGGAACAGCTGTTCTTGGCTTAGGGAATATTGGCGCCTTAGCGGGTAAGCCCGTTATGGAAGGGAAAGGGGTTCTATTCAAAAAGTTTTCTGGCGTTGATGTCTTTGATATTGAAGTCGATGAAACTGATCCTGATAAATTGGTTGATATTATTGCCTCACTTGAACCGACCTTTGGTGGGATCAACTTAGAAGATATCAAAGCGCCAGAGTGCTTTTATATTGAGCAAAAATTACGTGAGCGCATGAAAATTCCTGTGTTCCACGATGACCAGCATGGTACGGCGATTATTTGTACAGCAGCGGTAATTAACGGCCTGCGTATTGTGAAAAAAGAGATTGGCGATGTTCGCTTAGTGGTCTCGGGTGCAGGTGCTGCATCAATCGCATGTATGAATTTGTTGGTTGCATTAGGCCTTAAACGTGAAAATATCACAGTTTGTGATTCAAAAGGTGTGATTTATAAAGGCCGTGATGAACGCATGGATGTTACGAAAGCCGCTTATGCGATTGAAGATAATGGTCAACGTACTTTAGCTGACGCTATTCCAAATGCGGATATTTTCTTAGGCTGCTCAGGCCCACGCTTATTGACACCAGAAATGGTGAAAACGATGGCGAAAGACCCTCTCATTTTAGCGCTGGCGAACCCAGAACCTGAAATTTTACCACCACTGGCGAAAGAAGTTCGCCCAGATGCCATTATCTGTACAGGCCGCTCTGATTACCCAAATCAAGTTAATAACGTATTATGTTTCCCATTCATTTTCCGCGGCGCGCTGGACGTTGGGGCAACGACTATTAACGAAGAAATGAAACTGGCTTGTGTTTATGCTATCGCCGATTTGGCACTTGCAGAACAAAGTGAAGAAGTTGCTTCAGCATATGGCAACCAAGACTTATTTTTCGGCCCAGAATACATCATTCCTAAACCATTTGACCCACGTCTGATTGTTAAGATTGCCCCCGCGGTGGCGAAAGCTGCGATGGATTCAGGTGTGGCCACTCGCCCAATTGCAGATTTCGATGCCTATATCGAAAAATTAAACCAATTTGTTTATAAAACAAATTTATTTATGAAACCGATTTTCTCTCAAGCGAAAACAGCGAAAAAACGCATTGTTTTAGCGGAAGGGGAAGAAGAGCGCGTATTGCATGCAACGCAGGAGCTGGTTTCATTAGGTTTGGCATTCCCAATTTTAGTGGGTCGCCCAAGTGTTATTGAAATGCGTATTCAGAAACTGGGCCTACATATTGAATTAGGCAAAGATTTTGAAGTGGTCAACAATGAAAATGACCCGCGCTATAAAGAATACTGGCAAGAATATTACCAAATCATGAAGCGTCGTGGGGTGTCGCAAGAAATGGCTCGCCGTGCCGTGATCAATAACCCAACGTTAATTGGCGGTATCATGGTGTTACGTGGTGAAGCTGACGGTATGATTTGCGGTACAGTAGGCAGTTATGGCGAACACTATGAAGTAGTAAAAGATCTATTTGGTTTCCGCGAAGGCGTCCATACGGCAGGTGCAATGAACGCCTTATTGCTGCCAACCGGTAACACTTTTATTGCCGATACTTACGTCAATGAAGACCCAACCCCTGAAGAGTTGACCGAAATTACCTTGATGGCTGCAGATACGGTACGTCGCTTTGGTATTGAGCCAAAAGTGGCTTTATTATCACGCTCAAGTTTTGGTTCTTCCGATTGTCCTTCTGCACAAAAAATGCGCGATACCTTAGCTATGATCAAAGCTCGTGATCCGCACCTTGAAATTGATGGTGAAATGCATGCAGATGCAGCGTTGGTTGAGTCCATTCGTAAAGATGTGATGCCAGATAGCCCATTAAAAGGGTCTGCTAACTTATTAATTATGCCTACGATGGAAGCTGCACGTATTAGTTATAACTTACTGCGTGTGACCAGTTCTGATGGTGTGACTGTCGGTCCAGTATTAATGGGTGTAGCGAAACCTGTGCATATTTTAACGCCAATTGCCTCTGTTCGTCGTATCGTGAACATGGTGGCGCTGGCGGTTGTTGAGGCACAAACTAACCCACTCTAATATGGCAGTCGGTTTGTATTTAAATTAAGCATAAAAGGGCTTTCGTATTTATATGAGGCCCTTTTTTAATTGAAAATGATTATCATTATCTGTATTTTGTGTGCTTCATCTGCATACTGGAAAATAAAATAATGATATCAAAACGCTTTATTGGAAAAACAATCACATTACTGGCAGGCCTAGTGTTACTGGTGGGGTGTGTTCAGAAATCCCCGCAAAAAACACTTCAACTCGATCATAAACTCGTAGAAAAAAATCAATTGATTGATTTATCTTCAGGGAAATCAATCACCCCAGAACAACTGGTGCAACAACTCGCTCAATCTTCCCATGTGATTGTGGGCGAAAAGCATGACAACCGTTATCACCATCAAATAGAGCAGTGGTTAGTCCAAGAAATGCAGCAGGTCAGGCCGCAAGGTGCGGTTTTACTAGAGATGATGACACCATCGCAACAAAAAGAATTCAATAGAGCAAAAACGGAATTGCAGGGAAATGCTTATATTCGTGATGAGCGGCTACAAACAGCGATCAAATGGAATACGGGTTGGCCATGGGAGCAGTACGGCGAGCTGATTAAACATGTATTAGTGCAACCTTATCCTGTGTTAGCCGCAAACTTAGATAAAGATGTGATTACAAAGGCTTATGCAAATCCGCCTAAATTGACGGGAGCACATTCAACTCAACCCGTTGTACAAGAGATTATTAGTAAAACGATTGAATCTTCACATGGTGGTGAATTGACAGCTGAACAAGTCACCAAAATGACGGTTATCCAACAAATGCGTGACCGCGCAATGGCTAACGCTTTAATTAACGCACCACAACCTGCATTACTGTTTGCGGGTGGATATCATGCAACTCGTGCGATTGGCGTGCCTCTTCACTTACAAGATTTATCACCAGAAACTGAATTTAAGGTATTAATTATCTCTGAAAAAGGCAGTGAGATTGATAATTTACATGCTGATTACGTCTGGTATACCCCAACAAGTGATTAATAGTCAGGCTAATTAAGCTAAATAAATATTAATAATGTGAATGAATTAGCACTATTTGTAATAAATGGTTTTCATTTGCATTTGTTATTGATTATCATTTGCGTTCTTTGTTGTTACATGAAAGATTAAAATGTCGACGATCACTTTTGAATACGGTAGAACGACGAAAACCAGTGGCGCTTTTGCTTTGGCTGTTATTCTGCATGTTGCGGTTATTCTCCTTTTTTTTAAAATTACGGAAAATGATTGGCAATATTTATTACCGCCACCTTCAGTGGTTATGGAAATTTCCATTGAATCACAAGCTAAACAGTTAACTGAAACTAATATCGGTGAAACTCAAGAGCTCGCGATAGCAAGCCAAGCACAAGAATCGGTTATGGATGATGTTGTCACTCCTTCAGTGCCAATTAACGAAGAGGCTGAAGTGTTGGTGACAAAGGTGGAAAAAAAGAAAACTGAGCCAGTGCCTAAAAAAGAACGCAAGGACGTGAAAAATAAGCGAATTAGCGAGTTGGAAAGTGATAACTCAAAAGCCAGTGCTGCCCCAGTGACAAGCGATGCGGCGGCAAAGCAACAAACAGATCGCGTTGCGGCTGCATTTAACAGCCATGCTCAATCAGATGATGAGCAACGCCAATGGGAAGCGCTAGTTCTTGGGCAACTGAATAAATTTAAACGCTATCCTGAAGATGCTAGACGGCGTAATCGCGTTGGAAGGCCCGTGATTAAATTTGAGGTAGATGCACAGGGATATATCGTGAATAGTGCATTAGTCAGAAGCTCAGGTACAAACTCATTAGATAGAGAAGCGCAACGGGTACTCACTCGAGCTGAGCCCTTGCCAGTACCCCCTGCCGATATGTTAACTCAAGGCAAAGTGACGGTGGAATTGCCGATTGATTTTACGATTGAAAATAAATAATCAGGGTAAAAAATGCGAACGCACTTAAATAGATTGTCAGGCTTATCAGGAGCCGTTAAATTTTGTCTTATTGCATTATTGGGATTACAGACAAGCGCAGTGTTTGCGGAGGAACGAATGACAGCACCGATGGCCAAAAAGCAGCCACATACGATGACAATCCACGGAGATACCCGTGTCGATAACTATTATTGGTTAAGGGATGACGAGCGTAAAGCGCCAGAGGTCATTGACTATCTCACCCAAGAAAATGCCTATACACAGCAAGAGCTTAAATCAGGTGAGTCATTAAAAAAAGCAATTTACGACGAGTTATTCTCACGGATGAAACAAGATGACGAGTCAGTTCCGTACGATTTTAATGGCTATACTTATCGCACTCGTGTTGTTGCTGGAAAAAATTATGCAATTTATGAAAGACGCCCTGTAAATAGCCAAGGTGAATGGACTGTTTTAGTCGATGGTAACCAACGTGCGGAAGGTACAGAATATTATCGTATGGGGGCGTTAACAATTTCACCCGATAACACGATAATGGCAATTGCAGAGGATAGACAAGGGCGTAATGAATTCGCGGTTTCATTTCGTAAAATTAATGAAAGCCAGTGGCAAAATGATGTGTTGATGAATACATCAGGCAATATTGTTTGGGCGAATGATAACCAAACTTTATTCTATGTGAATAAAGACAAGCAAACGTTATTACCATATCAAGTGGTTAGCCATAAGTTAGGCACAAAACAAGCGCAAGACAAACTGCTTTATGAAGAAAACGATGATACGTTTTACGTGAGTTTAAGCAAATCGACTTCGAAAGAGATCATTTTTATTGGCATTACCAGTACTGAGACATCCGAATATCGGATTATCGATGCTAACCAACCTGATAAAGCGATTGAAACCTTTAAACCTCGCCAAACGGGTGTGGAATACTACCCTGATCATTTCAATGGGAAATTCTATATTCGTTCAAACCATCAAAACCCATTATTTGGTTTGTACACTAATAACAATGCAGAAAAACATGATGATTTTTCGGCATGGTCGACGTTGATTGCTCCTCGCGATGATGTTGATTTAGAAGGATTTGAACTCTTTAATAACTGGTTAGTGCTTGAAGAGCGGGCGAATGGTTTGGTGAATATTCGCCAAATTGATTGGCAAACTCAGCAAGAAAATTATGTGACGTTTGACGACCCTGCGTACATGGCATGGATATCAAATAATCCAGAACCTAATACTAACAAATTGCGTTATGGCTATTCATCGATGACTACGCCGTCTTCTGTGTATGAAATCAATATGCAAACGCAAGAAAAACAGTTACTAAAACAAGAAGATATCAAAAATTTTGATAAGGCAAATTACCAAAGTGAACGTTTATGGATAACGGCTAACGATGGCGTAAAAGTCCCCGTTTCACTGGTTTATCGCAAAGACCTCTTTAAACAAGGCAAAAACCCATTACTTATCTATGGCTATGGGGCGTATGGTTATGGTTTGGACCCTTCATTTAGTTCATCAAGATTGTCTCTGTTAGATCGCGGTTTTGTCTATGCTATCGCACATATTCGTGGTGGTGGTGAACTGGGTAAAAAATGGTATTTGCAAGGAAAAACTATTCATAAAATGAATACCTTCACTGACTTTATCGATGCGACCAATGCGCTTATTGACCAAGGTTATGGAAAAAAAGGGCATATTTATGCGATGGGGGGGAGTGCAGGTGGTTTATTAATGGGGGCGATTGTGAATATGGCGCCTGAGTTATATGAAGGCGTGGTTTCTGCGGTTCCATTTGTGGATGTTGTGACGACAATGCTTGACCCTTCTATTCCATTGACCACGGGGGAATATGATGAATGGGGAAACCCTGAAAATGAAGAGGCTTATTGGCGCATAAAATCCTATAGTCCTTATGACAATATTAAAGCACAGCGTTATCCACATATGTTGGTCACCACAGGCCTGCATGATTCTCAAGTTCAATATTGGGAACCCGCTAAATGGGTGGCAAAATTACGCGATATGAAACAAGGCAATTCTTTATTATTATTGGAAACTAACATGAACGCAGGGCACGGCGGGAAATCTGGGCGTTTTAATGCACTTGATGATATTGCTCTGGATTACAGTTTTCTTTTAATGCTAGAAGATAAAGCTAAATACTTTCCTTATTTAAAATAATTTATTCAATCTAATAATAACCCCCTAAATGTGTGAATATATTTAGGGGGAAACATTTTTTGATAATTCAATTATGGGTATTGAATTTATCTTTTTTATATTGGAATGCACTGTGGGCGTGAATAGAAATATTGCGTTTACAGGAATGGTTTAAATGAAAAATAAAATAATAATATTGAGTGCGAGTATGGTTTTTACTGGTGCTCAGGGGATTGCTTTCGCTGAAAATACACAGCAAGAAAATCAAGGTAAAGAAAAGGTTGTTAAATTTAGCCAATTAAAAGTCTCAGGTGCGCAAAAACAAACGCCTTTGGTTAAAGCACTGGAAAAACCAGGTGCTTACAGTGCTGTTGGAACTGAAAATAAGTTACAAGGTATGGATAAAATTATCCGTACTATGCCAGGGACGTACACCCAAATGGATGGTAGCCAAGGCACAATTAATGTAAATATTCGAGGCCTGAGCGGTTTTGGTCGCGTTAATATGATGGTGGATGGTGTCACACAAAGTTACTACGGTATTTCGCCTAGCCAATACACGCATGGGCAACAGCCCAATAATGATTTCGGCGCGTTAATTGACCCTAATTTTATTGTTGAAGTTGATGTAGAAAAAGGGCAATTAAATGGCAGTAATAGTGTGAATGCTTTAGCTGGTAGCGCAAACTTTCGTACTCTTGGTATTGATGATGTAATTTTTAAAGATAATTTATATGGACTACGTAGCAAAGGAAGTTGGGGAGATAACGGGCTTGGCTATAACGGTATGGTTTCCGTTGCAGGAAAAACATTATTAAATGATGGGGAAGGATATTTTGGTGGTTTAATTGCCATCAGCGGTCACAATATTCCCGGAAGTTATAAAAATGGTGCGGGATATGACAGTGATGATTTTGCAACGGATTCAACGTTCAAACAAAAGCCTCAATCACAATTAACCAAATTAAAATATAAACCCAATGATACACATGAATTAGAGTTTAGCGGCCGTTTTTTACAAAATAAATTAACTCGCCGTAAAATTGATAGTGAAGATTATTACCTTAAATATAAATATACGCCATTAAATGAACTAGTGGATATTGAGGTGTTGGCAAACCACAGTAATAGCAACCAAAAGTTTGAAGGGGATTCCCTTGGGTGGGCTTTAAGAGAGGGCGGGTCTAAAAATATTGCAGATGGCCTTAATATCTCAAATACGAGCCGATTTTCTTATGGAGATGTCGATTTTCAATGGAAAATCGGTTCTAAATTATCGAAAACGAAATACCAAAAGACAGTAAGCTCAGTTATTGATGATGACACATTAAAATATAACCCTTTTTCCCCAGAAGGCATACTGGATTTATCCAGCGGTTATACGCAACTAGAAGCGAAATACGATATTTATACGGCGGTATTTGATTTGAATTATATGCACTACCGTTTAAAAGGTTATAAACCCGCTTGCGATGAAACTGAGAAATGTTTCCCTCAGGAAGAAGCTAATATTAACTTAAAAGAGAGTGGTTTTAACCCTGGAGTATTACTTTCTGCTGAAATCATACCTGAATTCCAGCCTTTTGTGAGTTATGCACATTCAATGAGGGCACCAAATTCACAGGAAGTTTTTTATTCGCAAAATGGCGGACAAAGTATGAACCCATTTTTAAAAGGTGAAAGAGCAAATACGTGGCAGGTTGGGTTTAACAGTTTAAAACCTGATTTATTTGTTGAAGGCGACCAATTTAATCTGAAAGCGTTGTGGTTTAATACAAAAATTAAAAATTACATTACGAGCAAGCCATATTTATTGTGTAAGCCAACAAATGCGGTTGAATTAGAATGGTGTTTGATGAACGATGATGTTTGGGACAACGAATTTCCGAATATTACTCAAAAAAGCTATATCTATTCGAATGAAATAAAAGACGTTAATTTGCGTGGTTATGAACTGCAAGCAAACTATGATGCAGGTGTATTCTATTCAATGCTTTCTTATACAAAAGAGACTGGAGACCAGCCTACGTCCATTGCGAAAACCGCAGATTTTAGTGCAGGAGATTTTACGGAACTACCTGATTATTATCTAACTTTAGATTCAGGTGTCCGTTTATTGGATGAAAAGTTAACATTGGGAACGACGGTTACATGGACTGGGCCATCCAAACGTATTGGTGTTGAATCTATTGTAGATAATGAAGGGAATGCTTTAAAAGATAAATATGAAAAGCAGCCAACCGTGATTGATTTATACACCGATTATGAAATCAACAAGAACGTCAAATTGATGATGACAATAAATAACGTAACAAATAAAAATTATTCTGATGCACTAAACCGTTCAAATTCGACAGCAATTATGGAGGAACGTGGTAAACACAATGCGACGGCAAGAGGGCGTACCTATATGTTGGGTGGGCAAATTCGTTTCTAATTAGGGTTAAAATATGGGTTTCATTAAATTAAAAAGATGAAACCCATAAAACAGTTAATTTGTTTTTCTTGTGGCGCGCCTTGCTTTTACTTTTTCAATATGGGTAATTTCACTTTCTACCCAACCATCATTTAAGCGCGTACGTAGCTGTTGTCCCAGTTTAACTTGGGTGGTTTTTTTCAAAACTGCGCCATCAGGTGCTTCGCTAATGCTAAAGCCACGAGCCAGTGTTGCTAATGGGCTAACAGCTTCCATTTTTGAGCACGCTACTGCAAAACGTTGCCTGTAACTGTTCACTAATTGCGTCATCATATTTTGTAAATGGTATTGAACTTGTTGTAAGTGGCGCTGTTGTTTTTGCAATTGTGGTTGTAAATCGTTTTGTTGCAGACGACGATTGGCTCTATCAAATTTAACTGAGGCAGTTTGCAATTGACGAGTCATTGACTGTGCAAGTTTTTGCTGTAATAAATTCAACTGATTATGTTGTCTTGCTAAACGTAATTGCGGGTGTTGCTGTTGTAAACGGTGATGAAGCTTAGCAAAGCGTTGCTGTTGCCCTGCGATGTAATAGTCCATCGCCATTTCAAGGTGTTGTTGTGCTGATTTTATCTGGCGGAGCATTTCTTGTTGGTTACGACTGACCAGTTCCGCGGCAGCGGATGGTGTCGGTGCTCTCACATCCGCCACATAATCTGCAATGGTGACGTCAGTTTCATGGCCTACAGCACTGATGATGGGTAATTGGCTCGAAAATATCGCTCTTGCGACGATTTCCTCATTAAACGCCCATAAGTCTTCTAATGAACCGCCACCGCGGCCAACAATTAATACATCACATTCACGGCGTAAATTTGCTAATTCAATCATACGTGCGATTTGAGCAGGGGCGAGATCCCCTTGAACCGCCGTGGGGTAGATAACAATCGGTAGTGAAGGGTCACGACGGCGAAGAATATTTAAAATATCGTGCAAAGCCGCACCCGTTGCAGAGGTGATAATCCCCACAGATTTTGCTGGGCTGGGTAACGGTTTTTTATGCCGTGTATCAAATAAACCTTGCGCGCTTAGCGTTTGTTTTAGCAACTCGAAACGTTGTTGCAATAACCCTTCGCCCGCAGGTTGCATGCTCTCAATAATTAACTGGTAGTCGCCGCGGGGTTCATATAGCGTGACAGTGGCGCGCACTAAAACCTGTTGCCCATTTTGAGGACGGAAGGTTACCCGTGCATTTTGCCCACGGAACATCGCCGCACGAACTTGTGCACGGTCATCTTTCAGCGTCAGATACCAATGACCTGAACTAGGCTGGGAAAAATTTGAAATTTCTGCAGTTAGCCATATCCGCCCCATTTGCTGATCAAGAAGTTCGCGCACGGCAAGGTTAAGCTTACTAACAGAAAAAATTGCACTATTTTGTGAAGTCGACATGTGAGCCAGATCAAATTTTAAAACAAGGACTTAATCGCTAAATACTAACCTAGCTATCGGAGTTATCAAGTAATTTTTCAAAAAAAGGCTGGAAGCAACCGATTACGGTGTGTATAATGCCGCGGCAATATTTTATACCTTTCCATAACGCTGCCTGGTGGGATATTGCCTATGTTACGCATTAAAAAAGAAGCACTAACTTTCGACGACGTATTACTCGTTCCTGCACACTCAACAGTATTACCAAATACAGCTGATCTCTCTACTCAACTGACTGCAAACATCCGCCTGAACATTCCAATGCTTTCTGCAGCAATGGACACCGTCACTGAATCTGACCTTGCAATCGCCTTGGCTCAAGAAGGTGGGATTGGCTTTATCCACAAGAACATGTCTATCGAGCGTCAAGCGGAAGAAGTTCGCCGCGTGAAAAAACATGAAAGTGGTGTTGTCACAGACCCTGTCACCGTTACCCCAGATACCACTATCCGCGAAGTGCAAGAAATGGCTGAACGTAATGGTTTCGCAGGTTACCCAGTGGTGGCGAAAGACAATTCATTAGTCGGTATCATTACAGGCCGTGATGTGCGTTTCGTGACAGATTTAGACCAACCGGTTACCGCGGTTATGACGCCAAAAGAGCGTTTAGTTACCGTCAAAGAAGGTGAAGCACGCGAAATCGTATTACAAAAAATGCATGAAAAACGCGTAGAAAAAGCCTTAGTCATCGACGATAACTTCCATCTGTTAGGGATGATCACCGTTAAAGACTTCCAGAAAGCAGAACGTAAACCAAACGCATGTAAAGACGAGCAAGGTCGTTTACGTGTTGGTGCTGCGGTTGGTGCTGGTGGTGGCAATGAAGAGCGTATTGATGCGCTGGTTGCAGCTGGTGTAGACGTCTTACTGATAGACTCTTCACACGGCCACTCTGAAGGTGTATTACAACGCATTCGTGAAACTCGCCAAAAATACCCTGACTTACAAATCATTGGTGGTAACGTTGCAACAGCTGAAGGCGCAAAAGCGTTAGCAGATGCAGGCGTGAGCGCAGTGAAAGTCGGTATTGGCCCTGGCTCTATTTGTACTACGCGTATCGTAACGGGTGTTGGTGTACCACAAATTACTGCAATCGCTGAAGCTGCAGAAGCACTTGAAGGCACGGGTATTCCAGTTATTGCTGATGGTGGTATTCGTTTCTCTGGTGATATCTCCAAAGCGATTGCAGCGGGTGCTGCGTGTGTGATGGTGGGTTCGATGTTCGCAGGGACTGAAGAATCTCCGGGTGAAACTATCCTGTTCCAAGGCCGTACTTACAAAGCATACCGTGGTATGGGCTCATTAGGGGCAATGTCTAAAGGCTCTTCAGACCGTTATTTCCAATCTGATAACGCAGCAGACAAATTAGTACCAGAAGGCATCGAAGGCCGTGTTGCCTATAAAGGTCGCCTGAAAGAAATCATTCACCAGCAAATGGGTGGTTTACGTTCCTGTATGGGGCTGACGGGTTGTGGTACCATTGACGCACTGAGAACAAAAGCGGAATTTGTCCGCATCAGTGGCGCGGGTATTCAAGAGAGCCACGTACATGATGTGACTATCACCAAAGAATCACCAAACTATCGTTTGGGACAATAACCGATAACTTTACAGGGTGGTGTGTTGATGTATTGCACATCACCAATTTTTATTTTTGACTTGAATTTTTGGAATTCTCCTCAAATGACAACAAATATCCATAAGCATCGCATCCTTATCCTTGACTTCGGTTCGCAATATACACAGCTGATTGCCCGCCGTATCCGTGAAATTGGCGTTTATTGTGAACTCTGGGCGTGGGACGTTACAGAAGAGCAAATTCGAGAATTTAATCCAAATGGTATTATTCTTTCTGGTGGCCCAGAAAGTACGACTGAGAATGATAGCCCACGAGCACCCGACTACGTCTTCAACGCAGGCGTACCTGTATTAGGAATTTGCTATGGCATGCAAACCATGTCAATGCAACTGGGTGGTGCTGTTGAAGTTTCAGGTGAACGTGAGTTTGGTTACGCAAACGTTGAAATCACTGAACAATGTGAATTATTCCGCGATATCAAAGACTCTCTCAATGAAGCGGGCAAACCTGTTTTAGACGTGTGGATGAGCCATGGCGACAAAGTAACGGCTATCCCTGCGGACTTCAAAACGATTGCAAGCACACCAAGCTGCCCGTATGCCATCATGGCAAACGAAGAGAAAAAATTCTACGGTGTACAGTTCCACCCAGAAGTAACTCACACTCATCAAGGTTTAAATATTTTATCCCGTTTCGTCAAAGATATTTGTCAATGTGAAGCATTATGGACACCTGCTGCAATTATCGAAGACACTGTTGCGCGCTTGAAAGAGCAAATCGGTGATGACCACGTATTGCTGGCATTGTCAGGTGGTGTTGATTCTTCAGTTACCGCTTTACTGTTAAACCGCGCTATTGGTAAACGCTTAACGTGCGTGTTTGTTGATAACGGCTTATTACGTTTAAACGAAGCAGACCAAGTGATGGAAATGTTTGCAGGTAAATTTGACCTGAACATTATCCATGCTAAAGCGGAAGATCGTTTCTTAAACGCCTTAGCGGGGATCAGCGATCCTGAAGCGAAACGTAAGAAAATTGGTCATGTGTTTATTGAAGTTTTCGATGAAGAGTCATCTAAATTACCAAATATCAAGTGGTTAGCACAAGGGACTATCTACCCAGACGTTATTGAGTCAGCAGCATCTGCAACTGGTAAAGCACACGTCATTAAATCTCACCACAATGTGGGTGGATTGCCAGATGACATGAAACTTGGCTTAGTGGAGCCGTTAAAAGAGCTGTTCAAAGACGAAGTGCGTAAAATTGGCTTAGAGTTAGGCCTACCTTATGACATGTTATATCGTCACCCATTCCCAGGCCCAGGTTTAGGGGTTCGTGTATTAGGTGAAGTGAAGAAAGAGTACTGTGACTTACTGCGCCGTGCAGATGCTATCTTTATCGAAGAGCTGCATAAAGCTGACTTATATCATAAAGTTAGCCAAGCATTCACTGTGTTCTTACCTGTTCGCTCTGTTGGCGTTATGGGCGATGGCCGTAAATATGACTGGGTTGTTTCACTGCGTGCAGTTGAAACCATCGACTTTATGACTGCTCATTGGGCACACTTACCATATGATTTCTTAGGCCGCGTTTCTAACCGCATCATCAATGAGGTTAATGGTATTTCCCGCGTGGTTTATGATATCAGCGGCAAGCCACCTGCGACGATTGAGTGGGAATAATATAGTTATTGTTGATAACAGTTTTTAGTTATTGATAAATCCAAAGGCATCAGTTAGTTACTGGTGCCTTTTTGTTTTTAACAGTCTTTAGTAGTTGACAATTGCCGATAATTTTGACGGTATATATGACGGTATCAGAAATAATAATGACTAAATTAATAACTTAATACCGTCGCTAAAAATATAAAAATGACGGTATCACGCAAAGGAATACCGACGTGTTAACCGATAAAAAATTAAAGAGCTTAAAGCCAGAAGATAAGCTTTATAAAGTAGCTGATCGTGATGGTTTGTATGTCGCTGTTACAAAAACTGGTTCCATATCATTTAGATATGACTACCGCTTTAACGGGCGTAGAGAAACGATAACGTTTGGACGTTACAGCGATGACGGTATTACCCTTGCAGAAGCAAGAGAAATGCTAATCGATGCCAAAAAGACGCTGAACGCAGGCGTATCACCAGCTTCACAGAAGCGAGACGGTATTACAAAGCGTAAAGTAGGGTTAACCCTGAAAGACTATACCGTCAAATACCTATCAGAAACCCGTTTCGCAGACAGCACGCTAGATATGAAGACTGCCATTGTCGAAAGGGATTTATACCCAACACTGGGTAAACTACAGCTAGAAGAAATCACGACACAAAAGGTTAGGGCCTTATGTGAAAAAATTAAAGAGCGTGGCGGCAAGTCAACGGCTTTGCAGATACGTGAAATTGTTGGCTCTGTGTTCGACTACGTTATCGATCGTGGCTATGAGATAGAAAATCCTGTTAGCAGTATTAAAGCTTCATCCATCGCTACATTTGAGGCGCGCGATAGGGCAATGACAGCTAAAGAGGTCGGGATATTTTTTAATGAGTTAGAAAATTATAGCTGTTACCCAACACTTAAATTAGCGGTTAAGTTTGTGATATTAACGTTGGTTAGAAAAAGCGAGTTTATAAAGGCGACATGGAGTGAAATAGATTTTGAGGAAAGGGCTTGGGTCATACCTAAGGCGAGGATGAAAGGAAGAAGGGCACACGTAATTTATTTATCTGAGCAAGCCTACGATATCCTCATTGGGTTAAAGGCCTGCGCTATGGGAAGTGAATATTTGATACCGGGAAGACATGATATTAGCAAGCATATGTCTAATGCGTCATTAAACAATGTGATCACTGGTGTCATTAAGCGCCTTAATGATAAAGGGATTAATTTTGAGCCGTTGACGGTGCATGATTTGAGAAGAACAGCCAGCACACTGTTGCATGAAGCTGGCTTTAATTCTGACTGGATAGAGAAGTGTTTAGCCCACGAACAAAAAGGCGTACGTGCTGTTTATAACAAAGCAGAATATGCAGAGCAGCGCCGCGATATGTTACAGCAGTGGGCTAATATGGTGGATGGTTGGATAGAGAAAGAGAAGGGTAAAATTTAATAGGTTTATTTTTCTGAGCCTAAAACTTTTGTGGACAGTAAAGTCGATAGCATCGATGCACCAACCACCAGCCAGAATATGGAATAAAAAAGCCGCTCAATAATTACTGGGCGGCTATCGTTTTCTGCACCAATTACAGAGAAGATATATCCTGCAATCCATGCGTACGCTATCAAAATGAGCTCAATCAACGGTAGCCTCCTTGGTTATAAATTGTGGCCCAGTAAGTTCAATGCTGTTATTCGGGCATTCGTTGCCCCAAGCATCCCAACCCTGTGACATGTCACGCGCAAATAACTCAATGCGACTAACATCGCCGTATAACTGCTCAAGCCTATTTTTAACCTCCCACGGCTTTTGGCTATGTTCACCTAAGCAGCTAAACACAACCTGTTTAACGCTGGCGCTCATGCGTTCTAATCCATTGCCGCGAGTAGCGATTAATACATCCTCGCTATTGGCTCTGGTATAGTTGCCACCATTCATTTTGGTTTCAGCATTGAGTAGATCCAGCATGTCATTAAAATCAAATAAGGTTCCATTTTGCAGGGCTTTATCAAAACGTTCATGAGCCAGTGAGTTGAATTTAACCCATGTAAATGCTTTTGACGTGCGTACGGTGAAGCCCCATGCTTTGGCTAACTCAAATGCTTCTTGCACAAAATTTCCTGTGTACCACATAGCAAGTACTGCATTATCTGCGGCGATGGTATGAACGGGTAGGTGTTTTAAATCGAATAGGCTGGTGGTTTGGTAGTGATTATTTGCGGCACCGTTGGAAACTTTATTGCTGTATTGCCAAGGTGGGTCGCAATAAATAAGGTCATATTTTTTCATTCTCCGCTCCACTATCACTTATATTAAATGGCAATCCATCAGCTTCCATTGGCTTTATGTGAGTAAACGTACATGGGATAATTACACCGCCGAACTCTTGAGCAAACATCAATGCTTGCTTAGCCTGAAGAGAAACATATTGTTTTGGTAATGCTACTTGATAAGTAACGCCATCAATTAATACTAGCGTCGTCATTGCTTGAACTTGTTTCATTGTTATTCTCCGCATCCTTCATTAATAGGAATAATTCCATGGCAGCGCGGTATTGATTCATTCTTTCCACCTCGTAACTTATTTGCCACTCGCAACCATCCACCCAATAAGCAATACCCGCCACCCATGCCTTACACCCGGTGTCAAAAATTAGGGATATCCCATAATCAATAATAATCACCATTGCATCGGCGGGGTTGTTGCATGGGTCGAATGACTCACCATCAACAAGTATTACTGAATAACAGTCGCTAAATTTAAGGAATAACCTCTCAGCAACCTTTTTATTAATCTCGAAGTCAGATAGTTCGGTGTATTTATTCATTGATTAACTCCAACTCTTCTTCAAGCCACCATGACGTTTGACCATCTTCATCTTCAACTAAATAAGGTAATACGGCATCTTTATCGTCAATGGTATAAATGGTTGCTTTGATATCCCACGGTTTAATTTTAACTTTATCGCCGACTTTAAATTTCATTATCATCCTCTAATATTTTATTAATCGTATCTCTGATATCAATTAAGTCTTGTTTTGTTACATCCATATTCCAAGACGGAACATTTAAAACAAAGCAATCCTTTATTGTAGGTTCTATTTCAATGCAATCTCTATAATTTTCTAATCCAGCATAATATTTACCTTTCATTCCATACCTCGCCACACTTAATCTCAACATCCCGCACCTGCATTATCTGCATAGCACGGCTCTCGCATTCTTGCTGTGTGTATATTGCTCAGATACAGGCACAGCAGAACCCTGTATTAGCATGAGTAATACATATCCGATTATTTGCATTGTTATTTATCTAGGCGGTAGAGTGGGATATTAGTTTCTTCTGTAGGGTCTTCATTTAAAAATAGCTGACCGTATATTTCAATTTCATTAATATCAATTTCGGCAGCGTAACCAACAGGCTCCAAGCTATTAATTAAACTCTCGCGTGATGCTTGCCACCAATACCACGCTTGACGAGGAGTCATATAATAATATTCACCAGTGTCATCATTTATTTTAAATATGTCACTTGTAGGTAACTCGACTCGTTTCTTAAACTCTTCTTCAAATTGCTGCCTTGATTTATCCATCATGATGACCCTCTAATTTTATTAGCTAAACTAAATGTAAAGTCAGCGTTATAATCTGATTCAGTTTTAAGTGGTAATTTATATAACTCGTCATTCTGGTTTAATAAATACATACCAAAACTAGTAATGCTGTAATAATTTTTACTATGGCGACGAACGACGCCTAATTCAGCTAAGCGTTGCATTTTATCTTTTGGTACATCATATGGCTGGCTATCTTCGCAAGTTTCATTGAATCGTTTTAAATTATTCAAATCATCTTCTTGCAGGAAATTAATAATTGACTTATCCATCACTCCACCTTTAATCCTCTGGCTGCACCCAGTAATCAATAAGTGACTCTATTGCATCACTAACAATTACACCTTGCTCAGATTCAGTTAATTGGTTCCATTCATCTTCGGTCATTCCTAAACCTGTTTCAGAATCAGAGCCAACCTTATTTGTCCTTACAACTAAAACCATCTGCTTACTCATATTCATTCCTCTTATTGCATCCCTGCGAGTTAAATTATTCCTAATTCATCTTCAATTTTGAGCAATGATTCAGGGTTGGTAGTGACAGGCTTAGCCATCCAATCAACTGATACCAAACGCCCATTAACTAAAACTCCGATATTAAAATCATCAGATTCACGCTGTTGCCATCCATTTTTAATGGCATCGTTACGGTTATCGAACCTTTGATAGTCGGTGTAGTAATTAATGCCGCTGCCTTGGTCGTTACACCAAGCTTGAGCGCAGATGTAAATGTATTCTGTTTTCATATCTATCTCCTGTTTGCATCCTTGCAAATATATCCTTGGATTAAACGTATGGCTTAATATCGAATTGTTTAAACCATTCTTTTATTTCGTCGTATTCGTCATCACTAATTTCATTTTCTTCTAGCCATTCTTCAAATGAATCTCTGGCAGCGTCTTTCGTTAGGTAATAAATAAAATTTTGCAGTTTATTTGGCGTACTCATGGTTATATCCTTTGGTTAAATCACATAGGGAAGGGCTATTGCTTAGCCTTTTTTGCACCGGGTGCTTGTCTGGCTTGTTTTATGTTTTCTTCGTCTTCTTTGTACATGGTTGGATTGGTGATGCAGCTATCTAAATAAGCATTCACTTCATCCAACAAATAAACATGCTTGCGCGGGGCTAGATAGATTTTCCTTAGAATGCCTTCTTTATCACGGCTATCTAATGCCGTTCTTCCTAAACCAGTTACTTTTTTAACTAAGTCAGAAGAGATAACTTTGCCAAAGGTACCGATTTCTTCTATGCCAATAATTTCTAATTTTAATGATTCTAAATTCATAATTTCCCCTAAGGTGGGGCGGACCCCACCATCAAGTTTATTACTGGTATTCGTCTTTCATGTCGTTCAGTGTCAGGCTGAATGAATCGAACAGCTCATCGCCAAGCTTGCGTTTGTTGGCGTTAAGGAATTGAAAAACCTTTTCGAAAGCTGCTTTAGCTTCTGGTGAACCACCAGCAGGCAGGCTGTTAATTTGTGCCTCAAGGTTGTTATTTGCATCGATGCGGTGATGTGCTTGAACGCATTTGTTTTTTAGCTCGGTATATAAAGCTGTACCCATCACGCCTTTCAGGTCTTCAATCCGTACACGAACAGCTTTGCATTCATCAAGTGTTATCGCATTGTTGATTACTAGCCGTATTTCATCAGGGTTAAAACCATCATCAACAATCTCACCTGTGATTACATTGCTATCGCCGCTGGTGGCTTCATGATGCTGTTCAGGCTCATTTTGCTGAGTGATTTCATTAAGGCTTACACGCTCTTTTTGTGGGGTAACATCTTTGATTGGTGCATCTGGTAGCTCATCGTGGGTATAAACACCTAGAATCACTTCCGGGCAATATAGTCGCGCCCAATATTTAACAGCTAGGTAAGCAAGTTGTTGCTTTGGATTTGTTGACCATAAAGGTGAATTGCGAGTAACGACACTAGATAGATAAATGCGTTCCCCCCATGTGATTTCGCTATCGCCTCGTAAAATAGCACCTACACGTATCCACAATCCGTGTTCGTCGGCATCAGTCCAATCACGGACACGAAACGAATAATCTTTACCGTTTCGATTTTTGGTAAGCTCTTTGCTCTTGGTGAGTTTTTCCCAGCCGCCTTCGCTATATTCATAATGAAAACGACCATGAATAGCGGTTGAAGTAGAAACTAGGGAGTTAATTAACTGGGCTTCATAACCAAGGACGCCGTTAACGGTATAGGTTTTTTGTGCAACAACAAACGGGTTCATATCCCATTGTATTGCCTGCATGACAATTGCTAAGCAGTCAGATGATTTACCCCTTAAATGGTCTGGTACGGTAACTGTTCCCTCAGCCATTAACTTAGAAAACTCAACTAAGCTTTGCAGTTTGTCAGGGCTAAACATGACTAAATTATTACTTTGATTGATAGTTGCCACTTCTGACATGATGATTACCTCTAAATTGATAAGCGCCACGCAGTAAGCAGGGCGCTAGAATGGATTAAGCTTCTTCTAATTGAAGTTCTTCTAACTTACGTGTTTCAAAGTCAGTAAGATTAATGGTGAGTGTTTCGGTGACTGGAGCAGGCCATATGCCAGTATTCATTGAATTATTGATATCGCGCAGCGTCTTTTTGTACTCCAAACGACCGAGCTCTAATAACTCTGGTGAGGCTTCTACGATGGCAACCCAGTGGTAATGAGGATCAGAATTAACGAATATCCAATAAAACTGGTCAAGTTGCGCGATATCTGAATACATACCTGCACTAATGTGATAATCGCGATTAAGTATTTCCCTACGGATCATCGATGTAATTGCATCTTGTTTAAATCGACCAAGAGAGACGGATTTCAAATCAAAGCCAATTCGATGATTATCATTCAGTTGAATTTCAATATCTGGCCTAACTCTTGTTTCAAGCCCTGTATCATCATCAACACCGTAATAACTAACTTCTGAAACTCGGTTTGGATGGTTGATTAACGCGCTAGCCTCAGGATGATTTATTACAGCATCACGCATGTCTTTAGCAGTTTGAAAATCAATTGTTTCAACTTGAATTTTAGTTTCGTCACCTCTCCAAGCGCTGATTAAATCATCTTCAAATATTGCATCTGGTTTAATCGCTTTAATTGATGCTGCAATTTCTTCTTTCTTGCCTGATTTTTTGAGAGGTTCAGGTTTACTAATTTCCTCGCCCCATAAATCAGGATTAATTGCGTAAACTTGATTGAGTAAAAAATCACGACTTCCAGATGTTTTTAATGGCTCTGGTAGTGTTGCGTTAAACTCTTTAATACATGCTTTCATTGCGGCTGCGGTGTGTTTATCTGATTCAGGTATTTTTCTAAATTCATCAGGTAAATCAGCATATAGCCCGCCAATTTCCTCAACTGAGCCAGATAACGGTAATGGTGCTGGTAGTGTTGCGTTATGAGCTTCAATTATTGCTTTTAGCTCGTCAGTGCTGCGTGGTTGAGGTAAACCAGCATTATATTCATCAATCCATTTCGTCATTGATTCAGTGTTTGTAAATGCTCCCTCTGGAATAGAAGGGCGAACACTAAATTCAGAACCGAATTTTTCAGGCTCCATTGTTAATGTATGAAACGCACTACCTAAATCAAAACAGCGTTTATTTTCACGAAGAATGATTTTGCTTACATGTCTGAGGTTGTAATACATCAGGCTTATACGAGCATCTTTCAGCATTGAACTACTGATACCGTTTGAGCTGTGATAAACATCATTAGGGATATCAGGGTAACGCCCAGGTTCAAAGTAAGGTGGTTCATTTACGGGGCATTCTTCAATAATTTCTGGTTCTGCATTACCGGGTTGTTTATCTTCACTCGCGTGAGTAATCACATCAGGTTTAGTAGGTTCGGTAACTTCTTCTTTATTAGGTGAAACCAAAGACTGGAAGTATTTTTTACGGTCAACATTAGAGCGGAATTTTTCAGGGTTCTTAATGACATGAATGTAAGCGTTGATAATGTCGTTATCATGCAGAAACATCAGCTTTGGCGTTGATGTGGTGGTTATGCTTAACTCAAAAGCTACCTTTTCGAACGGTTCAAATTCTTCGCTAGTGGCTGTTTTGTTTAAGTGATTAGTTAGCTTATCAATATTTTCAGGCGTGTTAATGTCATTGGCCATTAAGATTGCGCTAACAATGTTGCTTAATTTGCGTTGGTCAAATTGCTCTTGTTCTTGATTGCTCATTAGATAATTCCTTGTCGGTTTGAATTGCTATCCAAGTGACGAAAGCCCACTCGATACCATCTTTAAAGTTTATGAATTCTTGTCTTTTTCCACGTACGATAAATACATGAAAACCATTTTCGATAAAAAACATCATTTCAATCACCTTAGATAAACAAATTGTTTATGTTTGTGGCGTGAAAAAAATCCAGCTAAAACAGCTAGATTGATTAATATTGTCACTGTCCAAATCTTGCATTCCGAATCTACGGGTTAGCTAAGACATTCTGCGGCTCACAGAATTTAGGAGTGTGATAGCCATTCTGTATTGTTAAAGAGCATTAACCTTGTGGGTTAATATGGGATAAAGAATAAACCATAAAAGACAGTTGTCAACTGTTAAAAACAAATAAATAACCAGAGTGTTTATCTTTTCTGTAAATAAAAAAGCCAGCTCGAGGCTGGCTATAAATGTAATGCTTTGTTTTACTTTTCGTTTTTACTAATAATAAACTCAATAAAGTCTTGTATCTTTTCTTTCTCACATAATGGCAATGCCGCAAATTTTTTATGATCGTAATGAAGGACATCTGAATCATCTTTAGACATGAGTAATTCGTATGGCTTACGACCTAAGGCTTCCGCAATAGCAGCAACGCTATCAACAGTAGCACTGGACTCATTCTTAATAATGCGGTTTACAGTGGCTTGGCCTAAACCGGATTTAACTGACAACTGGGCCTGTGATTTAAAGCCATCAATTAGCATAAATGTTGTGATGTTATCCCCAAGTATGCGCCCAATGTCGGTAGGCTGGCGTGCTAACTCATCTGCAATCTGTTCAGCAGGCACATTCAAGTGATCCTTGTCCATGTAATACTTAGGTAGCTTGGTAAGGTGCTCAATCTTTCTAGCAATAGGATCGCTAAGCGAACGATGGCTTTTCATGTCAGAGGACATTAAATAACGAGAAATAACATTAGGAGCACAACCAAGCGCTGCCGCTAGGCTCTTCTGTTTCCCTTCGTAATGCTTTTCTATCACAAAGACAAGATTGTCTCTTCTGATATCCTGAATGCTTTTCACTGTATTTTTCCCTTGCGTTTATTTTGTTCGATATTGTTTATTCTGTTTATCTATTAAATATCAAATTAACCTTTGAGGTAAATTCCCAATTTGTTTATCATTATTTCAAATCTTGATTGATGTTTATCTTTTTAGGTGGTTAATATGGCATTTACAGACTTCAAAACATTCTGGAATGGTCTATCTAAACGTGAGCGCCAGCAATTTGCAGACAGCGCAAACCTGACCGTTCAGTATATTTCCATTCATCTACGCTATTGCAGCCGTAGCGTGTCATTACAGACAGCTAAGCGGTTACAGAAAGCGCTTAACTCATTCGGTATAGAGCTAACGTTAGACCAAATAGCAGACAAATTTATGAAGTAAATCTCACTAGGCCGCGAAAGCGGTCTTTTTTTGATTGGCGTGATAAACAATAGATCTTTTATGGTTGATTTATTTTTTATTGCTGTGTAATCTCATACCAAGTCACACAACATAATGAGGTCAAAACGTGAAAGTTACGTCAAGAATGGAAGCTGCTTCTCAAGGCAAGCTGCGCTATTTCACAGGTAAGAAATGTAAAAACGGTCATATTGCTGAGCGTTATGTTGCTAATGGTGCTTGCGTTACATGTAACTACGAAAGCTCCATGGAGTATAGGTCAACATTAAAGCAATTAATTATCAATGCTAAGTGAGTGGTGTTTGTATGCGTGATTACGGAAAGGTTTCTCCGCAATTTTGGATTGGAAAAACGGGTAAGGAGATCCGAGAGAAAGGGCATGAGGCTCTTATTGTGTCGATGTACCTGCTTACGAACCCGCACGCAAACATGATCGGTATGTATTACCTACCAATTATCTATATTGCGCATGAAACAGGATTGGGCTTAGAAGGGGCTTCAAAGGGGCTTCAAAGGTGTGTTGAATCGGGTTTTTGCCACTATGACGAAACTGCGGAAGTTGTTTGGGTTGTCGAAATGGCAAAGTATCAAATAGCCACGTCATTAAAACCATCAGATAACCGATGCATAGGCATACAAAGAGAGTATGAAAGTCAGCCTAAAAATCTATTTTTATCAGAGTTTTACGATAAATATGAATCAAGTTTTAACCTGACGGAAAAGCGTGAATCATCAGTAAAAAATGAAAGGGGCTTCGGAGGGGCTTCAAAGACCCTTGGAAGCCAAGAGCAGGAACAGGAGCAAGAACAGGAACAGAAAGTAAAACCCCCCATACCCCCCAAAGTTAAAAAAGTTAAGGTTAATGATTTTGAATATCCAAATGAATTGAACCTAGAAGCATGGGAAGAATGGATGCAGTACCGCAAGGAGTTAAAACTAACAGCATACGATAAATCAGAAAGGAGCCTAAAGGCGGCAATCACAAAGTTGTTAAACCTATCTGGTGGGAACAAAGACACACAAGCAAGAATTGTATTCCAGTCAATATCAAATGGCTGGCAGGGCTTATTTGCATTAAAAGGTGATGATTATGGGACAAGCGAATTCAAATTTGATCCAGCTGCGGGGAAATCGAGAGCAGTTCAGAAAGTCGAACACGCAATCAGGGCAAAGCACGGACAGGAATATCTCGACTCTTTGGCTCAAACTGACGGAGCTGTATGGGGACAAATGGACCAACAAGAATGGAGCGGAACCGTCATTGATGTGGAAACAAGCGCTAAGCGCATTGAGTGACCAGCAACTGGACGGACTATTTAAATTCTGTATCGACCGCTGCATGAATGGCAATCCATGGCCACCGGAACTATCAGACGTGATTGTCGCGTTATCTGATGACTCTGTTAAGCAAAACCCTTTTGGTATTCCGTTTGATGTGATGCTTACTGACTGGAAACGCTATTGTCGTGATCGTGGCATGTATGACAGCGCTGAAATGTACCCATACCGCCATCATGTTCAGTATTGGATATTTACAGATACGCGCAGAAAGATGATTGATCTCCGCATGACCGAGCCAGAAGTTGAAAAGACCTTGAAGAAATCATTGCTTGAATGGTCTGAGAAGGTAGCCGCTGGTGGAAAAATACCAAAGCCAACTCTAAGGCTTGCTGATAAATCAAAACCTCGTCCTGCCTGGATGGATATAATTGAAAAAGGTAAACAACGGACACAATAAGATTCAAAGGTTATCAAAATCGTTAGCAGGATTAACATACAGGCGTTTTTGATGTGCAGGATGATAAATCCCATAGGTTGAATGTGAAAATCAAATGTAGAGCGTTACAGAGCGTTTTAAAGGGTGGTAAGAAAATCAATTCTTACTGATTTTTTATGGTTGAAAAGATAAACAAATTGTTTATATTAACCGTATGGGTTAATCGAATTCGAGGTAATGGTTATGTTATTTCAGGATCATGTCGTTGAAGTACTTAAAAGTGGTAAATGCATGACGATTAAGGAAATCATGAGCGCAATTGAGAGTAAAGGCGTTAAGGCCCCATACAACACCGTTTATTTTGCGGTAAAGCAATTGGAGCGTTTCTTCGTTGTCTCAAAGCATAATCAAAAAAGTGAAGATAGCAGTATGATTTCATTCAAATTAAAGCCGGACTATGAAACTGGATTAGATGAGCAAAAGGATGCGCGTAGACGTCAAGTAGGGCAATTGAGCCGACTGGATTTCAAAGGGGATAAAGGCATCCGTAAAAAGTCACAAATTGCACGTCAAGGCTTCAAGCAAGTTGGAGAGCCAGCAAGGCAGCAGGTTTGGTTGAATGAATTACTAGCAAAACCAAGAGCTAAGCGCATTAAGCGAGGCTTAGCTGTATGAAAACCCTTGAATATCCAATTGTACCCGTACCTAAGCCGCGCATGACGCAGCGTGACAAATGGCAGAAGCGACCAGCGGTAATGCGTTATAGGGCGTTCTGTGACGAGGTGAGAGCAAGAGGCATTAACCTGCCTGAGAGCGATTACCACGTGATTTTTGTTATGCCTATGCCGAAGTCATGGAGCAAGAAAAAACAGGCTGAAATGGACGGTAAGCCCCACCAGCAAAAACCAGACAAGGACAACTTAGAGAAAGCCTTACTGGACGCCATCTTTGACGATGATTCACGTATCTGGGATGGGCGAGTTTCCAAGGTGTGGGGAACCACAGGAATGATAACGGTAAGGTTACCAGAAAAATCGACAATTCATGAACTTATTACCAATGGGTAAGTTTGTGAGCGGATTAACGAATCGTTGAATGAATGAGGTAAGTCCTTATGAGTCCAGAAGATTTTATCAGAAAGAACATCATTCAGAAGCTTCAAGAGCTTGATTATCAGGGGGGGGCGTTACAGCTTGCCGCTGATGAAGGTATCGCACATTACCGTAGATGCTCACAAGCAAGTAAGCGCGGCGCCATGTTTGATGATTGCTTTCACGTAGCAAAAGTTTGGATGGATAAGTACGGCGGTAACACAAAGGCTAAGCCTAAGCGCCGTGGGAAAACAGTAGTTAAACAAGTTTCGTTATTTTGAGGGTAAGGTTATGAGCGATAAAGAGTTTAAAGAAATGATGTATAAAAAACCGCATGAAATGGCTCAATGCGGTAGTCCAGTGCCAGCTACAGGTAATTTGCGTGACCAGTTCGCTATGGCTGCTATGCAGGGGGATTGGGCGGCACAGGATGAGCGTTCAGGTTATTTTGATGAAAACTCTGGCGAAGCAACGTTTAGTAAGAGTGCTGAGATGTACTACCGCATGGCTGATGCAATGCTGAAAGCTAGGGGTAAATAACCATGGTAGATATCTCAATAAAGCATCCAAAAATTGATGATTTCCATAATGGCATTAAGCCAATGCCTAAACTATTCCGAGTGGTAAGCGTAGAGCTTGATGTTTTGCGTAGTGGGCTTGGTAGTGGCTATGGCGTCATATTTGATTGTGACGAAACTGTGATAAGAAAAGTTCGCAGGGTTAAATCAAAAACAGGCTGGCATTGGCAGTTGGTAAAAGAACACAAAGACCAAGAGGAATGGGATTATTGCTTTGAGTCTGACCGTGAGTGTTTGAACAACCTGAATTGGGAATTAGGGCTGTTTTATTAAACAAACAATCGTGACATGTCACGCGAGGTGAGTATGAAAGGAACAGATTTAGATACATTGTTAGATACTTGGGGCAAGGAAGAGAAGTTAGTCCTCAAGAAAATGTATACAGCTGCAGGTCGCCCGAATCGTCAGAGGTTTACAAGCATAAATGCATCACGATTGATGCGTAAATACCGAAACAGAAAAGATTGTATTTACGCGGAAAAAGTAGCTTATCGATTATCCGAAATATGCTTCATGTCTGACCTAATCAAAAACAATAGGGAGCAAGCTGGTTTACCTACATATATTTTTACATTTGGTAATTCAGGAACAGTGAAAAGTAGAAGGGAGGCATCTAATGCAGGGAGCTAATTGGGTTAAGGTGAGTGAGCAATCTCCAAAGAGGGGTGAGTTCATCTTGTTTTATGCAAGCGGTGAAACTCATGTTGGATGGTTACTTGCTGAAGATTGTGGTTTTTACAGCATAAAAATATCAAAGTGGTTTGATTATTCAGATGTTAGCTACTGGTGCGACCTGCCACTCCCACCAATGCCAGAGGTGGATAACCATGATTAAACGTTACTTGGTATTTGCTGCGCTCTGGTGCATGTTCTGGTGTGTATTCGCTTTAGCTGCAGGGATGTTATTCAATGGCTAAATCACCAGCAGAGCGCAAAGCAGCGCAACGTAAACGCCAGCGTGATGCTGGCCTTGTCACTCCGCAGTGGCAGGTGGAAGCTGAAGAGCACGAAATGATTAAGCGTAATTGTGCGCTGCGTAGACCGGGGCGCGAACCGTACGACGAATCGGAATACATTCAAATGCTCATACGTAACGATGATGCGCGGCTCAAGCGTGAGATTGCGGAGTTATCAAAGCGTTGCTGTGGTAAGTGTGGGGAGCGGCTGCCAGTAGCTAATTGTTGCTTGTCTGGTGCCGCTGAGTGCTGGAATACTAAAGGGTGGCATGAGATTAAATTGGAGGTAGAATGATTAAATAAGATAAAGCAAAGGAATAAATTATGACGTTAGCGGAGAAGTTTTCTATTATTGGTAGTGTGGCGTCTGCCATTGCGATTGTTGTTAGTTTTACTGTGTTTACCGTTCAGAGAAATGAAGATATTACTAGAAGAAATAATGATAGAAACAATGAGTTACTGGCTTTAAGGAAAATTATCTTATCTAATTGCCAGAAATTGAGAAAGCTTATAGAAGAAAATAATAAAATATTAAATAAAATAGAATCAAAAAGCTATGCAGGAATTGAAGCAAAGCAAGCGGGAAAAACCTTCTATATTAATTTCAAGGATGGATACACAGAAAAAACGAAAAAGTATTATTGGAAGACTAGCTTAAGATTTTATTTGTTACACTCAAGCTTAGAAAAAGAAATGTTAGTTGTTGCGAAACATAATGTTGAAGTCGTTGATTTGATACTTGACTTAAATTTGCTAATTGAGTCAGCGAATAATTCAATTCTATTTATGTGTAATAAGTTATACCTTTCGACGATAGATACTTTAATTAGTCGAGTTAACATTATAAAAAATGATTTCAATAAAGTAATGCACACAATAGATTTGCTTGAAAAGCAAATTGCACTGAAATAACTTTATGGTTTGAATGTTATCTTTTAGTTGGTCATAATAACCGTAGAGGTGATGATTATGACCACAAAGAAACCACGTAAGCCACCAGCCAGAAAACCTACACCGCTTAACGCTCAAATGGAGCGCTTCTGTCAGGAGTATATCAAAGCCCCTGATAATCAAACCAATGCAGCGCTAGCGGCAGGCTATGCCGAAGTTAGCGCCTGTAAGCGTGCATCCCAACTCATGAAAGATCCTCGCGTCATTGACCGTATCGCACAGCTCATGCAGCAACGTAATAAGCGCAAGAAGCTTGACGCTGATAGTGTGTTAGAGCGATTAGTTAATATGCTTGATGCTGATATTGCAGATATTCTCACTAATACGGGTGATATCAAGCCTATCAGCGAATGGTCACCTATTTGGCGTAAGAGCGTTGCAGCGTTCGATATCATTGACATTGACGGCGACACGCGAATCAAGAAAGTTAAACTACTCGACAAGGTGAAGATATTAGAGCTTGTCGGTAAGCATGTAGACGTTAACGCATTCCGTGAGCGCTATCAGGTCGATGTAACTATTTCCCTTGCTGATAAGTTGGCAGCAGCCCGTAAGCGTGCCGCTGGTGGTGAGCAATGATTGATACCATGTCGCCAGAAGAGCAGCTAATTAACGATATCGGTATGTTTACGCATGACCCATTGAGCTATGCGCTATACGCATTTTCATGGGGTGAAGCTGGTACCGAACTTGAAAATGCTAGTGGGCCTCGTCAGTGGCAAGCGGAAGCGCTGAACGAAATAGGTGAGCATTTGCGTAATCCTGAGACACGTCACCAGCCGCTACAGCTTGCTAGGGCATCAGGTCACGGCATCGGTAAATCTGCTTTCATATCGATGATTATCAAATGGGGCATGGACACCTGCGAGGATTGCAAGGTAGTTGTCACTGCCAATACAGAAAACCAGCTACGCACTAAAACATGGCCTGAGATTGCGAAGTGGCAGCGTCTATCTATCACAAAGGATTGGTTTACCTGCACCAAAACCGCTATTTATTCCAACGACCCTAATCACGCTAACGCGTGGCGTGCTGATGCTGTGCCATGGTCAGAGAACAACACAGAGGCATTCGCAGGACTACATAACCAAGGTAAGCGCATCATTCTAATTTTCGATGAAGCTTCTAACATAGCGGATCTGGTGTGGGAAGTAGCAGAGGGTGCTTTGACGGATGAAAACACAGAAATTATCTGGATAGCATTTGGTAACCCGACACGTAATACAGGGCGTTTCCGTGAGTGTTTCCGTAAGTTTAAGCACCGCTGGAAAACTAAACAGATTGATAGCCGTACGGTTGAAGGTACCAACAAAGAACAGATTGAAAAGTGGATTCAAGACTACGGGGTTGATGATGACTTTGTTAAGGTGCGTGTTCGCGGTATTTTCCCATCTACATCTGAAAAACAATTCATACCTACTGGATTAACTGATGCCGCTATGAAGCGCACAGTAACACAGGCCGAAGTATCACATGCACCAATTATCATCGGCGTTGACCCCGCATATTCAGGTGATGATGATGCGGTTATTTATTTGCGCCAAGGGTTACACAGTAAATGCCTATGGACCGGTAGTAAAACTATTGATGATGTGATTATGGCTAAGCGTATTGCTGACTTTGAGGATCAGTACGGTGCTGATGCTGTTCATATCGACTTTGGTTACGGTACTGGAATTCAATCTGTTGGTATGAATTGGGGGCGAAATTGGCAGCTCGTGCAATTCAATGGCGCATCGACTGACCCGCAAATGCGGAATAAACGTGGTGAGATGTACAATAATGTTAAGTCATGGCTCAAAATAGGTGGGGCTATTGATGATCAAGAAGTAGCTGAAGATTTATCAACCCCAGAGTACAAGGTAGAATTAAGCGGTAAAATACTATTAGAATCAAAGGATGATATCAAAAAGCGTATTGGACGCTCACCTGGTAAAGGTGATGCGCTAGCGCTAACATTTGCTTACCCAGTCACCAAAAAAGAACGCAATAACATTTCTATATCTAGTCAGGGAAGTCACGTTGTTAGTGATGCTGATTACGATCCATATGCCTAACTAACAGGCAAAAAAAAGCCCTCACAGCGAGGGCAAATGTAAGCAAAGGAAAGTCACTTGATAACGGGCAAAGGAATATCTGAATAACAACCGATAACCAAAATGTATATCTTGGTTTTATATTTGTCAAATAAGATATACAATAAATCATAAAGTATATTATTGTTTATTTTATCGAGGTGTTATATGTGTGGAAATATCCTAGGTGGCACTCCCAAGATTAAAACCCCTCCACCAGTTCAGGCAGCACCACAAGAACAGGATGAGGCTGTAGTAGGTTCGCGTGATGAAGAGCTACGCCGCCGCCGTGCTGCCGCTGGTCGTAAGTCAACATTGCTAACAGGTGCGCAGGGTACAACCAATGCAGCATCAACCAGCGGTAAAACGCTACTTGGTCAGTAACCTAACGGGGGCGGTATGAGTTTAAAGCAGGATTTATTAAAACAACTCTCACAGCTTAAGAATGAGCGCCAATCATTTGAGCCGCACTGGAAAGAGCTTGCAGAGTATACGCGCCCTCGTAGCACTCGTTTTAACACGTCAGAAGTTAATCGTGGTGATAGACGTAATACGAAAATCATCGACCAAGAAGCGGCTAAATCAGAGCGTACTTTATCAAGTGGCATGATGTCAGGGATAACTAGTCCTGCTCGTAAATGGTTTCGTTTGGCTACGCCAGACCCTGACATGATGAACTACAGCCCTGTCAAAATGTGGCTTGAAGTCGTTGAGCAGCGCATGAATGAAGTGTTCAACCGTTCAAATATTTATCAATCACTACCGCAAACCTATTCAGATATCGGCACCTTTGCCACCAGCGCATTAGCTGTGCTGGAAGATAACGAGCGAGTTATTCGCACTGTACCTTTTCCAGTTGGTAGTTATTACATTGCTAATGGACCTGACTTAACCGTAGACACTTGTTTCCGTGAATTCAGCATGACAGTGCGCCAGTTGGTTATGGAGTTCGGACTAGACAATGTGAGTGAGCAGGTTAAAAGCTTATGGGATTCTGGCAACTATAGCCAATGGATTACTGTTATTCATTCGGTCTACCCAAATTTAAACCGCATCAGCGGCAAGCTGGACGCTAAGAACAAACTGTTTAAATCCGTTTACTTTGAAATGGGTGGAGATAGTGACCGTGTTCTACGTGAATCTGGCTTTGATGAATTCCCTATTATGGCACCACGTTGGGAAGTTAACGGCGAGGACGTCTACGGCTCATCGTGCCCCGGTATGATTGCGTTAGGTAGCGTTAAAGCATTGCAGCTATTACAGCGCCGTAAAGCGCAGCAGATTGATAAAGTTACCAATCCACCTATGCAAGCGCCTGCCTCAATTAAGAATCAGCGTATTTCACTTGTACCGGGTGGAATAACTTACCTTCCAATGGCTGGTGCTGATCAGATGATTAAACCGATATTCCAAGTACAAGCCGACATTAACGGCTTGATTGCTGACATTGGCGATACTCGCAATCAAATCAAAGAAGCCTATTTCTCTGACCTATTCATGATGCTACAGAACATCAACACTCGCTCAATGCCAGTGGAAGCAGTTATTGAGATGAAGGAAGAAAAGCTACTCATGCTAGGGCCTGTCTTGCAGCGTTTAGATTCTGAACTGCTCGATAAGTTAATTAATCGTACGTTTGCAATCATGGCGCGTAAAAACCTATTACCTGTGCCACCAGAAGAAATGCAGGGTATGCAGCTTAAGGTTGAATACATTTCTGTTATGGCACAGGCGCAAAAATCAGTTGGTGTTAGCAGCATTGAGCGTTTTGTTGGTTTCGTTGGTGGTCTTGCACAGATGAAACCAGAAGCACTAGACAAGCTGAACACTGACGAAATGATTGATAACTACGCTGAATCAATCGGTGTTTCCCCGACTATCGTTTCATCCAATGACCAAGTAGCAGCTATTCGTCAGCAACGCGCAGAGCAACAACAGCAGATGCAACAAATGCAAATGGCACAGGAGGCTGTGGCTGGCGCTCAGGCTCTTGGCAATACACCTATGGACGATAACAGCGCCTTAGCTGCGCTTGCTGGTGGTGGTCAATGACACAGTTTAATGATTACACCGAAGAGGAAAAGGCAGAGATTCAGGCTGATTTAGAGCTTAAAGACAAGCTTAGAAAAGAGCGTGAAGACGATGATTTAAAACAGGTTATGAGTACTGAAAGTGGTCGTCGTTTTATCTGGAAAACACTCTCATTAAGTGGTGTTTTTGAAGTTTCATTTACGCCTGATCCCTATATCACTTCATTCAATGAAGGTAGACGTAATAAGGGATTGGAGCTGTTTAACGATGTAATGAGTGTTTGCCCTGATCTCTATCTGGTCATGGCAGAAGAAGCCAAAGAACAGGAGAACAATCAATGAATTTATTTCAACGCTTGGTGTTTCGTCGCCTTTGTAATGAGGTTTCAGTTGATGGCGGCGAGGGTGGCGGTGGTGCGCCAGCGCAAGAGCCTGCACCAGCAAAACAAGATGCGCCAGCAAATGGTGATAATCCAGCGCCTGCAGGTACAGAGCCTAGTAAGACTGATGATAAGGCCAATCCTGAGCCAAAAGGTGATGACAAGAGGCCTGTAAGCGCTGCGCCTGAAAAGTATGAGTTTACGGCTGGCGAAGGTCAGGAACTGGACAAAGAAGCGGTAGCAGCGTTTGAACCTATCGCCCGTGAGCTTGGATTAAGCAACGAGCAGGCGCAAAAGATTGTTGACGTGTACGGCTCTACGATCATGCCGCAACTGGTTAAGCAGCAAGCCGATGAATGGCAGAAGCAAGTAACTGGTTGGGCTGAAACAGTCAACGCAGATAAGGAAGGACTTGGCTCTACCGAATCGATTGGTAATGCACAAAAGGCGTTGGATCAATTCGGTTCACCTGAACTTAAAAGTTATCTGGTTGAAACAGGCTTAGGCAATCATCCCGAGCTTGTCCGTGTTTTTTCAAAAATTGGCAAGGCCATGTCTGAGGACGGTTTTGTTAGTGGCAGCAGTGAAAACGCTCGCAGTGCTGCGGATGTTCTTTTTGGTGATAGCAAATAAGGTATAGGAGAAAATTATGCCTCAAGCTCTAACATTGGCTGACTGGGCTAAGCGTCAAGACCCAAACAGCAAGCAAGCGAAGATCGTTGAACTGCTCAATCAGTCTAACGAAATTCTTGATGATATGGTGTTTGTCGAAGGTAACTTGCCTACAGGCCACCGTACAACTGTCCGCACAGGTTTACCATCTGCAACTTGGCGTTTGTTGAACTACGGTGTACCACCAAGCAAATCAACTACTGCTCAGGTTACAGACTCTACAGGTATGCTGGAAACTTACTCAGAAGTTGATAAAGAACTTGCTGATATTAATGGTAATACAAGTGAGTTTTTATTGTCAGAAGCACAGGCCTTCATTGAATCCATGAACCAGCAAATGGCTGAAACATTGTTTTATGGTGACACTACTGTACATGCACAGCGCTTCACTGGTTTATCTGCGCGCTTCAATGATTTAAGCGCTAAGAATGGTGTAAACATCATTGATGCTGGTGGCACTGGCAGCAATTTAACCTCTATTTGGTTAGTAGTGTGGGGGCAGAATACCGTTCATGGCATCTATCCTAAAGGTTCTAAGGCTGGCCTTGAACAGAAACACTTAGGCGAAGTTACATTGGAAGATAAAGACGGTGGCAAGTATCAAGGTTACCGCACTCATTTTCAATGGAAAAATGGTCTAACTATGCGCGATTGGCGTTATGTGGTTCGTATCGCTAACGTTGACCTTTCTAAGTTAACCAAAGACCCAGAAGCTGCAGGCGCTATCGACTTGCCTGATTTACTGATTCAGGCGATTGAGAAAATCCCTAATCTGTCTATGGGTAAACCTGTTTTCTATTGCAATCAGCAAGTTCGTAGCTGGATGCGCCGCCAGATTAAAAACTCAAAGAACGTCAATATTTCTATGCAAGAAGTTGCAGGGAAGAAGGTTGTTTCTTTTGATGAAATCCCTGTGCGCCGTACAGATGCAATTCTCACAACTGAGGATCAGGTGGTCGCTAAGTAAGGCAGGCCTATTGTGCGGTGCCTGAATAGGTACCGCTAACTTAATTTTGTTGGGAGTTCGCAACATGATTTTAGATAAAGAAACTTTATTTTCTCTCGACCAAGCAGTAACCGCATCAGCGACTGCGACCAGTATCATTGACCTAACGCCAGTTAAAGGTGATTTCCGTGATATCGGTATCGGTGAGCCGCTGCAACTGTTTGCACAGGTTACTGAGCAGGCTACAGCTGCAGGTGACGCAAAAGTACAAATCGTACTGGAAACATCAAAAGACAAAGCGTTTACAACGCCTGTTGCTTTGTTTCAATCCGTTGAAATGCCTATTGCAGACCTGAATGCAGGTAAGCGCATTGTTGGTACCGTTCCGCATGGTGTTATTAAGTATCTGCGTCTGCGTTACGTTGTAACAGATGGTCCATTAACTGCAGGTAAATTTACAGCGGGTATCGTACTTAACACTGATGCTCATCCTATCTACAACGCCGTAACTAATTAAGGTGTGACATGTCACGATATAAAGTTTTGAAAAAATCATTTATCGCTGGTCGTCTGCTTGAAGTTGGTGAGGAGGTTGAATACAGCGGTATTGCTGGCAGCAACTTAAAGTTGATTGGTGGTGATGATGCTAAGCCTGATACTGACGCTTTGGTTGATGGGGCTAGTGGTGATAGTAGTGAGGTTGTAACCAATACTGTTATCAGTGGATCAGGCGATACGGTTGATTCTAGCCTTGAAGCTTTGCGCGAACAGTACACACAACTGTTTGGTAAAGCACCTCATCACAACATGGGCGCAGATAAGATGCGTACCGCGATAGATGAAAAGCGTAAAGAACTTGGGGTGTAACCCCCGATGCTAAAGGGGGCGAAAGCCCCTTTTTCTTTTGGAGTAACTCTAATGGCCTCAGAAATCGAAATCTGTAACTTGGCACTTAGTCGCATCGGTAACAGCCGATTCATTAATAGTCTCAGCGAAAAGAGCAAAGAAGCCGAGCAATGCAATCTACACTTCAATCATTGCCGCGATACTACGCTCTCTGATTTTCCGTGGAACTTTGCCAGTAAGCGCGTTGCTTTGGCTGATACCAATAACCCGCCACCAGACTGGAAGTTTGCTTACAGCTACCCAACCGACTGTTTAAAAGCAATAGCGATTATTCAATCTGGCCAGAAATATCCTCAACCGCACAATGCGATTAATTTTCTGGTGGGTTCGGATGCTGACGGCACTGGAAAACTGATTTACTGCGACCAACCGCAAGCGTGGCTTCAATACACTGCGTCAGTTACTGATGTGAATATGTTCGACTCATTATTTATTGATGCGCTGGCATGGCGTTTAGCTGGCGAACTAGCACGCCCATTGGCATCTAACGCTGGTATCGGTAGTGAAGCATTTCAGATGTACACAATGTCTATTGCTAACGCTGGTGCTCACTCTCTTGATGAATCATCAGAGCCTAACGATTACATGGATCCATTCACCGAAGCGAGGTTATCGTAATGGCCTATAGCATTATTCAACCGAGTTTTTCTGGCGGTGAAATCGCACCTAGCCTTTATGGGCGTATTGACCTAGCAAAATACTCCACCGCTTTGCGTAAGTGTGAAAACTTTCTTGTGCGACAATATGGCGGCATTGAAAATAGACCGGGCACCAAGTTTATTGCGGCTGCAAAATACCCTAATAAGAAATGCCGCTTAATCCCGTTTCAGTTCAGTACAGTGCAAACTTACGCGCTTGAAATGGGTGATAAGTACATGCGTGTGATTAAAGATGGTGGGCAAGTACTTTATGCAGACGGTGAGCACAAAGGCGAAATATTCGAACTGGCAACGCCATACAAAGAAACTGACCTATTCAATTTAAAATTCACACAGTCAGCAGATGTAATGACCATTGTTCATGCTGATTATCCACCGATGGAACTACAGCGTTATGATCATGACGATTGGAAACTAGTTCCTGTTGAAACGCGCAATGGTCCATTCGAAGATATCAACACTGATAAAGAGCGTAAGTTATATGTTAGCGCCAGTACAGGTGATGTAACGCTGACTGCAACGCATAATATCTTTGGTGCTGAATTAGTCGGTAAGCAAATTTATATTGAACAGCAAGCGATTGATGCTGTGCCAGTATGGGAAACAGACAAGACGACTAACATTAATGATCAACGCCGTGCTGGTGCTAATTACTACCGCGCTAATACTGCAGGTAAAAGCGGAACATTAAGACCCTCACACACAGAGGGTATGAGTTGGGATGGTTGGGGCGGTGATGCTGGGATCCAGTGGGAGTACCTTCACAGTGGTTTCGGTATCGTTAAAATCAATTCAGTCAGTACCGACGGCTTAACGGCAACGGGTAAAGTTGTTTCATACATTCCATCAAATGCTGTAGGTGAAGAAAACGCTACGTACAAGTGGGCTCAGTCGGTCTGGAATGACGTTGACGGCTATCCAAGCACCGTTATGTATTACCAGCAGCGATTATTTTTTGCTGGCTCTCGTGCTTATCCCCAAACGATTTGGGCTAGTCGTAGTGGGGACTACAAAGATTTTGGCAAGAATAACCCGATACAAGATGATGACCGTATCATCTACACCTATGCAGGACGCCAAGTTAATGAAATTCGTCACTTAATTGATGTGGGTTCGCTGGTGGCCTTAACGTCTGGCGGTGAGTATCAAATCACTGGGGATCAGAACAAAGTATTAACGCCGAGTAGTTTCTCTTTTTCCTCGCAAGGTGCCAATGGCTGTAGTGACGTTCCACCAATTGCCGTTGCTAATATCGCTTTGTACATCCAAGAAAAAGGTAGCGCAGTGCGTGACCTAGCGTATTCATTCGACGTTGACGGGTACCAAGGCACCGATTTAACCATCATGGCTAATCACCTATTTCAGCGCCACCAGATTATTGATTGGGCGTTTTCTATCGTTCCTTACTCAATCGCTTGGTGTATTCGGGATGATGGTAAGTTACTTTCATTGACGTACCTTAGAGAGCAGCAAGTATTTGCTTGGGCACCACAAGAGACGGACGGGCAATTTGAATCAACCTGCAGCGTCAGTGAAGGTAATGAAGATGCGGTTTACTTTATTGTGTGCCGTAAAATTGGTGGCGGTACTGTGCGTTATATAGAGCGTTTAAGTAGTCGCTTATTTACCAAGACAGAGGACGCTTTCTTTGTTGATTCAGGCCTAAGCTATGACGGCAGAAATAAAGATGAGTCTAGCACCGTACACCTAACCACAGTCGATAACTGGACGTATGAAGGGGATATTGCCTTAACCGCCAGCAATGCCATTTTTAAAGATAGTGATATCGGTAACGCTATTCACTTGCCTTATTTTGAAGATGAAGAAAACAAAACGTTACGTTGTGAAATTACTGAATTTATTAACACTCATGCGGTGCGGGTAACGCCTAATCGTGATGTACCTGAATTACTACAGGATAAGCCATTAAGCAAATGGGGCTTTGCGCGTTTCCGTTTTGAAGGGCTACAGCATATCGAAGGTAAAACCACCAGCATTCTAGCCGATGCAAATGTATTGCCTCAGCAAAAGGTATCTGGGGGCGCAGTGTCATTAGAAGAGCCAGCCGTAGTGGTTCACATTGGTCTACCGTACGTTAGCGATATGGAAACCTTAGATATTCATATCAACGGGCAAGAAACGTTACTCGACAAAAAGAAACTGGTTAAGGTGGCAAGCCTTATTGTTAATTCAAGTCGTGGTATATGGGCTGGTACCGAAAAAGACCGGTTATATGAATATGCTCAGCGTGAATTTGAGTTCTACGATAACCCAGTTGATGATGCTACTGGCGTAGTAGAAATTAACCTTGATGCACAATGGAGCAAAAACGGCCGTGTGTATGTCAGACAGTCTGATCCATTACCTTTATCTATCCTCGCAGCAATACCGCGTTTAGATGTGGGGGGCTTCTAATATGGCAAAGAGTATTGTTCAAATCGTACCTGCAACATTAGAGCATGCGCAGGCATTGTTACCGCATGTCAGACAAGCTGATATCGATGAGTTCTATGCATTGAATCTATCAACGCCTGAGGAGGTTTTAGCCTCGGGCATTAACCTATCTACAAAATCATGGACCGCTATTTTCAATGGTGAAGTTGCGGCTATCTTTGGTGTGTCTCCTGCGTCAATTATTGGTGGCGTTGGTATTCCTTGGTTAGTTGGATCAGATATTTTAGAGAAGCACCAGAAAGCCTTTCTACGCCGCTGTAAGCCATTCGTTGGCCTAATGCTACAAATCTACCCAGAGCTGCTTAATTACGTTGATGAGCGCAATTACATTGCAAAGGCGTGGCTGCATTGGCTAGGGTTCAAACTAGAAGATGCGCAGCCAGTTGGGGCGCTTAACTATCCATTTCATAAATTTACGATGAATGCGAGGGCGAAATAATGTGCTCACCAGAGATTTTAGCGGTTGGTGTTTTAGCCTCTGCAGGTATGCAAGCTTATGGACAGTATCAATCAGGCAAGTTTAACGCTGATGTAGCCAACCAAAATGCACGACAGAACGAGCAAGCAGCGAATGATTCAATCAATCGTGGCAATGCTGAGGCAGAGAAACAGCGCTCACGTACGCGGCAATTAGCTGGCTCACAGGCTGCGGCAATGTCAGCGAGTGGCCTTGATTTAAGTTCGGCTGGTGCGCTTGATATGTTCGGCGATACTGCGGCAATGGGTACTCTGGATTCCCTGACGTTAGTTAACAACTCCCAACGTGAGGCTTATGGTCTGCGTATGCAAGCCGCCAGCGATAGGCTGAATGCGAAAATGTCACGCAGAGAAGGTAATTTTGGTGCAATGACAACGCTATTAACAGCGCCAATCAAAGCCTATGGTGCATATCAATTGGCTGGTGGTACATGGGATCCGTTCTCTGGTGGTACAAGCGCAACTACTGCAGGTGGAAGTTCAACTAATAACATGTTTGATATCGCCAAGAGAAAAGGCATTTTATTTTAAAGGAGTGACGTATGCCAATAGTACCAACATATAAAGAACAACAAGTTAGCTCTTCACCTCTGCCAAATAATGGCCTTAACGTTCAATCTAGCCCTGAACACTTTGGTGCTGGTTTAGGTCAAGCTGCGGAGCAATACGCTGGTGTGTTTGCCGAAATGAAGCAACGTGCTGATGTAGCCCTATCGCAAGACGGTTTATTACAACTGCAGGAATATTCAGACGATTTAATGAATAACCCTAAAACCGGCTTGTACACAAAGCTTGGTCGTAATGCTATGGGGCAGTCTGATGAAACGCTTAATAACATAAATATCAGGGCTAATGAAATATATGCAACGTTGCCTGAAGGTAAGGCCAGAGAAGATTTCCTAAAACAAAGTAATGTACTTGGTCGCCAGTATCACAATCAGGCGAAAATGTTTGAACTCAGAGAAATTCAATCATTTGAATCAAGTACCAATAAAGGCATGCAAGAAAGCAACCTTAAAAAAGCGCATGAGAGCTATGGTAATCCTCAGGCCTTTAATAGCTATGTTGCATTACTTGAACACAATTATGTTGAGTACAGCCGTTCGCGTGGCGTTAGTGAAGAGGAAATAGTTGCCAATGTTGAAAAACTAAGGAATGAGGCCGCATGGGGGGCTGCTCAAAACTATATGGTCAGCGCACCTGTTCAGGCTCTTAGTGCTATAGGTGAACCCTCCGATGTTGGTGGCTCTATGCGTGTGCCCGGCAACATAAAAGATAATCGCGGTGGTCGAAATAATAACCCTGGCAACCTAAGAATATCGGATAACGTTTGGGAAGGTCAGACGGGTGATGATGGTGAGTTTGTTCAGTTCGCATCACCTGAACACGGCGTTAGAGCACTTGGTAAGAACCTGATTACTTATAGAAAAAAAGGTTTCGTAACTGTAAATCAGATTATTAACCGTTGGGCACCAAAGAAAGATGGTAATGACACAGAGGGGTATATAGCCTTCGTTGCTCAGCGCATGGGTGTTGATCCTAATATTCCTATCGATGTAACCAATATTGATACGTTAAAAAGCATCACAACTGCAATCATGGCGCAAGAAGGCAAACACAGCGTTACTGATGATCAGGTTAATACTGGTCTTCAAGCAGCGCTTGGCTTAACTAGATTACCTGATGTAGATAAATCATTGTATCAACCTGAAATACGCAAGGCTCAAGGCGGTGGTTTCCCTTGGTGGCCTATGCTTACACCTGTTCAGCAATACCAGCTTATTAAGCAAGGTAATGCCGCGCAAAAAGAGCAACAGAGAGAGCGTAAGGCAATCACAGATGATGATTTTGATAACGCTATTGCAGCATATGAGCGCGGAGAGGATGCGCCTAATGCTCCGAGTCGTGATCGTTTAGTTGATGCTAATGGCGAATATGAGGGGCAAAAGAAATATGTAGAGTTACAAGATGCTAAAAGGTATTCGGAACTCATGGCTTTCGCTAAAGGTATTTCACCAGATGCCCAGTATGACTTAGTTCAGAAAAGTAAACCTAGCGTCGATGACCCTGATTATAAGCTTAAAATCCAGCGCTGGGATAAATTTAATAAATGGGTAAATGCCAATATCATTGAGCAAGATAAAATCAGAGCTACTAATGAAGTCGCATCAGCTAGACGTAATAAATTCCCATTAGACCCTAATAATAAAAATATCCAAGAGGCTGTTAATGCTGCTTTTGACCGTGAGATATTTCCGTCATTTAGTATTACAAACCCAGATAGTTTAAATGAAACAGCCAAGTTTATGAGTGATACAGGAATGATACCTGATCGTGTTGGCTCCTATTTTTCTGCCGCTTCAATGTCTAAAGACCCATCTATTGTAGCTCCAATGGCTAAAATGTATGGACAAGTTTTTGATTCCAACCCAGCGGCTTTAGCGAGTATGGACAGCAAATCTGGAGGATATTTCAAGACTATTTATGATTTAACCACTGCAGGTATGAAAGAGGATGAAGCGGTAAGCTTTGCTTATTCTCAAATATATGAACAATCAGAGGAAAAGAAAAAATTAATTAGGGATATAACCACAACAAAGGACTATGGTTCCAAAGTTGATAAGTACGCACAAAAGACAATTAATGCAATGTCTCCATCTTGGTATTTTGGCATACCAAGCACTACAGATACCAATAACCCAATGTGGGGCTATATAGCGGATTATAGAACTGCATATCAAGCAAACTTTATTAATGTTGGTGGAAATGAAGAAGTAGCAAAATCAATCACTGACGTGCAAATAAAGAAAAAATGGGGAGTTACAGAACTAAACGGTAAAGAAGAATTGATGAGATATGCTCCAGAGGCGGTGTATGGCATTAATTCTAGCAATGCTGGTAACTGGGTTCTATCTCAGTGGCAGGATGAAAAAGAAACATTAAAGCCTTTAGTGAAGGGGGGCATAGCTGATGGTGATGATTTCATACTGGTATCTGATGCCATTACAGCTAGGGATTCAGACTACGCTATTGTTGTTAAACGGGTATCTAAGGAAGGAATTCCACAACTTGAACTAATGCATGGTGCTAACGGTTTGCCTATGCGATTTAAGCCTGATCAGCAAAGCTCATCTATGTATTTAGATTTAATTGCAGAAAACAAATCAAATATCTCTAAGGCAAATGATAAGCGTTCAAAATATCAGTCCGATAGAAAATATTATGAAGGTTGGGCTAATGAGTTGATGGATCAGAATATTCCAGATAATGATGCAACTCAAAAAGAAATAGCTGAAAGAACAGCTAAAAACATTGAACAAAGTAAAGCAGACAAAAAGCGCCGAGAGGAAGAAGCGAAACAAAGACGAATTAAGCTCAATCAGCAAGTGGAAGATGAGAGAAAAAATAATCCTGCGTTCTCTTCAATTGAGAAAACTGTAAACGATATGTTAAAAAATAATAAGTGAGGTCTCTTATGCCAATTTATGAATACAGTGATAATGATGATTCTTTTTTCTCTGCTGAAACTAACAATATCCCACAGCCTGAGCCTAAATTTGGTGATGAAAAATTGCCTGATTGGTATGAAGCATTCAATCCATTTAGTGATAATAAATTGTTATCAGAGGCGAGGGGAGCTTCTTTTCGCGTAGATAACTCTGTTGGTAGCCTTCTGGCATTTACACCATTTAATCACTTTGAAGAAGTTGAGGGATACAATCCATTTGAAAATGAAGCGGAATTAGCAGGCTATGAAAATTATGTAGATCGCTTTATTTATTCAGGTTCACCACAGGAAACCATAGCTATTAAAGAACGCATTAATAGGGAGGCAAACGATAGACGAGCCAGGGATGAGGTAGGCGCTGCAGGAACAATAACTAGTGGAATAATGAATATATTAGATCCTGTAAACTGGGCGACTATGGCAACATCTTTTGGAACAGTGGTTAAGGGTGGGTCTCTTCTACAAACTGCAGGTAAGTTTGCCACTGCAAATGCGGCAGCTGGAACAATTACGGAAGTGGCTCTATCGGCAACACAAACAACACGAACATTTGAAGAAAGTATGTTTAATATTGGTGCGGATGCCTTAGTCGGTGGTCTTCTTGGTTCGGCTGCTCAGTTAGTAAAAAATAGAGGCCAGTTAGTCAGCAAGGTCAAAAATGACATACTTGGCGAGCCACAAGTTGAACCACAAAATATTCCAAATAATATTCCAGATAATGCTAGTGTCGGAGCTATGGAGGTTCCTACAACCACATTAGAGCAAGAGGCAATGAAAGGCCCCTCTTTTATCAATAAAACTACTAGTGTCAGTCCAGTTGGTAGTGTGGCGCAATCTCCATCTAAAGTTGCTAGGGAAATAAACCAACAACTTACAGAGAGCAATTTTAGGTTCAAAAAGAATGATGATGGGATTGCAACACCAGTTGCCGTTGAAACAAAAGTACGTGGATATGAGGCGTTAATCTATAAACAAGTTGAATCAACGAATGATAGCTTTATTAAGTTTAAAAAAGCTGGTGGGACATTTAATGATAAAAAACTTAGCCTTATCGAATTTAGTGAGCAAGTCGGTGATGCTATGCGTAATGGTGATCGCCATGCTGTACCTGAAATAGCAGAAGCGGCAAGAGCAGTAAGACCAATAGTGGAAGCAACAAAAGATAGAATGATTGAATTAGGTATCTTAGATAAAGATGTAAAGGTATCTACTGCGGAAAGCTACTTTCCACGCATTTATAAGTTCGACAAGATAATGAGTGATAGGCTTGGATTCCGTTCAGAAATATCTAACTGGCTTATGGAGGTCAATCAGGCTGCAGTGAACAAAGCCGAGGCAAGTTTGGCTAAGGCTGAGGCTGGTATAGAAAGAGCAAGAGCATCCGCACCACAGGCAGAAAAATTGAATGCTGAAATTAAAGAGGCAGAACGCTGGTCAGGTAAAAAACTGATTTTAATGGATGAGGTAGAGAAAAACAGAAAGTTGCTAGCTGAAAAAAATACCGTCACATCAGAGTTAAACAAATTAAAAAACTTAGATAAGCAAAATAAGACGCAAGCTAAAAAGCAGGCACAATTAGAAAGAAAACTAAGTCGTATCGATGAAGCTGAGAAAAAGTTGCCGACATTACAAAGAAGTGTAGATATTTTAGATAAGCCGCGTCAGTTTAGAAACCAGCATAGAACACTGACTCGTCATGCTAATTCTCTCGTTAGGTTTGATCGGCGCAGACAGGCGGCTTTAAAGAGAATGGAACCAATGGCGAGAGAGGAAGCAGATGCAGCAGCAGATGATATCATCAATAAAATTATAGGCTCGCCTGGCGGCATTGTTTCGTCAGACTTAATTCCTGATGGTTTGGTGTCTAGGGCTGGATTCACAAAGAAAAGAACATTAAACATACCCGATCATCGAATCAAGGATTACTTAGAATCAGACGTAAACTATGTGATGGAAAATTATATACGGCAAGTGGCACCTGAAATAGAGCTTACATCTAAATTTGGTAGTGTGGATATGAAAGCTCAGTTTCAGGCTTTAGATGAGGATTATGCAGCATTAATTTCTAATGCTAAAACCGCTAAAGAAAGAGCCAGATTAGAAAATAGAAGGGTAAAGGATATCAGAAATTTAGTTGCTATGCGTGATCGCTTACGTGGCACTTACAAAGCACCATCAGACCCTAATTCATTTTTTATTCGAGCTGGAAGGGTTGCTAGGGATCTTAACTTTGTCCGTTTACTTGGTGGTATGACTTTATCATCATTGCCCGATTTAGTTAGGCCTATCATGCAGCATGGCTTACGTAGTGCGTTAAAGCCACTTGGTAAAATGATGACAGATATCAACGCAATGAAGATTGCCAAAGCTGATTTACGTGAAATGGGTATTGGTCTTGACACTGTTCTATCTAGCCGTACAAAAGTTATGGCTGATTTAAATGATCCTGTTAATCGTCGTAGCGCCCTAGAAAATGGCTTGAAGTTATTGTCTCAAAAATTTGGTAATTTCACGCTAATGAACCAATGGACTGATTATATGAAAATGTGGTCAGGCACTGTGACTCAGTCAAAGATACTCAGGGCTGCGCAAGATGTTGCTAATGGTAAAACGTTAAGCAAAAAGGAATTAACTAAGCTAGCTCATATTGGTATTGATGAAAGTATGTTAGGCCGTATTCAACAGCAGTTTGCTAAACATGGTGAAAATATTGATGGGCTACATATTGGTAATAGTAGCATGTGGGATGATCGCGTAGTTCGTGAGGCTTTCAATGGTGCGATATTAAAAGATGTAAGGACAACCGTTACAACTCCTGGTATTGGTGATACACCTCTATTTATGAGTAGTGAGGTAGGAAAGATTGTGATGCAGTTTAAAACTTTCTTCTTTGCTGCACATAATAGGTCTTTAGTGTCTGGTATTCAGGCTGGGGATCTATCATTCTATTATGGTGCATTGTTACAAATATCATTAGGTTCACTTGTATATATACTTAAAGCTAAACTAGCTGGTAGGGATATTGATACCTCACCTGCAAATTTAATTAAAGAAGGTATAGACTGGTCTGGGATTATGGGCTGGCTAGGCGAGCCAAATAATATGATTGAAAACTTAAGCGGTGGTACTTATGGGATGAGCGCATTGTTTGGTGGGCCGCCATCCTCACGTTACCAAAGTCGTAATAGTATTGGTGCTTTATTGGGACCTACTTTTGATATGGGTGGGGATATAAAAAATATTGTGTCAGGTGTCTTAAATGGTGAATTCGATGAGAATAGGGCGCGTTCAATAAGGCGTTTGTTCCCATTACAGAACTTACCGTATGTAGCACCATTGCTGAATCAAGTTGAAGAACAACTGAAATAGTGAAATTAACATTAAGAGATAAGTTATGAAATATGTACTAACGGTGGCGTTACTTTCAATAAGTGGTATCGCATATTCAAAATGTGATAGTAATAACTTCGATCAGTGTAAAACATGTGAACAACTTGATAAAGCCATTGTGCTTTCAGATCCTGATAGGGGGGATTATTATAGAGGGGCATTATGGAATGGGTTGTATGCGTCTTATGTTAGAAATTGCCAAGGCGTGGCAAAAAAATTGCTTGATAGTGGAGCTACTCCATCATTTGGGGGTTGGAACTCTGCGTTACCTATTGTGATTTCAGGTAAGTGGCCGCACGAGAATAAGACAATTAACGAACAATGGAAAAACCTCCTGATAAAATATAATGTCAAATTAGATTTAATTCCTGAGTGGGGGAAGTCTCCGTATGAAAGCTATGTGAATGACCCTAGCCAAATAGACTATGAAGATATTTGGAATGAGTTAATGTTAGCGAGTAAGCCAGCTCCTATTTTAGCGGCTAGGAATATTGAATGGTGTTCATCAGAAAAAAATAGAGCAAAAGTAAAAATTGACATGATCATGTGCTCAAGTATAAATATTACTAAATTTGACGATAATATATCAACAGCGTCAGACATAGCTGAAGCCGTACTTGTGAAGTGTGAAGATGAATTGTCGGTTTTTTCTGATGCAATAATATGTACTGTAGTTAACGAGAAAAATATACAAGATGAAAAAATTAGGGCGATAGAGTTTAATTCACTGCGTAAAAATCATGATACTTACTTAAGAGATAAACAAAAATCAGAAATAATTCAATGGGTTCTTGAGAGTAGAAGAAATGCCAGATTGAGGTGAGTTTTTTAAGGAGGAGGAATGGCAAACCCAATATCATATATATTGTTTGGGCTTTTTATGTGGTGGTTATTTAGGTTCTGTGAAAATCACCCAAGGTTTGAAAGTGGATTGAGAATATATCTAAAATATTTGTATTGTTTTTTATGGCCTTTAGTATTCTTTTTTGCAGCGTTTGTTTATTACACAGAACATTCGGAAGGCATGGTTTTGCTATGTATAGCGTTAGGTACAGGAACATCAATAATTGCTTTTATTATTGCATCAAAAGATCCTCATAAAACAATATCTGCAATTAAATCATTTTTTTCACGTTTTTTCTGAGTGCTAGAAAGCCCCTCGCAAGGGGCTTCATTATATTAAAATACTGGTTTTGACTGAGTTAAAATATAGTCAGCGTGAGCCTCAATACTGGCCAGTCGCTTTTGACATTCACGAATAGTGTGAGCCATTACCTCAACTTCACGAAACGCGCCAGAAACAGCGTGGCCATTTTCAGCAAGTTCGATTAGTAACGCATATATCTGCAGCTTCTTAGATACGTTATTGTAGGAGTCACTTGTTAATATTGGCAGCATGTCTGAAGGCATAACGTTTTCATTTGTGTAATGGTACTGATGCTTCCTCATTGCACTCATGATCATTGGTATGCACTTCTCAGCAATTTCATTAGCAGCGTTTGTCTCGGCATTTTTTTTGCTGCGTATCGCATCCCTTGCGCCTAGTGTTGTTTCTAAGCCAGTGCCTACTAAATCAGCCAGTGTGCCATTATCGCGCTTAGGGTCATACTTACCTGTTTTGCGGATGGAGGGGAGGACTTCACTGGTAACCCATCTTCTAAAGCGATAAGGTAGCGATCCCTTAATCACAGCATCACGACAACGAAGTATTAAAGTATATAAACCAGATTCAGAAATAATATTCGCTTCACCTTGACGCCCTAAGTTCAACTTAGATCGTTCATCTTTATCTAATGCTTTCAGTGAGATAGTAGGGTTTGTTAGTTGTAATGCTTTACATACATCAGAAGCAATAAACCAAGGTTCGCCATTTACGGAAATAGCTCTAATTGCAATAGAAGAGTCGAAATTAAAGGACAGGGGTTTTAGTTGATTAGCCATAATGGATACTCCACTTAAGTTTGGAATATCACCACTTACGAGGTCAATCGTTGGGTGGTGAACTGTACAGGGTTGACCTTACCAGCCTAAGTGGACACTGGCGCATCTTTCGACGCCCCCGTACAGCCCACCATTGAGAAGGTGTAGCTATACTTTGCACATTAAAAAACCGCTTTCGCGGTATGTGCCGCCACTTAGAATAGGTTCAGGAGGTCAATCCCGACACCAGAATTTGCTGGTGTATATTCACTATGGCGCAAAATTTAGAAGATGTAAATTACCAAATTGTTTATTCAATTGAAAGCTAAATAAACTTTTTGTTTACTTTTTTGCTGTTGCTATTTTTATCACTCTTTGATTTTACTGAGTTATTTGTACTATTGAAAATTTCAAAATCAAACCAAGATATATGAGATATTTCATCAGAAGAAACTATTATATCCAGATCTGTGGTTGATATGGTTTTTGTTCCTTTGACTGTTGGGGCTAGTTTAACAACTCTTTCTGTGGGGTATGCGTTAGTGAAATCAACTAAAAGAGTGTCCTTGTCTCGATATCCAGACATAAGAGGGAAGAACGAAATGTATTTATTTGGCCCCTCTTTTTCGTTAGGGTCAGATAGCCCGTTAATAATACCAACATAAACTTTTCTAGATGAAAGGTTTATCAGTATAGAACGTTTAGGGTTTGATTCTAAGGCTTCTAATAGCATTGAATCCATGGTTCCAGTTGGTATGGTTTTCTTCAAAATCCTAGCATTTTTCGCTTGCCTGACTTTCCCATAAACATTTTTATGTTTTCTTTGGTATTCACATCCACGGATTAAATTTTTAACCCATACGATTAAAACGTAACATAGAGAAATTAATATTGAAGAAAAGGAAAGTAGTATCAGCCAGGCATATACACGGTCATTTTTCGGAACGCCTGTTATTGAAAAATTTTTAACTAGTAAATCAACCAAATGAAACTGAGGGATTGTAAACTTAACTAGCACTGCGATCGCAACAGATACAATCAGGCTTAGGGTTCCGAGAGAAGCAACTTTTAAATATAAAAGTTGTCCATCATGAGTATGTAAACGGTAGTAGTGATAAGGGTTAGCGATTACTAAAATATAACCGCTAACCAAAATTGGAATAAGTAGAAGGGCTAACAAAATCTATCCTTGTTTATTATTTCCCTGCAACAATGCGCATAGCCATGCGTTGCATTGCTTTAACTTCTGGTAGTTCAGCAATCTCACTTGATGGAATATGCACAGAACCTTGTCTACCTACTCGAATGTAAGCATTGTTTTTTGATTCATCTTCAGTCTTGGATTTACGACGAAGAAAACCTTTTACATTAACTGATTTTGAGCGAGCTGATGGATTTGTTTTATTTCTCATTTCATCACCAAATAAAGAGGTTTTTTCTGCATCAGTATCTCGCCTGTTAAAAATATTGCTAAAGATATTCATGCTCTCCTCCTTAACATTATTATGACTGTAGCGTAAAAGTGTTATCTCGGCGGCGCAAAGTAATTAACCTGTCGGGTTAAGTAAGTTAAGTATACACATATTTATCAAATAGCTAAACTTTATGTTAACTTTATGAGAGAAATATCTCCTATTAAAAGAAAAGCACCTCCGCATAGGTGCTTAAATTATTCATATATGGTTATTTATTTAACTCTTCCCGTATGTATTCAATATGCGTCTTAATATTCTCTTTAACCTTCAAACTCAGATTTATGTAATTCATCATTGCTGTAATTTCAATGAGTGCCGCGCTCACGTCACATCCTTCACTATCCAGTTTTCTTAGTAGTTCTTCTACATTCGATTTACTCATCAACTCCTTTATTCCAGTTTCGGTATTAACTTTTTCTGCATAGTTATCGGGTGCTGGGAAATTAATTACATCTTTCATATTAACTACCTATGTGATTTAAGGAGCTTATACAGTAACTGAAAAATCATTATCAATGTTTATCTTTTTATATTTAAAAGTAAACAATATTCCGTTGGTGGAATTTAATGGCTATCATACACCAACGTAACCGAGTGGAGAATAGCCATGACTGTTTCAACTGAAATCAGCAGTAATGAATATACAGGAAACGGTGTAACAACCGATTTTGATTATAAGTTCAGGATTTTTAAGGCGAATCAATTAAGTATTATCACGTCAGATGCTGACGGGGATAATGTTGTAACGCTACGATTAGGCACGGACTACACCGTAACAGGTGCTAACAAGTCGGCTGGTGGAAAGGTAATCTTAACTAAGCCGCTTGCCAACGGGCACAGAATTAGCATTGCCCGCGATATTCCAATCACACAAGAAACCTCATTCCGCAATCAAAGTAAGTTCTTTGCTGAAACACATGAAGATGCATTTGATTACCTCACTATGATTATTCAGCGCATATGGGGAAGCCTTGGATCGTTATACCTAAAGCGCCCCAACATTCTGGCTAACTGGTTTGACGCTAAAGGCTATCGTATTGCTAACCTTGGAAAGCCGAAGCGTGATAGCGATGCGGTTGATTTGGGGACATTGAAGGATGAAATAAGCGGTGTTAACAGCACGATATTAAAGCGTGAAAAACGTTTGTTGCGTGTTGATGATATGGATATTGCGGCATTACCAAAGGCTAGCGATCGCGCTGGTAATGTGCTTACGTTTGATAAAGACGGTAAACCCATTGTTGTTGCGCCTGCTAGTGGTAGTGCGGTAGACGTATTGAATCAGCTTGCTAATGGCGATGGCTCATTAATTGGTGTTGGAGTAGGAACATTAAAGGACATTGTTAACTGGGTGACTTTAGAGCAGTTTGGCGCAGACCCTACAGGTATTAATAACTCATTAACTCAAATTCAAGATGCGTTTGAGTTTGCTAATGAACATGGATTTTCAGTAATTCAGAATAGTGGAGTATTTAGTATTAGTGGTGACGGAGATATAACAATTAACACTAATACTGATTTCAACGGTGCTATTTTTCGCCCTGAAAACTGGAATGGGTCATTTTCGATAAAAAGGAAAAATAACTGGGAAACTCATGACGCTAGCTCGTTGATTGTGAAAAAAATAAAAGAATCAGGGGTGATCACTAAAGGCGGTAACTTCATCCCCTCACTGGTCAATGAAGATTTACTCAATGACAGCTTTATCATGATAAATTCAAGCCAGCCTATGTACTACTACCGAAATAACATCAGGTACAGAAAAGAGCTAAATCAAGTGTTGTATGGCGGCCAGTTATTATGCCCGATGTATTACTCTCTTGATACAAACACAATAACCAGTGTTTTATCATTAAAGTTAGAAAAGACCTTTATTGATGTTAGTGGCTTAAGCATAGATGAAAGCAAGCAAAATACAGGGGTCGCATTTGTTAAAATAGCAAACAGCTCAAAAATAAATCTAAATAAAATATCATTTCATAGTCGCGGCGAGTACAAGAGCAACCCTTCTGAAAGGATTAGTGTAAGTCGATGCGCTTATGTATTTATTGATGGTGTCTTGTGTTCTGATGTAAGTATTGCATCCCCCGCAGGGTCAACTTACACAATCTATATGGGTGAATCGCTTGATATTAATGTAAATAAAGTGACATCAGAGGGCTATGGATGGGGGGCGGTTGGAGCAAACGAAGTAAGGCGCTCATCATTCAATAATAGCTCGTTATCAAGAATAGATTTTCACAATCCGTCCATGGAATATTTAAAAATAAGCAATACAAACATTGGTAACTGGGGTTTGCTATTAAGCTGCATGGGTGATGTTTATTTAGATAATGTTAAGTTTATACAGAGAGATGCGTATAACAACTCAGGGTTTATTCGTGGAAGAGATGATGCGGGTGGGTTTTGTGACGGTAATTTATACGCAAAAAATGTCACTGTGGAGGGTTTTTATTATTCTAATGCTGCAAACAGAGGGCTTATTAGTTCAAGCAGCACAAACAACGTTAAAGAATTGCCAGCTGGGTCGCCTTTAAGTTTAAGTATGTTTAATGAAGTTAATATAACAAACTTAACAATAGCTGATGGTTACAAAGACAAAGACTTTAGGCTATGGAGTGCATTCAGTAACCCAAGCCTTACCCCACCAAAAGTATTTAATTTAACAGATGCATCCACGGATAGTCGATTGTCGCTTCTTGCTATGGAAGTAACAACCGAGTCTAAAATCGCAGTGAACTTAAAGCAATGTATATTTAGCGAGCTTTACATACGTGCAACTTCGTCAGTTCAAGTTGAGTCAGTAATTGACAGTGCAAGATCTAATGTCAACGAAGGTGTTTCCTTGGCGTTACAAGCGAGGGGCAACTATAACGTAACGAACTCAAGCATAGTTAAGCTTGAAGGATTTATGAGTGATTGGAATTTGAATCGCAATGTTAGCATCAGTGAATGTGATGTGTACGCTACAAAGAGCAGCGATATTATGCGACTAACAAACACAGGATCTGTGGATTGGCATAGAAACAAAATGCACTTTACTGAGAACACTATTGCTGAGTTTGGAAATAACCTAAATAAATACATTGGTTATTCAAAATTCTATGATAATTCAGTTTTTGTCGACGGAGTTGAAGTAATAGGAATTCCAGTTCCTAACACATTCAACTTAGTAAGAAACAAGATTACAAGGTTCAAGTTGCACATGGTCAGGGCTAGCTCATCTACGACTGAAGATATTATATTCAATAATGAATCTAGTTCATTTGGTCAATACGTTAACATCTCTATGAGCCCAGCTCAGCCGTCAGTGACAATAGATGATAGTGTTACTAAAAGGTATTTGGTTTAGCTAAAACTTGGCTTGGTAATATAGTGGTGAAATAACAGTGCATAACTTTATATGGTTTTTTGTTTATCTTTTTATGCTGTAGTATCATGGTTATTTCTCAACCATGGTGCTACACATGAATGAAAATGAGGCGGCAGTTACAGGCTTAGGACTTACGTCATTTCTAAGTTACTTTTCAGGTTTGCCCCCAGAGGTTGTAATGGGGGCTATCCTTGGCGCTATTTATTTCACTACAGCAGCAACAGAATTTTCTTTAGCAACTCGTTCAGTATTAGCATTACTCAGCTTAGCGGCTGGCTTATTATTTTTCAGTCCTTTCGCCACCATCTTTGTTTCAATGACTGGCCTAATCGGCGTCAAACCTGATGCATATAACATCGATAGCTTGGATGCTCTCGGGGCGTTCGTAGCCTCGTTATTATCTGTAAAACTAAGTATCAAACTGTACAAGAAAGCTGATATTCCGAAAGGAGGTAACGGCCATGACGTACGATAAATTAATGCTTATCACTAATGCCTTTGTTTGTTTAGTTATGTTCTTACGTGGCCTTTATTTTGTGAGAGATGGCAAAGGCTATAGCAAGCTTGGTGGTTGGCTAGCTTATGCATTTCTAGGGTACTCAATATCTGTACCTGTCTATTCCTATCTCGATCCTAGCTATCAAGCAGGTATTCAAAACTTAATTCCTAATTTATTTCTTTGTGCTGCGCTGTTTGCTAAGCGCGGCAATGTCATGCAGTTAATTAAAAAAGTGGGGTGATCTTAATGTCCATGGTAGATAAACAAAATAGATTTACTGGAATGGTGGCTAAGTTAATTATCTTTGCTCAGGCGAATGGCTACCAGTTAACTTTTGGTGAAGCATTCCGCACGAAAGAGCAGGCGGCATTAAATGAAAAGGCAGGTAAAGGTATTAGTAAAAGCCTGCATACAGAGCGCCTAGCGGTTGATTTTAATTTATTTAAAGATGGTAAATACCTAACCGATTCCAGTGATCATAAGCCGCTTGGTGAATACTGGGAGTCGATTGGTGGCAGCTGGGGCGGTCGCTTTAATGATGGTAACCACTACTCATTGGAACACAACGGAGTTCGCTAATGAAAAAAATAGCCATTGCATTATTTGCGCTGGCTGTCTCATTTGCCGCTGGTTTTATGACTAGCGGCATTTTTTCTGATAACCAGCAGATGACAAAACAAATTGCTGGTAAACAGGAAGATGAGAAAGACCTAGCGTTTAACATCGATCAACGCAAACAGGCAGATGCAGAACAACAAAATAGGGTGGTGATATACAATGAACAGAAAGAACGTGCTACGATGCGCACAGACGATTTGCTTAAGCGTGTTCTTAATCACTTTGACAGCGTGCAGCTCGAAACCAGTTCCACGGAAACAAAAACTGATGGTACCGATAACGCCAATACCTGCAGAGCTGAGAGAGCAAAGGCCAGTGAACTTTCTCGACAACTACGAATCACACTTGAAGTCTATGGGCGTGAGTCTAATCGTGCCGATGAAAACACAAGGGCTCTTAATTTATGCATTACCGACTTAGCAGCAAAAGAAAAATTACTCGAATCGTACCGATAGATTATTGTACAAATATTGTTCACTTTTCATTGTGACGGTATTGATGACGGTATCATAACCTACAAGGTTAATTCTGTTTTATATAAATCAATAAGTTGTGCTCTGTGTAAATAATTGAGTGGGAATAATCCCCCAATAAGAATCAGCTGGCACTGACTAGCAAAATAACGACTTAAGCCCATGTAAAAGTGGGCTTTTTTATGACATCAATTTTTCTTGATTATCAGAAACTAATGCGGTCAAGAAATCGGCGACAACACGTACTCGTCGTGAATGGGCGAGGTCAGAATGAATGGCTAACCAAATTGATTGGTCGCAGCCAATATCATCCTGTAGGCAAATTAAACCCATTTTTCTTGCAATAAAATGCGGTAAAACCGCAAGTCCGAGACCAGTTTTTACAGCACTAAATTGAGCTGACATTGTGGTCGTAGTCAACCGGCAAGGTCTTCCTCTGAGCGTTCTTTCTAGCCACTGCGCGGAATTAAGGTGCTGTTGTGTTTCAGACCAACCTATAAAATCATCATGTTCTAAGGTGTTAGACCTATCTGGGTTTTGCCTGCGTTGTAAATAGCTTTCTGAGGCATAAAGACCGAAGCCAAGGATACCTAATTTGCGGATCCGCAAATTTCCACTCTCAGGTCTAACCATACGTAGAGCAATATCGGCATCTCGTCTATGCAAATTAACGGTTGAAACGCTTGTGACAATTTCGAGGGTTAGATTAGGGTTAACGTCAGTTAGCGATGGTAGAGCAGGGATAATAAGGTGGTCAGCTAAGCCTTGTGCGGTTGCTAAGCAAACATGCCCCATAACGCTTTCACTCTTTTTGTGCGCAGCATAGCTAAACGCGAAGCCTGCTTGCTCTAAAGCCTCTGCCTGTGGAATTAACGCACTTCCTTCATCCGTAAGCTTATAACCAAGCTGATCGCGGGTGAATAATCGAACGCCTAATGCTTCTTCGAGTCGTTCTAAGCGCCGTGATGTCGTTGCAATACCCAGTTTTAATACCTTGGATGCAGCACTTAGTGTGCCTTCTCGTGCAATAGCTAAAAATATTTTGGCATCATCCCAGTTCATCTATTTTTTCTCATCCATTTTCCATTTTTGGAAAATTGATTGTTAATATTGCTCATATGAATCGTTATTTTAGGAAAATATACTGAAATACGCTAAATAAACCAAGGGGCAGATGATGAATAAACGTATTTTAGGAAATGGGCTCGAAGTTTCGGCAATTGGGCTAGGTTGCATGGGAATGAGTGAGTTCTATGGACCTCAAGATGACCAAGCGGCGATGGATGTACTACATAAGGCGGCTGAACTTGGTTGCACAATGCTAGATACTGCCGATACATATGGCAATTTTCATAACGAAGAATTGATTGGGGATTTTCTTAAACAGACGGATGTAGATATCAAGGTTGCAACAAAGTGTGGCATCGTACGCCGCTCAGGGGAATATGAGCGTAGAATCGATAATAGTGCCCAATATATTCGTAGTGCTTGTGAAAGTTCACTACGCCGATTAGGTGTCGATTGTATTGATTTGTATTATATTCATCGCTTAGATCCAAAGGCATCAATAGAAACGACAATGGAAACATTGGCTGAATTGGTTGCTGAGGGGAAAATAGCCCATATAGGGTTATCAGAAGTGAGCGCGGCTACGCTTAAACAGGCTCATGCTGTGTTTCCCGTTAGCGCAGTCCAAACAGAATATTCCCTTTGGACGCGTGATGTTGAAGCTGAAATTTTGCCAACTTGCAAAGAACTGGGTATTGGTTTTGTGCCGTATTCCCCTTTAGGGCGTGGTTTCTTAACGGGTCGTTTTAATGATCAGAGTTCGTTTGAAAGTGGCGATTTTCGAAAGGGATTACCACGTTTTACATCTGAAAACCTCAAAGCTAACAGCACATTATCTGATTTTATTATTCAGATGGCGGAGCAAAAATCATGTTCTCCTGCACAGATTTCACTGGCGTGGTTACTGGCTCAAGGAGATAACATTGTGCCAATACCGGGGACTAATAAAGTAAAACATCTTGAAGACAACTTTGGCGCAGTTGATATTTGTTTAACCTCAGAGGATTTACATCAAATTAAACAAGTCCTTGAGCATTTTCAACCAGTGGGATCCCGATATTCTGTTGAGGGTATGAAGGGGATTAATGCCTAAATAGGGATTAATCAGGGAATAACAGTGTTTAGGCATCTGATATTTAATGGATGCCTTTATATTATCAATACGAAATGATCCCGCAAGATAATTTGGTTTTTTATGCAATTAAAGTGAATTATTACTTGTTCAATTTCCTTAAATTGCTATCATCCAAAGAAGTTATACATTTCATGTATATTTTTATATCCCACAATCATCAAAATAATGAGTTGGGGTAACATGACAACAGTTAAGGAAAATCTTGTGGCATTTCGTTTAAAATATCTGGCATTACTCCCTCTTTTTGTTGCAGCAACCGCTTGTCAGCAGCCTACTAATCCAAATAACACGTCTATTGCAATGCCAGCTGCGCATGTGCAGCCTGTTGTTGTAAATAATTCATGGATTGAAATTTCACAAAGTGCATTGGATTTTAATATCAAAAAAGTTCAAGCGTTATTAGGGGATAAATCCGCCATGTGCGCCGTTCTCAAAGGGGATGCTTATGGCCATGATTTATCATTAGTGACGCCAGTGATGATTGCCAATAATGTGCAATGTATTGGCGTGACTAATAACCAAGAATTAAAAACCGTGAGAGACCTTGGTTTCAAAGGCCGTTTAATGCGCGTTAGAAGCGCAACTGAAAAAGAAATGGAGCAAGCAACACAGTATCAAACGGAAGAGTTGGTCGGTAATTTAGAAATGGCGCAGCGCTTAAATGCTATTGCGAAACACCAAAATAAAGTCATCCCCATCCATCTTGCGTTAAACTCTGCAGGTATGTCGCGTAACGGGTTAGAGGTGAGTACACCCTCGGGCCTTAATGAAGCGAAGCTAATTTCACAATTACCAAATTTAAAAATTGTCGGCATTATGTCCCATTACCCAGAAGAAGATGAGGCACAAATTCGTAAAGATCTCGCTAAATTTAATAAAGAATCTCAGCAAGTATTGAATATAACGGGGTTAAAACGCGAAGATGTCACACTGCATGTTGCGAATACTTATGCAACAATTACTGTGCCTGAATCATGGTTAGATATGGTGCGTGTTGGTGGTATTTTTTATGGTGATACCGTTGCAACCAACGACTACAAACGTGTGATGACATTGAAATCAAACATTGCTTCAGTAAATCATTATCCGAAAGGCAATACGGTTGGATATGACCGTACCTTTACACTGAAACGTGATTCTATTTTAGCGAATATTCCTGTTGGTTATGCAGATGGTTATCGTCGTGTATTTAGTAATACAGGGCATGTGCTTATCAATGGCCAGAAAGTACCCGTATTAGGAAAAACTTCAATGAATACTGTGATGGTAGATGTGACTGATATAAAACAAGTCCGCCCAGGTGATGAAGTGGTTTTCTTTGGTAAACAAGGTAATGAAGAAGTTACGGCTGAAGAAGTTGAAGACATCAGCGGTGCACTATTTACAGAAATGTCCATCCTTTGGGGGGCTACCAATAAACGCGTCTTAGTGGATTAAATTAATTTTTTATTCAACATATTTTAACCCGCATTGATTGCGGGTTTTTTATCCTAAAAATAATTTCGGATTATATGCAATATATTACAATGTGTTGATAAAGTGCTGTTTAAGTGAATGACTATCGAAACCTTTACGTTGATATGTTAGCTTGGTTGAACCTTTTCTGAGCGGATAGACTCAGAAGGCGAATAGTAGAATGAGAAGGATATTATTTATGTATCAAGTTGATTTACACGCCCATACCATTGCCAGCACCCACGCATACAGTACCGTTAATGAATATTTTGCTGAGGCGGCGAGCCGTGGTGTAAAGCTATTTGCAATCACCGATCATGGCCCTGAAATGCAGGATGCACCGCACGAATGGCATTTTGGTAATATGCCCATTTTACCGCGGATTGTTGATGGCGTTGGCTTACTGTATGGCATTGAGGCCAATATTAAAAATAAGCTAGGTGAAACAGACTGTAATGAAAAAATTGCTCGCCACTTAGACATTATTTTAGCAGGTTTTCATGAACCTGTTCTTGAACCACAAAGTCTTGCAGATAATACCGAAGCAATGATTGCCACTATTCGCAGTGGAAAAGTACACATTATTACACATCCCGGTAATCCCAAATATCCTATTGATATCAAAGCCGTTGCCCAAGCAGCTAAAGAGTGTAATGTTGCGCTAGAAATGAATAATTCATCTTTTTTGCACTCGAGAGCGGGCAGTCAACAAAATTGTCTCGAGATTGCAAAAGCAGTGAAAGAAGCAGGGGGGTGGGTTGCATTGGGTTCTGATTCCCATTTTGCAGGCTATTTAGGGCGTTTTGATCGCGTAGTGGAAATGTTGGAATCGATTGATTTCCCTCAATCACAAATTTTAAATGTGACTCCCCGTCGAGTGTTGGATTTTCTTGAATCCCATGGACGTAAGCCAATCCCTGAATTTGCAGATTTTTAGTGAACTAATCAGATAACTTGCAATGAATAAAGCCGTTAACACGCTAACGGCTTTTTCTTTTATCTTATAACTCTATTTTCATTCGTATACAGGCTAAATTAACCTGAGCGAGTGCAGAATAATAATTATCATGGCAAATAGACGTAAAACCGTGTTTTTGGTAAAAACGCTCTGCATTCGGTGATGAGTCTAAGGTTAGGGTTTTTATTTTTCGTTTTTTCGCTTCGGCCTTTATTGCATCCAATATTAAGCCTGCTGCACCATATCCCATATACTCTGGCAGCGTGAATATCGCATCAATACTATTTGATTCTAAATTTAAAAAGCCAGTTGATACAGCGTCATCGTGTTCATTTACAGCAACAAAAAAGGGATTGTTCTCAACCATTTTTATGTAGCTTAGTGGCATTTCATCAGGTGTCCAATTGTAAATCGTTTGTGTTTCATAGCTTGTTTTACAGCCATGGCGAATGGCTTGATTATGAATAAACCATAACCGTTTGGCTTCTTTTGGTGTTGCTAATCGAATTTGCATTTTTTTACCTAAATAATGTCATTACACATCATTTGATTAAAACCAAAAAAAAAGGGGGAAAGCAAGTTATAAAGTATTAACAGTTAAAATTAAGCTAAAAAATAAAAAAAGAGGACAACAAATTAATTGATTTTAAATGGATTATTTAAATAAAAAAATTGAAATCAAATAAGAGGTTTTTTTAATTGATTGTTTTTATTTGTGTTTTTTATTTTAAATAATGGTAATCAGCTAAAAATAAAGTAAATAAACAATCAACAAACTGAAAATATTTACTTACCAAAATAACCTATAAAAAATTTATAAATCTTTAAATTTGTCCTATTGTGGGGGAATGTTCATTTGTGATTTATTAGTGTTGCAAGAACATCCTTGCTTTAAAATTCTAAGGTACAAAAATGAAAACGTTATTAGCAATTGCAACGGTTATGTCTATTGCTGTTTCTGGTGCCGCACTGGCGAATACGAATACGGCAGTAAAAACTGAGCCTGTTACTCATGCTGCTAAAGTTCAGCATACTGCGAAAACCCACCATGCTAATAAATTAAAAGCCGAGAAAAAAGAGGATAAAAGTAAAACTGAAGAAACCAGCAAAGCAATATAGAACCAATAAGCTGTGACAAATATCTTTGTATTTTAACGTAAGTCCTAGATCAAATTTAAAGGTAGAAAAAATGAAAAAATTAGTCGCAATCGCAACTGGATTATCATTTGCTATTTCTGGTGCAGCATTAGCAAACACAACCGTCAAATCTGAGCCTGTTTCACCTATTGCGCAATCACATCAAGTGGCTAAATCGTCTCATTTGAACGCGAAAGCTGAGAAGCAAGTTGTTAAAGAAAAGCGTGCTGAAAAAAGCAAATCAGCGAAATAATCAGTTATAAAATTCGCTAACGTCACGGTGCCATGGGATATTTTCCATGGCGCTGCATCGTTGCTTATATGGTATACTGGCTATTATTTTGCGATCAGTGACCTTTATGAATTATCAATGCCCACTTTGTTTTACGCCTCTCTTACAAACTCACAATAGTTATCGTTGCGAAGCCAATCACCAATTTGATTGTGCTAAAGAAGGGTATGTTAATTTACTACCTGTGCAACATAAGCGCTCGAAAGATCCAGGTGATAGCGCAGAAATGATGCAAGCGCGGCGTCAATTCCTTGATGCAGGGCATTATCAGCCAATGCGAGATCAAGTGGCTAAGAAACTGGTCCAATATTTACCTTCAAGTCATTTATCGGTATTGGATATCGGCTGTGGTGAAGGGTATTACACTGACTATTTTGGGCAAATACTGCAAAATAAATTTGGGAGCACCCAAGTTTTTGGGTTGGATGTATCAAAGGTAGCAATTCGTTATGCGGCCAAACGCTATAAATTAGTTAATTTCTGTGTAGGCACTAGCCACCGTTTACCTTTTCCTGAGTCAAGCTTAGGAGCGGTTGTCCGTATTTATGCGCCTTGTAAAGCGGAAGAATTAAGTCGAGTATTAATCGATAATGGTATTTTAGTCACTGTCACGCCAGCAGCGGAACATCTGCAAGAATTAAAAGCCCTTATCTACGATGAAGTTAAATTGCACCCCGCTAAAGACGAAAATTTGCCGAATTTTAAATTACTGGATGAGAGCCAATTAAATTATAAAATGGTGCTGACTGGTAGCGAAGCTTATGAGCTGTTAGCGATGACACCGTTTGCGTGGCGAGCATCTGAAGAAGTGAAGCAACATCTGAAGCAAGCGAAATTGAAAGATTATACAGCAGACTTTTTAATTCGAGTGTATCAATACCAAGCGAACTAATGTTGGTAAAGCCCCCTAAGAGAAGTGTAGGGGGCAATAAATTATTATGGTGCGTACATAAATAATTCGAGGTGTTCAAATAAGATATTGAACCCGATCCCAATTAACACTAACCCGCCGATAATCTCTGCTTTTTTTCCTAATAATGGACCTACATAACGGCCAATCATCATACCGATAGTTGCCATAATCATGGTCATTAAGCCAATGGTCATCGCAGTGTGGACAATATCTACCTGCAAGAAAGCTAAGCCTAAGCCGATTGCCATGGCATCTAAGCTCGTTGCAATCGCTGAAAAAATAAGGCTAGTAGAGCTGTGGCTTGAAGGTTTTGAACAGCATTCTTCATCTTTTATTTTAAGACTCTGCCAAATCATGCGAGCACCTAAAACAAATAATAACGCGAATGCAATCCAGTGATCCCAGCGGATAACGTACTGGCTAGCAAGAATACCAATTCCCCAACCAATGATAGGAGTGATAGCTTCTATGAAGCCAAAAATGAAACCAGTACGGAGGATCTCTCTAAAACGGGGTTTATGCAGGACGGCACCTTTGCAAATAGCAACTGCAAATGCGTCCATTGATAGCGCGAGGGCTAAGACAAGGGTAGCGTAAAAACTCATAACATAACCTCGGTTGGGTGTTTCCATATACACATAAACTACCCCCAACCTAAGGTGTATTTATGTGTCTATGGTCTTGCCAACCAGATTATGGTGTCCGCACCACGTTTGAAATCAAACGAGTATGTTGATACGGACTTTCTGGAATATATATATCCAGAACAGGCTACTCCCCAATGACGTGGAAAGAAAGATACCACATTTTATTTTAAAGGCAACACTTAATTAATTGTGGATATTAAACGGTAGTGAGAATTATTATCAATTGAGTTAATAAGAAAAAAAAGGTTAATTATATTTTTAATTAACCTTAGTATTCTTATGAATATATATAATGATTACTTATGATTTATAAGGAATTCATAAATTCTTTGTAAATCATCAAGATGTGAAACTTGAATGTGAATTTTCTTTTGCTCTAAACCTATTATAAGAATACCATCTTCAGATAAGTTCATTGCTTTTATTCTATCGTAGGAAATAAAGGTATTGGCAAAATAAAAACCAGTTTGTTTAAAGAATAGCTTAGGTGTTCTAATAAACGCCAAGTAGATTGACATAAATATAGTAATCATTAATAAATAAGTGGTTAATAAATTACCATGTCGAACAATATTTGTATAAATTACAATACAGATTAAGACAATAAAAATAATGGCATCAACGCGATGTTTTCGTTTTAAGTTAATTTTTAATAGCGTTTTCCCTTTTAGCAAATGCTGAATAAATTCATCATAAATAGCATATACAAGCATGATCAAAATGATAATGGCGAGAATAACATCATTTAAAGTCATTGGTGCGCCCTTGACTAAGTAAACATATGGCAAAGCTTAAAATTAAAAAAGGGAGGCCGCAACCTCCCGAGTAAAATATTATGAGAAAATTATGGCGCCAAGAATTTCAGCCAAGCACCTAAAATACCCAAACCGAAGAAGCCAATAATAATCCACAGCGCATTGACTTTACGGCGTAATAACCACATACACCCAAATGTAAGCAGAAGAGGGACTAAGCCTGGCATTAATTGGTCAAGGATCATCTGGACGGTTGTAATATCTTCAACACCCGTGGTTTGGTTTTTAATGCGCGAAACCTCGAGCGGGATATTCACATGGGTCCATTTGTTCACAAGGGCCCCCATAACGAATAAACCGAGTATCGATGCTCCCTCCGTCAGTTTTTGCAGGAAGCCACCACCCATATCTTGAACGATATCAATCCCTTTCTTATATCCGTATGCAACACCATAGTAACGAGTTAATAAACGAACTAGGTTAAACAAAACGAAGAATAGGACAGGGCCAAGTAAGCTACCTGTCATCGCGATACCCGCACCTAATGCTGCGAACACAGGGCGAACAGTTCCCCAGAATATAGGGTCACCAACACCCGCTAAAGGCCCCATCAAACCAACTTTGATACCGTTTATTGCACCATCATCAATATCAGCACCATTGGCACGTTGCTCTTCCATCGCCATGGTCACACCAAGAACAGGAGCAGCAACATATGGGTGGGTATTAAAGAACTCAAGGTGACGTTTAATCGCTTGTTTTCTATCGTCATTATTTTCTGGATAAAGACGACGGATAACAGGCACCATTGAGAAACAAAAACCAAGGGCTTGCATCCGTTCAAAGTTCCAAGAACCTTGGAATAAGTTGGAACGCAGGAACACGCCGCGAATATCGCTCTGTGTCAGTTTCTTCTCTGTAGACTGAGTTGTATCAACCATGTTTGTGCTCCTCCTAGTCTAATTCGTTATCAAGGTTATTGTTGCTATTGCCTTGTGTGACAACAACTTGCGATTTGTTGTATTTTGGACTGAGCTGGATATACAGAACAGCCATAACCACACCGATAACCCCAAGGGCAACAAGGTTGAAGTTTGTAAATGCGGCAGTGACAAAGCCTAAATAGAAGAATGGCATTAAGTAGCCAGCACGCATCATATTGATAACCATTGCATAACCGACCACGACGATCATACCACCTGCAATGTTCAAACCGCTGGTCACAACTTCAGGAATGGAGCTTAATAAGTGTTGAACCTCAGACGTACCAACGGAAACAGCAACAATCAGCGCAGGGATTGCAACACGCATCGCTTGCAGCACTAATGCGCTGACGTGGATAATGCTTAGTGATGTTAGGTTGCCACTGATTGCAGCGCGGTCAGCCGCGTGCTGGAAAGCAACGGTGATAGTACGAACGATGATAGTTAATACTTGTCCCGCAGCGGCCAGTGGAATTGCTAAGGCAATACCTGCACCAATGCTTTGACCACCTGCGATAACTAAGATAGTTGAGATGATGGAGGCTAAAGCCGCATCAGGGGCAACAGCCGCACCGATATTCATCCAACCTAACGCGATCATCTCTAGCGTACCACCGATGATGATACCCGTTTTCATATCTCCCAGAACGATACCGATAAGCGTACAGGCAACGAGAGGGCGGTGAAACTGGAATTCATCGAGAATTGACCCCATACCAGCGATACATGCTACGATGAAAACCAGTACTATTTGAACAACGGTAAGTTCCATTGTTTAATCTCCTGTAACCAACAAGTTTTAAAATCTGTTTGAGTAATGGTTTAAAAAGCAAAATTAAAAGTTTGATAACACATTATTTTTTGAGCTTATTGATTAAGTCCATCATGAAGACTTTACTGTCAGATGAAACTTTACGAACTTCTAACTCAATATTTTTGTCATTCAAATAATTAAAGGCATCAATGTCAGTTTGGTTGATAGAAACGGCATTGGTTACCATGGTTTTACCTTCATGATAGGCCATACCACCAATATTGACGGATTTAACTTCTACGCCTTCCTCAACAATACGTTTTACGTCAGTCGGGTTAGTAAATAATAACATTACACGCTCACCCGCATATTTCGGGTTGTTATAGACGCGGACACATTTTGCAACGTCAACAACGTGAGCAGTGACACCTGGAGGCGCAACTTGTTTTAACAGTGTTGAACGGACTTGGTCTTTGGCGACTTCATCACTAACGACGATAATACGTTTGACTTGGGTCTCTTTTGTCCAGCGCGTTGCAACTTGGCCATGAATTAAACGGTCATCGACGCGAGCAAGGGCGATCACCATATGTTCGCCAGGTCCCGCTTTTCTGGCAGGAGCCGGAGGTGGGGTACTTGCAGCAGCAGGTGCAGGTTGTGCTTCAACTTCTTTAAATTTGAATGAACGAACTCCGCCACGACCTGTTTCTAATGCAACAGTGATAAGCTCATCCAAAGATGGGTCATCATCGCGGCACATGAAGGTTTCAACCAGCATTGGGACATTCACACCTGTGATAATATCGTAATTATCATCTTCATTCACAATACGGCTAGCAGCGTTGAATGGGCTACCTCCCCAAGTATCGACAAGGAATAGCACCCCTTTTGAGGTATCTAAATCCGTTAACTTTTGAGTGTACTTTTCAAACAGGGTGTCTGCGTTTTCCCCAGGGATAAAGTCAATAAACGAGACATTGTCTTGCTCGCCAATTAACATTTCGGTGGTTCGGAGAAGCTGCTCAGCGGCGACTCCGTGGGTACCAATCATAATAGCTATACTCACTATTTTTCCCTCATTGATAGATAAAAACGAAATATTATCTGTAGATAAATCGGACACTAAAGTTAGACTCCTTTTTATCAATTTCCCCTGTATCATAATATTAGCTGAATAATGACAATTTACTTATGGCGGTCACGAGTCAGCTATTTGAATTATTAGTATGAAGTACATTTGTAGCATATCATTTTGTTTTAACCTAAAAACTTGTTTCGCGTCAGAAAAATAAGAATATACCTAAAAGCACTTAATAATTTGCGATTATTATCTTTTTATTTGTTTTTTGTTATGTATTGGCTCTGAGTAATAATTATTTTTCAGAGTAAATTATTGTTATCGGTAACAAAAGGCGAATATAAAAGTGTTTGGTATTGATTTTTTGAGTAAAAAATAGACTGTTTTGTATGATAAATATTAATCAGAGAGAACTAACAAAATTGGTTTTTAGAATAAAATAGTCTTGATTTGAGATTGAACACATAGTCGAAATTGAATGGAATAAGGTGAAAATCGTTGGGCTAGTATGGTGAATTGATTAAAAAAATTTGTTGATAATGCGGGGGCTTAGTGAATAAAAGTGAATAATATTGTATGGGAGAGGAAGAAAAAACGCCCTTCGAATGAAAAAAAGGGCGCTTTGTAGGAATAAACAGGCTTAATCAGTCACATTGCACTTTGATAGCTAAACCACCGCGAGAGGTTTCACGGTATTTTGCGTTCATGTCCTTGCCTGTTTCATACATGGTTTCAATCACTTTATCCAATGAGACTCGAGGCTCACTGGTTCTACGGATAGCCATTCTTGCTGCATTGACTGCTTTAACGGAGGCTATTGCATTGCGTTCGATGCAAGGGACTTGAACTTGACCTGCAACAGGATCACAAGTAAGACCTAAGTTGTGTTCCATGCCAATTTCAGCGGCGATACACACTTGCTCTGGGCTACCGCCGAGTAATTCTGCTAGGCCAGCAGCGGCCATCGAACAAGCAACACCAACTTCACCTTGGCAACCCACTTCTGCACCTGAAATAGACGCATTCATTTTATAGAGAATACCAATAGCGCCAGACGCTAAGAAATAACGTAGATAAAGTTCAGGTGTAACTGGCTCAATACAGTGGTTGTAGTAAGCCAAAACAGCAGGAACAATCCCACATGCTCCGTTAGTTGGGGCAGTAACGACACGTCCACCCGCCGCATTTTCCTCATTTACTGCGAGGGCATACATATTAATGAGGTCAATGACATTCATTGGGTCATTCGATAACTTGCTTGATGATGTGACCACACGGTTTAATGCAGGCGCACGACGCGGTACGCGTAATGGGCCAGGTAACACACCTTCTGTATTTAAGCCCCGTTCAATACATGCTTGCATGGTATGCCATACATCTGCGAAATAGTCGTCAATCTCTTCTTTTGAGTGAAGGTCGAGTTCATTTTTCATCATCAGGCTGGAAATTGATAAACCTGATTTTTTGCAATTTAGCAACAATTCATTTGCTGAATTAAATGGATAGGATACTGGCTTGCTATCAACCGTTGATTCACCGAAGTGTTCTTCATCAACGATAAAGCCGCCACCAATTGAATAATAGGTTTTAGTATAAATTTCGTCATTTCCTGCAAATGCATGAATAGTCATGCCATTTTCGTGTAGCTCTAGGTTATCCTGACGGAAATTCATGCCACCTTCACGTGGGAAATCAACTGATTTAGCTCCATTCGCTAAAGGCAGTTTTTCGGTGTCTTCTACCGTTTTGATAAAAGTTGGGATAGATTCAATGTCAACGGTGGCAGGTAAGTTACCTGCCAGCCCCATAATAATGGCGATATCAGTATGGTGCCCTTTACCAGTAAGCGATAATGACCCATAGACGTCAACAGAGATACGGGTGACGTTAGGTAATAGATTCTTGCTCACTAAATCATCGACAAATTCTTTACCAGCTTTCATTGGACCAACGGTATGAGAGCTTGACGGGCCAATGCCCACTTTAAACATGTCGAAAACGCTTATCACGCAGGACTCCTTAAAAAAAGTTGAAAATAGAGTGCTTTATTTTAAAAGGCGCTACTTTACTGTTATTTAGTAGTGTTAACCAGTAAGTTTAAAGTATTTTTTGAAATAAGGTAGTTGCTTAGGAATAATTGATTGTAAATAGCACAATCTGCTTGTGTTTTGCTTTAAATTTATACAGCCACATTAAAAAAATTAGGAATGATAGGGAAGCAGATAAAAGTCAATGTAAAATTTTTGTTTGAAAAATTAATTTTATTCAGTGGTTTATATTGCAAGAGTTAATCTAGTTGCAATGCTAATTGATGAAGAATGGATGCAGTTAAACCCCAAACGAGATGGCCGTTATACCAATAGAAAAAAATTCTATTTTCACGGCCTGAGCGTTTGATATCCACATATTTATGTTGTCGCAATGACAGTGCATCAAAAAGTGGAACTTCAAAGATAGAGGCGACTTCACTAGGGTTTGCTTGATATTGAATATTGGCAGGCAGCAAGCCAACAATGGGGGTGACCTCATAACCACCATAACTTTGCAACGGTGCTAATTGCCCCAGTACCTTCACTTTTTCCGGTGGGATGGCGACTTCTTCAAAAGTTTCGCGCAGCGCAGTATGAATTAATGAGCCATCTTCGGGATCTTTTGCGCCACCTGGAAAGGCTACTTGCCCTGCATGAGAACGTAAAAATGGTGAGCGCTGGGTCAGTAGCAGGGTTGGATTAGGTTTATTAATAATAGGTAATAAAACCGCAGCCGACTTACCCGTCTGGCGCTGTGCCTGACGGGTTGTCGGTAAAGTAAACTGAAAACGGTTGATAAAGTTATTCAGCTCGGTCATCCGAATTTAACGCTCCTAATAGAGGTAGAATAAGGCTCAATTTATCAAAAGTTTCTTGATATTCTTTGTCAGCTTGGCTGTCTGCCACAATACCACCGCCTGCCCAGCAGTAAATCTGCTTTTTATAGGTTAGTAAGGTTCGGATAGTGATATTGGTGTCCATATTGCCACAGAAACTAATATAGCCTATTGCGCCACAATATCCATGCCGTCGATGAGGTTCTAATTCTTCAATAATTTCCATTGCTCGAATTTTTGGTGCGCCTGTAATGGAACCGCCAGGAAAACAAGCTTGTAGTAGGTCGGTGGCTCGATATGGATTATCTAATCTTGCCGTAATTGTGCTCACGAGATGATGAACGGCAGGGAAGGGTTCAACCATAAACAATTCAGGCACTTTAACGGTACCTGGTTTCGCTACGCGTCCGATATCATTACGTAATAAATCAACAATCATTAAGTTCTCAGCGCGATCTTTAGGTGAGTTAGCCAGCTTTTGCGCTTGAGCCAAGTCGTCTTGTTCATCGTCTAAACGCGGAAGTGTGCCTTTAATCGGGCGGGTTTGGATATCGCCATCTTTCAATAAAATAAAGCGCTCAGGGGAAATGCTAATGACGGCATTTTCTGGTAGACGTATAAAGGAAGAGAATGGGGCGCCATTCGTTTCAAGCAAGGCTAGGAAAGCGTTCCATTCATCTCCTTTATATTTTGCTTTAAATCGCTGTGCTAAATTGATTTGATAACAATCACCACTACGCAAATATTCATGAATGCGAGCAATATTTTGCTGATACTCATCCTCGGTCATATTGGATTGCCAGGGGGGATTGAGCTTAAATTTATTTTTGCGGGGTGCTTTTTGGTTTTGCAACCAAGTTAGGCGAGCTTCAGCATCTTGATGACTAATTAATGTGACGGTTTTATCTTGGTGATCAACAATCAGCGCCCATAAATAGATGCCGACTGCCATATCGGGAAATGTTAATTCAGTTTTCGCGATTTCTGGGATTTTTTCAATACGGCGGCCAAGGTCGTAGCTCCAGATACCCAATGCCCCGCCATTAAATGGCAATGTATTATCCAATATTTGGTTTGCATGGTGCTTATCAAGTTGCGTTTGAAGCAAGGCGAATGGCGATGCTCCAGAAACAATAGGTTCTTGATTCTGTTCGGTAATTGTTGTTTGTGTTTGATAGGTTGTGAGTGTTGCTATTGGATCAGCGACAATAATATCAAAACGATTGTGTGAGTGTTTCGCATTGCCCGAGTGCAATAGCATCGCCCAAGGTTGGTGAGCGAGTGGCGTAAAATAATCGATTGCCGCTGTTGGGCTATATGGTAACTGAATTTTATTAATAATCATGGTGATAAGTTTATTTTTTCGCAAGTGACTCTAACCAGACTAACAGATATTCTTATCTTAATAATCGAAGAGATGTTAAAATCTTAAAGATTAATTTTAGTCTTTTATTAATGAGGTTTAAACCATGTTATCAGGGATCCCTGCACTTAATCATGAAGAACAGCAAGAAGCGGTGGAAAAAATTCACCAATTAATGGCCGATGGTATGAGTAGTGGAGAAGCAATCGCACTCGTTGCACAAGAAATTCGTGAGAAACATCAAGGTAAAGAGCAAGTGCATGTACGTTTTGATGATGAAAATTAATAATAAGTAAACATACTATTAACATCCATACATGAATCTGATAGATTAATATTAGTTAAGTCATTCTGTTTATTAATGTCGTTAGAAAATAATTCACAGACAACGCGCAAATTTAATACCTTCTTATAGGCTTAAATGAGCAGCTAAACTAATCAAAAATATTCACCTAATAATTAGGTGTCGGAGGAGAGTATGGAAGCGAATAAAAAAATAGCGATTGCTTTAGGAACGTGCGCTCTTGTTTTTAGTTCATTTGCGTTAAGTGTTAATAAGGAAGAAGGTAAGGCTGCACCATTTGTGAGCTGTGGCGCACTAACAGAGTCACAAATTGCGGCTCAGGTTAAAAGTGATTTTATGCATAATCGTCTACCACGCTGGACGGAAGAAAAAGCCGCACTAGGTAAAAAAGCCGTTGCTTGGGTTAATGATAATGAAGTAACTAAAACAGATACAGGCTACACAGTTCCCTTAGTGGTAAGAGGGGCAAAATCTGACCTCCATTATTCTGTTTCAGTGGATTGCCAAAACAATACAGTGACTTATAACACATCCAAATAATTTGGTTTTATTCAATTTCAAATATTTGCAATTGAATATCTGATAATGAAAAAGAGGGAGATACCCCTCTTTTTTCTTAACGATTTCTGGGTTCGTATGGTAACCGCGAGAAATTTTGTGATAATTGGCGGTAATAGACCAGCCTTTCTCTAAAATATTCCCTTAAATGCTCGGGTTGTTCCCGCTCCACGGCGTCGGCAAGAATGGCAATATTATAGCGTTCTTTGAATGCAACGCCTGATGCCAATAAGTCAACGTTAACCTTATCCATTTCATCTTTGGGCAATAAAGCAAGATTATGGCTCATTTTAATTCTCTATCACTTAATGGGATTTAGGAATATTGTAGCGATTAAATGAGAAGAAGTCTCAATTCTTATCGAAAAGAACGTGAAAATATAATCAAACTAATATAGTTTTATATTTAAGTAATGACTTTAAAAACAGGGAAAGATAATGAGATTGATTATTATTGTTTTTAGCAAAAGTTATTAATAATCAGTAAATTGGATTTTTTTGTTTTCAGAATGTTTTAGGGTTTTAATTATTGTAATACTGTGCATAATAGCCTCAGGAATATTTAAACATTAAGGTAAAAATATGTTAACTACTGATATGGTCAAAAAATTAAACGAACAATTAAACCTTGAGTTTTACTCTGCAAATCTTTATTTGCAAATGAGCGCTTGGTGTAGTGATAAAGGCTACGAAGGCGCAGCTGCTTTTTTAAAGGCACATTCTCAAGAAGAAATGGAACATATGCAGCGTTTGTTTGATTACCTTAGCGATACTGGCGCACTGCCATTATTAGGTCAAATTGCGGCACCACCTGTTGATTTTAAATCTATTTCTGATGTGTTCAATCAAACTTATGAACACGAACAATTAATTACTCGTGAAATTAATAAGTTAGCGCACCTAGCAATGACTACACAAGATTATTCAACATTTAACTTCCTGCAATGGTATGTCGCAGAACAGCACGAAGAAGAGAAATTATTTAAATCGGTGCTGGATAAACTGGATATGGTGGGTGAGTCTGGTAAAGCACTATTCTTATTGGATAAAGATTTGAAAAATATGTCAGCAGCTACACATATCTAATTTTGTGTTACAAATAGGTTATGGCTAAAATTTAATCTATCTGATGTATAAAGACCTTAGTAGGCTTATGGATAAAAGTGATTAATTTCAATGTTCATAAGCCTTTTTCTTTTCATTTTGTGTGAATACTCACAGGATGGACGCTTAAATCCCGTTTTTAAGCGGCACAAACTGTTTTTTTCCGTATAATGATTGGCAATTATTCTAAATTTACCTGCAAATTAAGAGGTTACTATGCCAATTACCCATATTAAATCTTCATGGCGCAAATTAAGTGCAATCGCTGTCTTATTTTTAGGGATGTCTTTCCAACAAGCTTTTGCCCACGCACATTTAAAAGACCAACTTCCAGCAGAAGGTGCCGCAATTGAGCAAACGCCTGAATCAATCACGTTAAATTTCTCTGAAGGTATTGAAGCTAACTTTACGAAAGTGTCTATCATCGGACCTGAAAAAAATATCATTAAAACAGGAAAAGCGACATTAGACCCAAGTAATGACACCAAAGTCATCGTGCCTGTTGAAGGCAAACTGACTTCAGGGAAATACGATGTTAACTGGAGTGTTGTTTCAGTTGATGGCCACAAAACCAAAGGGACTTATAGTTTTACAGTGAAATAATATGTCACTGGACGCGTTTTATACCTTAATCCGTTTTATTCATTTTATTGCTGCAATATTGATGTGTGGAATGTCAATATTTGCAGCGTTGCTGAGTTGTGGGCAATTTAGTTATCTCATTAGCCGTTATTTGAATAAAGGGATCAACTTTTGTGCGGTCGTTACTGTTGTAACCATTTGGGGCTGGATGTTAGCACAAGCGGGGTTAATGGGGGATGGCTGGGAGGATGCAACAGATTGGGATATCTGGCAGGGCGTGCTGGGGACATCATTCGGTCAAATTTGGCGCTGGGAATTATTATTATCTGTAATTTTGTTGGTAGTTTTATTTATTAAGTCTATTAAGTTACGATTACACCTTGTTTTACTTCTTTCTATTCTTACTCTTGGCTTACATGCCTTCGTTGGGCATGCCGCGATGCAAGATGGTATCGTTGGCGGGCTTCATCGCTTTAATCAATTTATTCATCTTATTAGTTCAGCCTATTGGTTTGGTGGCTTATGGCCATTTTTAATCTGTATTCAATTTTTGCGGAATAAACGTGAACTTGTGGCTGGAATGGATGCGCAAATTATTAAGACAATGAAGCGATTCTCCTGTTATGGGCACGTTGCGGTTGTTTTAGTGGTTATCACTGGCGTCATAAGTGCGATAAGCATTTTGCCGCAATGGCCAATGGAGTATTCAGGCTCTGAATACCAATCACTACTTTGGTTTAAGATTATATTGGTCGTGGGAATGATAATGCTTGCATCTATTAACCGTTATTACATCGTGCCAAGGATCAAGCAAAAAGGGCAAGTTAATTATTTGATCATTAATAGCTGGGTCGAATTATTGTTAGGGACAATGGCGATTTTAGCAGTAGCCATTTTTGCCACGTATCAACCCGTGTAGCAAAACCATTTTATTTATTTGATAATAGCGAATTATTATCGCACTCGTTTAACAAGGTCATCTCAATGAAATCTAAACTCATTATTTGCTTCTTATTAGTTGGTGGAACAATTAGTACTGCTGTTGCTGCTCCCTTAACATCAGTTAGTAAAAAACAATTTGGTGATGATTGGCCCTTTACACGTGAAGAGGTGATGTTGGAATGTCGCACTAATGGTGCGCTGGTGGTGATCAATCCAGCCACATTAATGCAATATCCATTAAATGATATCGCTGCAACACAAATGAATAATAAAGAAATTAAAGGTCAACCAATCGATGTATTGCTCAAGCCGATTGAGACTACAAAAAGTGTTGAAGAACGTGTTTTACCGTTAAAGGAAGCTGCTGCGAAATTGTGTGGTAGTAAGTAGGTATATTTAAGTTGTTTTTATCATTGAAAAGAGTGGGAAGCTAAAATAGTTGCTTGTTGAAATTTATCTTATATATCAATGAAGTAATTGATTGAAAGGTTTTATTGATTAATTACATAGGCATAACCTATTAAACAAATTGTTCAATATTAGAATATTAAACAATAAATTGTGTTAATAATATGTAAATTAATTGATAATTAATGTGGTAAGAACGTACATTGAAAGCTAGTATTAAGGTGTACTTTGTTACGTCTCAATGGCAATTTTAGCGCACGGCTCTGCCAGAGCCATTTCCCAAGGCCCGGTAATCGGAATCTACCAGGCCTCTTTTTTTGCCTATTGGTTTGCTTTCCCACATATTGACCCATCAATAATAAGCCAATCATCTTTGGATTAATCGCCTTATTGCCCAATAAGCGACTAAGCAACCTTCATAACCCAATGATGATTTTCTTTGTCATAACGGTGGCGATATAACAGCACGGGTTTTTCATCAATCGTTGCTGGAATACTCGTGTGTTCATCCCAACCGTCTAATTGCATACAAAAATCCGTATCAGAATCACAAGGGATACTCACTGTATCGCTTTTATGGGTCTCCATAACGGCATCATTGATTTCATAGGAAGATATTTTCAATTTAACTATACACATAATCACACCTCACTGATTGATTTTAGCTGTATAAATTCAGCCCAACGAGATTAAGCATAGTATAAATGGAATCTATTTCCAAAATATTTTTTTAATCCTTAAAAAGGAAAAGGTGCATTGTTGGGGTAACAAGCACCTTTGTAGTCGTTATTTTTTTGGAATGGAGGTTCCCCATTCCAAATAATCGCTTGGTGGCTCTAATTTTAGAATGAAGTGCTGTTCAGGCTTAGCGTTAGGGGAGAGTGGCACTGTTGGTGGGGTTGCAAACACAATGCCTCCTCGAACAAATTGTTTAAATGTTCCACTTTTGACGACACCTCCCGTTAAACCAAAGGAAAGATTGAAGCCAGAAGATAGCCAAAATTGGGTATTGTCACGAACCAAATATTGGTATTCTTTACCAATACGAGTCGCCACATAAACGCGGTCGGAAAGCTCTCCCAAATATAATCCCGTCACAACGCCGACTTCTAAGCCCCTAAAGAGAATTGGCGTACCCACTTGGACTGAGCCTACATCAGTGGCATCAAGATAGACGGTTAAGCCATCAAGATAGCGTGAATCAGTAATATTGGCGGCTTGTAATTCAAATTGGTAACGATTTTTATTACTTCGGCCTGGCTCTGCACTAATATAAGGTTGAAGTAAACTGTCTAAATTATTTAAGCCAGCAGGTGACAGTTCTGGTGTGACAACAGCAAAGCGGCTACCTAATTTGGTAAATGTACTCACGTAATCAGGGTAGAGGATTGCCTTTGCTTGAACTTCGCGTTTATCTGCAGAGAGTTTTAAGGACTCAATCTGGCCGATATTAATCCCTAAATAGCGAATTGGCATCCCTTCAGAAAGTTTAGATGCGTCAAAAGTCGTTAATGTGACAACGCTACCAATGGCTTTTGCGGAGGTCTCATTGGGATATAATGTATGTTGACGGGCTTTATTTACGGTGGAGCTATCAACGTTATCAAAGCTAATTGCTCCGCTAATTGCACGGCTGAGAGGCGCTGCTTGGACGGTTAATCCATTGCTGTTAAGTTCGACTTTCGCACCACCTTCAGCCCAAAAGATACTGTTCTCGGTAAGTAGATGGCGGTATTCACTGGAAATATTGACATCGATGGCAAACCCTAACTTTGTTGGTTTAATGGCAATAATTTTCCCAACAGCAAATTGACGGTAAAGCACAACTGAGCCTGTTTGGATATCGGGTAAAGTGGTCGCGTTAAGTGTAATAGTTGTGGGTGGTGAAACTCCCAGAATACCCGCTTTGGCATTTTCGTCACTGCGATAGAGAGGGAAAGTATCAGGGAGTTTTTCTTGGCTGTTTCCGACAATTAAATGAAGCCCGCCTTCGAGCCATTCTTGCGGCGTAGCGCCTTGAAATTGCAATCCATTTAGCCCCAATTGAACATCAACACGGCTATTGGCGACAAACTTACTGTCTGCTCTTACTAGGTGGCGATATTCATCATAAATTGCAATATTAAAGTCAACTTTATCAGCACTTAAGTGACGTTGTAACACTTCACCAATTTGAATACCTCGGTAAACAACGGGCTGCCCTTGATTGACGCCAAAAGTGTCATGAGCCCATAAGGTTAAATTCAGTGGTGATTTTGCGTTTTGCTTCGCTGCATTTGCCACCTCAGCATTACTTTGTAAGACAAACGATTGACCTTCTTCAGCTTGTGGACTGCCTTCTGGAGAGTCAAATGCAATGGCACCATTAATGACTGCAGAAAGACTTTCCATTTTGACACTTGCGCCAGACTTTAGGTCAAAATGGCCTTGCAAGCCTGAAACATTCCAAAATTGACTGTCTTTGCGCACTAAATTGGCATAGCGTTTTTGCACGATAGCGGAGATGGATACACCTTGGTTATCTGGCAAAACGGTATAATCTGAAATATGACCAACAGGCACTTTGCGGTAATAAATAGGCGAGTTTTCATTTAATGAACCTAAATCGGGAGCTGAAAGGTGGATGAGCAGCTCGCCTTGGTCAATATTTTGCTGAGGGGGCGTGTCTTGTGCGACAAAAGAAAATTGCTCAGATCCCGTACTTGGTAGCATACCAATATAGTTCCCACCAACAAGGGCATCGAGCCCTGAGACACCTGCAAGGGACGCTTTTGGGGTGACTAGCCAAAATTTAGTACCTGAATTCAAGGCTGAGCGCATATCTTTGTTTATACTGGCCGTGACAATGATGTTTTTCATATCTTTGCTAATTGCCACAGATTGCACTAAACCCACTTCAACACCTTGGTAACGAATAGGGGTACGATTCGCGACGACACCAGGAGCCGAGGTGAATTCAATGGTAATATCTGTGCCGCGCTCAACCCACTGTTGAAATAATAACCATCCAGCGATAAAGATGGCGACTAAGGGGAGCAGCCAAAAAGGCGAAATATGCACACGTCGGCGTTGTATCGCTTCTGCAACATCATCAGAAGGCTCATTTTGCGGGTTTTGTTTTTCCATAAGAATCCCAAATTAAACGGCTGTCTAACCATTCAACGGCTAAAATCGTTAGAATCACGGCGGTGCCAAAATAGAGAGCGGCAGGCCCCATAGTAAAGGACATTAATTGTTCTCGGTTAACGAGCGTCATCATCAGTGCGATGACAAATAAATCTAACATTGACCAACGGCCAATCCATGAAACAAACTTCAGGAGCTTCATGCGTAAGACAGGGTCAGTTTTGCTATTAAAATGAATCGAAAATAGCAACAAAATCATAATAATAATTTTAATAAACGGGACTAAGATACTGGCAATGAAAACAATAATTGCAATTGGCCAGTTACCCGAATCGATTAGCGAAACGACACCTGAGTAAATGGTATCCTCGAGTCGTTGACCATTTAAATAAAAAATGGAAATCGGCATTAGGTTAGCAGGAAACAATAACACCATGGCAGCAATCAGTGCGGCCCACGTTTTTTGTAAGCTATGAGGATCTCGATATTGCACCGGACAATGGCAGCGCTGGCACCTACCGTGTTTATTGGGTGGGCCTGTGTAATGGCAGGCTGTACAGGTCATTGCGTCGGCTTGCGAGTCTTTTTCTTCGATGGGATAAACGTTTTTCCATAGCAGGTCAAGGTTCATGTGGATGAGGATCAGCAAGCTCAAAATAGACATTGTGATAAAGGCAATCAGCCCGTGGCCGATAAATACACTAGCATAATCTTGCATTTTGATCGCAGCGATACCCAGTGCAATTAAGTAAACATCAAGCATGACCCATTCTTTTATATGGCTCAAGACCAATAAAATAGGCCTGAGGTTTAAGCCGATTTTTCGACCAACCTGTAACGATAAAACTAAAATGGGAAGTAGCAAAGGAGCGGCAATTGCACAAAAAGCCACTATACTGGCAGTAATGGGGTCACCTTGCTGGTTAATTAAGCGAATTCCTTCTATAACATTGGCATTGATTTGGCTGCCCAATAGATGAATTGATATTAGTGGTTGCCAAAATGCAATGGGTGCAAGCATTAGCAGCGTGATGGCAAGGATAGACAGTCGTTTTAATGACCATGAACGGCCGTCATTGAGTTGAGAGGCGCATCGTGGGCAAATAATAACCTGCCGCGGGCTAAATGGCGGCGTATGAATTTTTTGATTGCAGTGACGACAACGTTGCAAAATCAAGTCAGTATGATTAATGTGATTCATATTTGCTCATTTTAGGGTTTCGCCTAGATGTAATCTAGTGTAAAAAAATTTACCTCAAAGTGACAACTTGGTAACCTTAGCATTACTCTTGCATATGTGTATTTTAATTACTTGATTATTACTAGAAATAATTATGGATAAAAAGAAGTATTATCTCGAACTTTCAGATAATCTCTCTGCATTATTGGCGGGAGAATATGATTTAATTGCGACCTTGGCAAATACCAGTGCGTTATTATATGAACGTTTAGATGGTGTGAACTGGGCTGGCTTTTACTTGAGCAATGGGCAAGAGCTTGTTTTAGGCCCATTCCAAGGAAAAGTCGCATGTGTTCGAATTCCATTTGGTAAAGGGGTCTGTGGTACGGCATTTAGTGAAAACCAAGTTCAGCGTGTTGAAGATGTTCATGCTTTTCCTGGTCATATCGCTTGTGACGCGGCAAGTAATGCTGAAATTGTCTTTCCGCTGGTAGTAAATGGACAAAATATCGGGGTTTTAGATATTGATAGCCCAAATATTAGCCAATTCGACCAAGAAGATGAAAAAGGGTTACAACACCTTGTAAACCAGTTGTGTCAGCATCTGGCAATGTGTTCTATGCCAAAATATTACTAAATATTGGGCTGTAAAATTAATAGTAACGTGGCAATTGTCAGCAACACGATTATAATGTCGGCTTGTTCATGCCCGTGAGGTTGGCAAAATCGTTGTTATCAGGAAATTTCATGGAAAATCAACCTAAGTTGAATAGTAGTAAAGAAGTTATCGCATTTTTAGCAGAGCGTTTTCCACGCTGTTTTATCGCTGAAGGCGAAGCACGTCCGTTAAAAGTCGGAATTTTTCAAGATATCGTAGGGTGCTTGACGGAAGAAGATGGTATTAGCAAAACGCAATTGCGTTCAGCATTACGCATGTATACTTCTAGCTGGCGCTACCTTTACGGTGTTAAAGAAGGCGCAAAGCGCGTTGACCTAAATGGCGAAGATTGTGGTGAGCTAGATGCAGAGCACATCGCTCATGCTCGCCAACAATTAACTGAGGCGAAAGCACGCGTTCAAGCACAACGTGCTGAACAAAAAGCGCAAAAACGTCCTGTAGCGAAAAAAGCGGGTGAAAAACCAGCACGTAATCCAGAAGCTACTAAAGACAAAGCACCACGTCGTCGCCCATCAGACAATAAAGAACGTCCGCAAAATACATCAGAAAAAACACCCCGTCGTAACAATCCAGCTCCTGAACAAAACCTGAAGTCAGTCACTGATATCAATGCACTTAAAATAGGCCAAACCTTGAAAGTGAAAGTTGGTAGCAGCTTGATGGACGCTTCTGTTCTGGAAATTGCAAAAGACGGTGTGAGAGTTCAATTGCCTACTGGACTGGCAATGATTGTACGCGCGGAACATTTAAAGTTCTGATACGGAGGTCAATCAGGTCATGAACAAACTTCTTAAAGTTGCACTTGTCGTTAGTCTGGCGACTTTCGGCAGTGCAATTGCTAATACACAAGCAGTGGCTCCTGTCACTGCTGCTCAGTTACCTGTCTTAAAACAGAGCGCACAGCATGGCACCGTCAGTGAAAGAGTAACCTCACGGTTTACACGTTCACATTACCGCCAATTTGATTTAGACAATGCGTTTTCTGGGAAAATATTTGACCGTTATCTCAATATGTTAGATTTCGGTCACAATGTTTTACTTCAATCCGATGTTGACCAATATGCCAAAGATAAAGGGAAAGTGGGGCAATGGCTTGAAGATGGCAAATTAGATGCGTTTTATGACCTGTATAACCTGTCTCAGGAAAGACGTTTCGAACGTTTTAAATATGCATTAGCACGTTTAGAACAACCAATTGATTTAAATGCGACAGATTCGATTGAAGTTGACCGTTCAAAATCACCTTGGCCTAAAGACAAGCAAGAGCTTGACCGTCTTTGGGATCAAAAAGTACGTTATGATTGGTTAAACCTAAAGCTTTCAGGCAAAGATGACAAAGAAATCAAAGAGAAACTCACTAAGCGTTATAATTTTGCGTTACGCCGTTTAACTCAAGCGCAAAGTGAAGATGTTTTTCAATTGATAGTGAACTCATTTGCGCGTGAAATCGATCCGCACACCAGTTATCTTTCGCCTCGTAATACTGAGCAATTTAATTCTGAAATGAGCTTATCATTAGAAGGAATTGGTGCCGTTTTACAGCAAGATGACGAAAACACGGTTATCAACTCACTGGTTGCAGGCGGCCCTGCAGCTAAAAGTAAAGAGTTGAAAGTTGGTGATAAAATCATCGGCGTTGGTCAAACAGGTAAACCGATTGTCGATGTTGTTGGTTGGCGTCTTGATGATGTTGTTGCATTGATCAAAGGGCCAAAAGGAAGTCAGGTTCGTTTGGAAGTCGTTTCTGATACTAAAGGGGCGAAGCCACATATCGTTACTATAGTGAGGGAGCAGATCCGACTGGAGGATCGTGCAGTAAAACTGACGATTAAACAGCAAGGTAAAGATAAAGTTGCTGTTCTGGATATTCCTGGTTTTTACGTGGGCTTAACCAATGATGTAAAAACCCAACTGCAAAACATGGCGAAAGATAATGTTTCTGCACTAATTATTGACCTTCGTGGTAATGGTGGTGGAGCATTAACCGAAGCGGTTTCATTATCGGGTTTATTTATTCCAAAAGGGCCAATTGTTCAAGTACGCGATAACAATGGCCAAGTGCGCCAAGATGTTGATGACGATGATGTCATCTATTATAAAGGTCCTTTGGTTGTTTTAGTTGATCGGTTTAGTGCATCAGCGTCTGAAATTTTTGCAGCTGCGATGCAGGATTATGGTCGTGCTTTAATTGTGGGCGAACCAACTTTTGGTAAAGGTACTGTTCAGCAACACCGTAGCTTAAGCCGTGTTTATGACCAAATGCTAAAACCTGAATGGCCATCATTAGGTTCTGTTCAATATACTATTCAAAAATTTTATCGTGTTAATGGTGGTAGTACGCAACGTGAGGGCGTTACCCCTGATGTTGTGATGCCAACGGGGCAAGATCCTGCTGAAACGGGGGAAAGCTTTGAAGATAATGCGCTGCCATGGGATAGCATTCCTGCTGCGAACTATAGCAAAGTAGGGGATATTTCACCTGATTTATCAGCCATTAAAACTAAGCACCTCGATAGAATTAGTCAGGATCGTGAATTCAATTATATCGATGAAGATATCGCTCGCTATAAAGTAAGTAAAGAAAGTAAGAATCTGATTTCATTGAATTATGCAGAGCGTAAGAAAGAAGATGATGAAATTGAGGCGACGAAACTAAAACGAATAAATGAGCGTAATACGAAAGAAGGTAAGCCATTACTGAAGAAATTGGAAGACCTACCAAAAGATTACGAAGCGCCAGACCCATACTTGGACGAAACAGTGAAGATGGCGGTTGATTTGTCAAAACAAAACACCAAAATGCTATCAGGTAATCAGTAGTTCGAAATACATTCAAAACCTATCCAACCTGCAGTCAAACCTAATCGGTTTGTCAGCAGTCTGAAGCCAGCGTAAGCTGGCTTTTTTTATACTAAAATTGATAATCTCAGACTTATCATTATTCATTTTACGTCACAACGAAAATATTTTTGAAGTTAACTTAATGCTCTAACGATAGAATTCTTTACCTTTGCTTAATTTATCCTAAACTTTTGTTGTAGCTCTTTTAAATATGAGGCAATACCATGCGTAAATTACTTTTAGGATTAATGGCTGTTAGTGTCATGATGGTTTCTGTGGTCAATACCGCGAATGCAAGAAATTACCCTTGCTCGGGCAGTAAAGGCGGGATAGATCGCTGCGAAGATGGTAAGTTTATTTGTAATGATGGTTCAACAAGTCGCTCAGAGCAAGTGTGTACCATTGAATTAAAAAACGACATTAACAGCAAGGCGGGTATTGCTGGTGGTGTAATTGGAGCAGGAGTCGCAAAACAATCCAGCAAACCTTCTGTGTCTGATTCAATCAAATCAACAGGGGATAAAACAAGCAAAACAGCCAGTGAAAAAGCAACAAAAGCTTCGGATAAAGCCACTGATGTAGCGAAAACGGTGAAAGAGAAAGCCTCAAAAACGGCTGACAAAGAGGTGGTGAAGGAAACAAAAGAAAAAGCCTCCAAGGCGGTTGATAAAGAGCCTGCAAAAGTGGTGAAAGAAAAAGCATCAAAAGTAGCCGATAAAGACGTAGTGAAAGAGACAAAAGAAAAAGCGTCAAAAGCGACAGATAAAAAAGATGCAGTAAAAGAAACAAAAGAAAAAGCAAGTAAAGCTGCGGATAAAGAAAAATCAAAAGTAGTAAAAGAAAAAGCGACTAAGGCTACTGATAAAGAGCCTGCTAAGGCTGCTAAAGAAAAAGCAACCAAAGCCGCGGATAAAGAATCCGCTAAAGCAGCAAAAGAAAAAGCGGCAAAAGTTGCTAAAGAGAAAGCGAATTAAGGCACGAGTTTTTTTGCTGTTAACCTATCATTATATTGTGATAATAATGCCACGCTGCGTGGCATTATTTTTTCGTAAGCGAAACCTTAACTATTGTTTATCAGGCTAAGAAATTCATCAAAAGAGCCGATAAATACATTATTAAGATTCATATCCCTCAAAAATTAGCTTCCTCGATTCAACTAAAAATAAGTTTAAATTGAAATGGCTATGAATTGACCCTTTTAAAACAAATAGTTAAAATTTGAACTCTTAATAAACAGAGAGGTAGGTAGAGCGCTTGCCCTTTTTTTAGTCTCGCTGTGTAAAGTTATGTTATTTTTTACTGTTTTCGTGTTAATTGACTTGAAATAGTGTGAAAAAACCTTATTTATAAAGTAAATTCTACGTGATCTTAGTTTTTACCAAGGAATACAAAAAATGATGAGAATTGCTTTATTCTTGCTCACAAACTTAGCGGTTATGTTTGTGTTTGGAATAATATTGAGTTTAACAGGCATTCGCGGAAGTAGCGTTCAAGGCTTGTTGATTATGGCGGGCTTATTTGGTTTTGGTGGCGCTTTTATTTCATTGCTGATGTCTAAGTGGATGGCTCTGAAATCGGTAGGTGGTGAAGTTATTGAAAACCCACGTAACCAAACTGAACAGTGGTTAATGACAACGGTTCAGCGCCAAGCCCAGCAAGTGGGGATTCAAATGCCACAAGTGGCTATTTACCATGCGCCAGATATCAATGCTTTTGCAACAGGGGCACGTCGTGATGCTTCATTGGTTGCAGTGAGCACAGGGCTACTTGAAAACATGAGTCGCGACGAAGCGGAAGCGGTTATTGCCCATGAAATCAGTCATATCGCCAATGGTGATATGGTGACAATGACCTTGTTACAAGGTGTTGTGAATACTTTCGTTATTTTTATATCCCGTATCATTGCTCAATTAGCTGCAGGTTTTATGTCAAACAATGATAACGAAAGTGAAAGTAGCAACGGTAATCCAATGGTCTATTTTGCGGTTTCTATGGTACTGGAAATTGTATTCGGTATTTTAGCAAGCATTATCACCATGTGGTTCTCTCGTTATCGCGAATTCCACGCTGATGCTGGCTCTGCAAAATTAGTGGGACGTGAAAAAATGATTGCGGCACTGCAAAGACTGAAAACCAGTTATGAGCCGCAAGAAGAAGGGCGTTTGATGGCATTTTGTATTAATGGTCGTGGTAAAGCATTCAGTGAATTATTCCTGTCTCACCCTCCGTTAGATAAACGAATTGAAGCACTTCGCTCAGGCGAATATTTAAAATAGTATGGAAAGCCACTTCAAATGAAGTGGCTTGAGGTTGTTGACAAAGCAGGATAAAAGCGTGGTTTTCCTGCTTTGTGTTATCAGCCAAAAATTAATGAATTGATTTTTCTCGTTTATTTTCAAAACCAATCCAACCTGCAGCCAAATCTAATCGGTTTGTCAGCAGTTTGAAGCCACTTCAAATGAAGTGGCTTTTTTATATAATATTCATAGGGACAGTTATGAAACTTTCACACAGTGTCAGTGGCGCCTTGAGAACGTTCGCCTATTTTATGACTAGTGGTAGCCACTATATGTTAAATGGTGTTGATTATGTTGAATTGTGTGTAGATGAACCGAGTTTAGTTGAACAAGTGTATGCTATTTTAATCAATACATTGGAGCTTGATGAAAAGGGTGATGTAATTAATTTCAAACATGCGCAAAAGCGTGCGACAGACTATATTCGTTGGTATGTAGACCATTCATATGTTATTGACCCGCCATATGAGGATTGGGAGACTGAGTTGCATTGTATGCCAACAAATTAGAATATAAACGCCTAAAACATCGCTCCAAACTGACTCGATATTTATTCTTAATTACGTAAAAATAGGCATTTATTTTCTAAGAGTCTTCAATATATTCCTGATAATAAGCTATATTAACTCTAGTTATAGGGTAATCTTACCTATGTTCAATTTCATATGGGAGTTAAGCATGGACATACTGGTTAAAACAATACTTTTTGGTAATTCATTTCAAACGGCATCTAACCCTGCACGGCTTGTCCCCATTAAATTTGAAATTTATAAAGCAGATCAAGGGTTTTACCATCGGATATATAAAGAGGTGGGGATGTCTGGTGCAAACCTTGGACAGGTATTTCGAGTTTGGGCTTTTGAAGAGCAAAAAAGTTGGGGTAAGCAAACGGAGAATACAACATTAGAGGAATATGCTAATTATTGTAATGACTTATATACCACAAGCAGGGCAATAATTGAGGAAAAAAAGCCCCCTTCATAGGGTTTTGAAGGGGGAGCTAAATGAATAAAGAATGGTTTAATTCGTCAATAAAGATAGATGATTTTGATAACAAAAACTTAGTTATTTGTGCAGTTAATCCATTCTTGAATACGTTTATGCTTTAAATCGCATTTATCGCTAAATAATCTATTGGCGATAACCTGTTTTAATTTGTTCTAAGATGTTTGTATAGGTTTCAGCCTGTTTTTCGTCTTCCATTTGAGCAACTTCGCGCTGCATTTTGATCAAAATCTTACCTGCATCTGCTTGGCCAATTGCTTTAAGCATATGTGTAACCAAATTTTTTAGGCATGTCACTTCATCTGCAAGTGCATGGACATCTGGTTCGGTAGGAAAATGCGTTTTCATTAAGTCGATCCTTTAAGATAAAAAGTAATTTGATGGATTGTAGCATAGAAAAAATAATATGTGCTTTCAGATAAATAAGATGTATGTAATCGAAGATAAAACACTCAAATAATGATGTGTTTGTTTGATTTTGCCTAGTTAGGTTTTTAAGAAGGGCTAATTGCAGGAATATGTATTTTAAATTGATTACCAATACTGATAGCAAGCTTTAAAATAGCTAAATAGTTGTGATACAATTCACAAAAATACGGTAGTTTTGAGCAATAAAACACCGTTTAATCGTTCAGTTTAGTTCTAAACATATATTTCCCATGTGCCATCATCATAAGTCGGTAACCGATTTGTGTAATTAGCTTATGGAAAACTGAAGGCAAGATAAATAATGACACAAGTATCAAGAAGAACCGCTTGGATCCGTGTTTTAGCGCTGGCGGTTGCTGCATTTGTTTTTAATACAACGGAGTTTGTCCCTGTTGCATTATTAAGTGACATTGCAGCGAGTTTTGGCATGACGGTGGCGCATACAGGGCTGATGATCACCATTTATGCATGGGTAGTGGCACTCATGTCATTACCGTTAATGTTATTAACCAGTAAAATAGAACGGCGTAAGCTACTGGGATTCTTGTTTGTTATTTTTATTATCAGTCATCTTGTTTCAGGTTTTGCGTGGAACTTTGATGTTTTGATCGTGGGGCGCATTGGCGTTGCTTTGTCTCATGCTGTGTTTTGGTCGATTACGGCATCTTTAGCTATTCGTGTAGCTCCTGCGGGCAAAAAAGCGCAGGCATTAGGCTTATTAGCGACAGGCACTGCGTTAGCGACGGTTTTAGGCTTACCAATCGGCCGTGTTATCGGGCAGTTTTTAGGCTGGCGAGTGACATTTTTGTGTATCGGGGTCGTGGCATTATTTACGATGATTGCACTTATTCGTTTCTTACCACGCTTGCCAAGTGAACATTCAGGTTCTTTGAAAAGCCTTCCAGTTTTATTCAAGCGACCTGCATTAGTCGGAATGTTCGCGCTCACGGTATTAGTGGTGACTGCACACTTCGCTGCTTACAGTTATATTGAGCCATTTGTTCGCGATGTAGCCCATCAGAGCCAAAATTTTGCCACTGTCTTGCTGCTGATTTTTGGTGCTGCGGGTATTATTGGTAGCGTCATCTTTAGCCGTTATAGCACAAAACTTTCATTAATATTCTTACCTTCAGCAATAGCCTTAATGACGCTATGTCTGTTGTTGCTGTTGCCTATGGGAGGCAATGTCTGGTCACTCATTATATTGTCCGTGTTCTGGGGAATTGCGATGATGTGTATTAGCTTAGGTATGCAGGTTAAAGTGATTGATTTAGCACCAGATGCAACAGACTTAGCGATGGCTATCTTCTCTGGAATTTTTAACATCGGTATCGGTGGTGGGGCGTTACTGGGTAATCAAGTGATTGTACATATGGGGATGACTCAAATTGGTTATGTGGGGGCTATAATTGGTGTCATGTCGCTTATTTGGTGCCTCTATTTGTTTAAACGTTATAGCCAAACATTAACGGATAAGCTGGCACCTGCTGAACAACATTAACACTCTCAACAATAGACAGTTAAATAAGCTCTGTATTACCTTTATTGGATACAGGGCTTTTTCTGGTTTATCGCTATAATTTATTTTTTTAATACAACAATAAGGTTTATCAATGAAAGGTCTAAGTTTTCTCTTGATGTCGATTCTTGCAGAAGTGATTGCAACGACCACATTAAAAGCTTCTGAGGGTTTTAGCCGTTTCTGGCCGTCTTTAATTGTGATTATTGGCTATGGGGTATCTTTCTGGGGCTTATCGCAGGTAGTGAAAGTGATGCCATTGGGGATTGCCTATGCTATCTGGTCTGGGCTAGGGATTGTGTTAGTTTCTGTTGCTGCAATTTTTATTTATCACCAAAAACTCGATTTACCTGCAATTATTGGTATGCTATTAATTATTATTGGTGTTTTAGTCATCAATTTATTTTCAAAAAGTAGCACACACTAGTGCAAGGCAAGGGGTTACAACGGCTTGATGGGAGATAAACAGCATGGGGCGTAAGGTCAGCCAGTTATTAAAACCTGTGATGACAGTTGTTGTGGCAGTTGTAATGTCAGTGATGTTATCGGCTTGTGGAAGCTCAGAAGTGAATAAAACCGTTGATAACTCTGCAACTCAGTATGCAAAGCAAGTGGTTAATTTAGGGCCAGGGATCCAGGAAGCCTGCGTTTCTGCAGGAGGATTACCTGCCTTAACACTTGAACTAAATGGTGATGAAACGGCGGTTTGCCAATTTGCAAATGGCAAACGTTGTGCTGCCAATGTTATCCAAAGTGGTGCGTGTATTTAATATTTATTTTTGGCTTCACAAAAGAAAAGCCCCTTTAATCAGGGGCTTTTTACGTTTTCAATTCATTTATGGTTAAACCGATTTTTTAGCGGGGAAAAATTGGCTAATTAACACAATAATAGCCACTAAAATATAAGCGGCAAAAATACCAATTAACCACTGCGGCATATCAAGGCCTAAAAATGCCCACTGTCTAACCGCGCAGTCACCCGTTGCTTCAAACATCGCAGGAACCCACTCTTGGAGTGGCAACCAATCAGGGAAGTTGACAAAGAAATCACAAGAAGCAAATGGCGAAGGGTAAAGTTGCAGCATGGTATGTTCCCATGCAAGGTCTAAACCGCGCCATGCGGCGTAAATCCACACAGCGATGGCTACCCAACGAATGACAATATTTCTCGGTGCGATAGCACCAATTAAACCTGCAAACATAACGCCCAGTAATGCAACGCGTTCATAAATACACATTACGCAGGGTTGAAGCTTCATAACATGTTGAAAATATAATGCCGCACACTCTAACATAAAGGCTGTAAAGGCCATCAATAGCCATGCGCCTCGTCCTTGTGAGCAGTAGTTAAAAAATCGGAACATACTTGAGATATCCTAATTGAGTGATGCGCACATTTTGCCCCTATCGGCCTGATAAAAAAAGCGCCTAAAGCAAAATAAATGCCATTTCGAGTTAGGTTTTACCTAACATTACAATCAGGCGCTGATAAAAGCGCCTGATTGAGGTTGAGTATAATCCCTATCCAAATGTAATCAAACCGATGGACGCCATCCAATGCGTTATCGGTACGAGCCAGTATTCAACACCTAATAAGCCAACAATGGTCATGACAACAGTATAAGGAAGTGCCATCCAAACCATTCGACCATATGATAAACGAATTAATGGTGAGAGTGCGGAAGTCAGTAAGAACAAGAATGCCGCTTGCCCATTTGGTGTTGCTACAGAGGGGAGGTTTGTCCCTGTATTGATAGCCACGGCTAAAAACTGGTATTGCTCAGGTGAAACGAGTCCTTCTTTTGCAGCCTTCATTGCTTCAGTGATATACACAGTGCCCACAAAGACGTTATCTGATACTGCGGATAATAAGCCGTTAAACAGATAAAATAGCGATAACTGGGACGATTCGGACGACTGTAAGACAAACTGAATGAATGGCGTGAAGAGTTGTTGATCAATAATAACGGCGACAATACTGAAAAACACGGTTAATAGTGCCGTGAATGGAAGGGCTTCTTCGAAAGCTTTGCCTAGAGCGTGTTCTTCAGTGATACCACAAAATGCAGTCGCTAACACAATCACGGATAAACCGATTAACCCAACTTCAGCTAAATGGAAGGCCAAAGCAACAATTAGCCATATCCCAATTAGCCCCTGTACCCACAGTTGGGCTTGTTCCTTTTTCGTCCGTTTCGCCGTCATTTTTTTATCATGATCGGTTAAAATTTGGCGAACACTGTCTGGAAGTTCTACACCGTAACCAAATAGTTTGAACTTTTCTACAAGAAAACAAACAATTAGCCCACAGAGGAAAACAGGAATAGTGACAGGTGCCATACGAATATAAAAGGTAATGAAATCCCAGTTAACATGCTTTGCGATGATTAAGTTTTGAGGTTCACCAACCATGGTCATCACGCCACCCAGCGCCGTACCAATCCCTGCATGCATCATTAAGCTACGTAAAAAAGCGCGAAATTGCTCTAAGGTTTGTTTTTGCTCACTGCTATTAATAAAACCATCATTTTGCAGGTCAATATCACTATGCTGATTAGATGCATATTGGTGATAAATAGAATAGAAACCAATTGAAACGCTGATCACGACAGCAATAACGGTTAACGCATCTAAAAAAGCAGATAAAAACGCACTTGCTAAGCAAAAAGCTAATGACAGAATTCGTTTAGAACGGACGTTTATCAGTAATTTGGTGAAAACAAATAACAACAGCTGCTTCATAAAGTAGATACCAGCCACCATGAAGATCAACAGTAAAATGACTTCAAGATTATTGCTGATTTCATGAGAAATCTGCGCAGGGCTGGTCATGCCAATCAGTACAGCCTCGATAGCGAGTAGGCCTCCAGGTTGTAAGGGATAGCATTTTAATGCCATTGCTAATGTAAATATAAATTCAATAACCAATAGCCATCCTGCGATGAATGGGCTGGCGAAATAGAAAACAATTGGGTTGATGACCAGGAATATAATAATGGCAAGTTTGTACCAATCAGGTGAGTTCCCCAGAAAGTTTTTCAAAAATGCGCTTTTTAAACTAAAATCCATTATGGTTTGTTATCCTCTTATTGGATGTTTTGTCTCGTTCCACAACATACTACTCTTATCTTTTAAGGATTTTAAGTCTATTTGCTAATTGATAATGTATGAATTATATGGAAATTCTATGATTTGCTTCACTCTTTATTTTGAGTCTAACTATATCAGAAGACGACAATCTGGTATGATTTCCTCAATATCCGTTTAAAAGGTTTGGAATAATAAAAATATGGTTATTAAAGCTCAAAGCCCGGCAGGTTTTGCGGAAGAGTACATTATTGAAAGTATATGGAACAACCGTTTTCCACCAGGTTCAATCTTGCCCGCTGAGCGCGAACTGTCTGAGTTAATTGGTGTGACACGCACCACTCTACGTGAGGTGTTACAACGCTTGGCTCGTGATGGTTGGTTAACCATCCAACATGGTAAGCCAACTAAGGTGAATAACTATTGGGAGACTTCTGGCTTAAATATTTTAGAAACATTAGCTCGATTAGATCACGATAGAGTTCCACAACTGATTGATAATTTGCTGGCAGTGCGGACAAATATTGCTGCAATTTTTATTCGTACGGCTTTTCGTAACAACCCTGAAAAGTCCTTAGAGGTATTAGCTGGCAGAGAAAAAGTGGAAGACAATTCAGATGCCTTTAGCGATTTGGATTATAACATTTTCCGTGGCCTCGCTTTTGCTTCAGGTAACCCAATTTATGGGCTAATTATTAATGGGTTAAGAGGGTTATATACCCGTGTTGGTCGGTATTATTTTTCTAACCCTGAAGCGAGACGCTTAGCGTTGAGTTTCTATCAGCAATTAAGCCATCTGTGTCGTGAGCAAGCCTATGACCGTATCATGGAATGTGTGCGTAATTACGGTAAGGAAAGTGGCCTGATTTGGCATTCTATGCAAGGTAATATGCCATCTGACTTAGCTCATATCCGTTAAGCATCATCAAATTTTTATGATTCAAGCCAGCATTCAACGATGGATGCTGGCTTTTTTATTTTGTGAGTCATTCCTAAATCTCTGGTTTTATCGTTCTTACAGAGAATGCGCGATATAACAGTCGTTACAAAGCGTTAATTAAAATAATAAGCTGTAAAAGTTGCTATTTAAAATATATTAAGTTTCAAGGTTGGCGTTTGTTAGGAGTGAGTGCAAGCAATAGTAAGTTCTGGTTATTTGATAGATTCTACTGAAAAATATTGCTTTCAGCTATAAAATTGTTTCTTGTTTTAGGTAAGATATTGATATTTAATATTTAATTGAAATACCTCTTTTTTATGCGTTAGAATAAAAATCTATTTTGTAAATACATTGTGACAATAATCGAATTTTTTATCTGAATTGTTAAAAGTGTTAATTCACTACATTGGCAAATGAATACTAGAATATTATTCTAATGAGTAAGTCATCATTTTGCGGCTGAGGATCTTATGAAAATTCTAGTGTTAGGTGCAGGTGTTATTGGTGTGACAACAGCATGGTATTTGGCGCAAGAAGGCCATGAAGTTATTGTTGTGGATAGGCAACATGATGTTGCTGAAGAAACTAGTGCAGGTAATGCAGGGCAAGTTTCACCTGGATATGCTACGCCATGGGGGGCACCAGGTATTCCATTGAAAGCGGTAAAATGGATGTTTGAAAAGCATGCACCACTGGCTATTCGTCCAGATGGGTCGTTATTTCAACTACGTTGGATGTGGCAAATGCTAAAAAACTGTGATATTCAGCATTACACAATGAACAAAAGCCGCATGGTGCGTATTGCTGAATATAGCCGTGATTGTATGCGTGAGCTTAGAAATGACATTGGTATTCACTATGAGGAACGCCAAGGGGGTACACTGCAACTGTTTCGTACGGCTAAGCAATTTGATAATGCCGCGAATGATATTGCCGTGCTGCAACAAGAGGGAGTGCCTTATGAGCTATTAACCTCTGATGAATTGATCACAGCAGAGCCAGCACTCGAATTTGTGAAGCACAAATTAACGGGGGGATTGCGTTTACCAAATGATGAAACAGGGGATTGTCAGCAATTCACCAAGAAGCTCGCTAAAATGGCGAAGGATGCAGGGGTAAAATTCCAATTTGGCGTGCAAGTGGAGCAAATTATAACAGAAGGTCAACGTGTGAGTGGTGTGCGTATTGATGGTCAGATCCTGCAAGCCGATAGATATGTGGTTGCGATGGGGTCTTATTCTACCTCAATACTCCAAAATCTGGTTAAAATCCCAGTCTATCCGCTTAAAGGTTACTCGTTGACGATGCCAATTATTGACGCCCAAAGAGCGCCAACTTCCACCATTTTAGATGAAACCTATAAAATTGCAGTCACTCGTTTTGATGAACGCATACGTGTTGGTGGTATGGCAGAAGTGGTCGGTTTTAATTTAAATATCCTGAAAAAACGCTGTGAAACACTGAAAATGGTGGTACAAGACTTGTACCAAGGTGGTGGCGATATCGCACAAGCACAATTTTGGACAGGGCTCAGACCAATGACGCCAGATGGTACGCCAATTGTAGGGCCAACAGCGTATAGCAATTTATACTTGAATACGGGCCACGGCACACTGGGCTGGACGATGGCATGTGGAGCAGGGAAATTGCTGTCAGATTTAATTTCAGGAAATACACCCGATATTGCTTCTGATGATTTGTCAGTATCACGGTATTTAGATGGATTTAATACGAAATTAGTGGCTGGTGGGCATTTAAACCCCGCACGTTAATTCGCTGGTACCATATAACTGATGTATTGACATAAAAATAGACACGTATTTAAGGACTTAAGATGCCACGCCCAATTAGTGCCATTATTCATTTAGACAATTTACAACATAATTTATCGGTTGTGCGTCAGCATTCAGGGCAGGCAAAAATTTGGTCAGTCATGAAGGCGGATGGTTATGGTCATGGTATCAAACACATTTGGCCCGCACTGAAAGCCACTGACGGCTTTGCAGTGTTAGACCTCCAAGAGGCTATTCTATTGCGTGAAGAAGGTTGGAAAGGGCCAATTTTGTTGCTTGAAGGTTTTTTTCAGCCACAAGATTTAGGGGTAATCGAGCAGTATCACTTAACGACTAGCGTACATAGTGAATGGCAACTTTATGCTATTGAAAATGCGCAACTGTCTACGCCAATTTCAGTTTATGTCAAACTCAATAGTGGCATGAATCGGTTAGGTTTTCCTGTATCGGGATATCAAAATGTCATTGAACAGTTAGCGAAGATGGAGAATGTCAGCGCCATCACGTTAATGAGTCATTTTGCTAATTCAGATACACATACTGGGGTAATTGAGCCATTTGAGAAAATTAAACAGTTTAGTCATTTGTCTTTACAAACCTGTATTGCCAATTCAGGTGCAACTCTTTGGCACAAAGATACTCAGTATGATTGGGTACGGACGGGGATCTTGTTGTATGGTGCGTCACCAAGTGGAAAGTCAGCTGATATCCAACAGTATCCGCTAAAAGCTGCGATGACGTTACAATCAGAGGTGATAGCAATGCATGATATTGCTGCAGGGGAATCTATCGGTTATGGGAGCCGATTCACTGCATCTAAGCCGATGCGTATCGCTACGGTTGCGTGTGGTTACGCTGATGGCTATCCACGTCATGCACCCAATGGAACACCTGTTTGGTGCAATGGGGCACGTTGTGCGCTATTAGGCGCAGTTTCTATGGATATGTTGAGTATTGATATCACCCATTGTAGTGATGTGAAATTAGGCACCACAGTGGAATTGTGGGGGCAAAATTTGCCTGTGGACGATGTGGCACAAGCGGCAGGCACGATAGGCTATGAATTAATGTGTGCACTTGCAAAAAGAGTTCCTGTTCGTTACGAAAAAAGCGTAGAATAATTGTTAACCAATACGATCGCTAACTCACATATTTAGCTTTAAATGTGATTTAGATTCTGAAGATTGGGGATCTTTGCATATTGATATAACATATAAGTTTGATCCATTTCTCATTATTTTTAGGTTTAATCTATGTCTAAAACAATTAAGTTAACCACACTTGCTGTGGCGTTAAGCGTGTTATCGAGCGCAGCTTTAGCTGGAACATGGTCTGTTGGTGGCTCTGTACTGGCGCAATCTACGCCATATAAAGGCATTAAGTCTCGTGATTATATTACGCCAGTACCAATTGTGAATTATGACAGTGAAAATTTTTACTTTCATACGTTAGCTGCAGGTTACTACCTGTGGAATGACACGCAAGATCAACTGTCTTTAGATGCGTACTATTATCCTCAATTTTTTAAACCTAAAGACAATGATGACAAAGCAATGCGTGAGCTAAATCGTCGCCGTGATACGGTTATGACCGGTTTTACCTACCGCCATAAAGCGGATTGGGGCACACTGCGTACGAATATTTCAGGGGATATCCTTGGTATTAGTAATGGTATTCGTGGTGAGTTTGCTTACCTATATGGCTTTGAAGGCGACAAATGGTCTATCACGCCAGGCTTAGGTATCAAATGGGATAGCAAAAATCAAAATCGTTATGAATATGGCGTTTCTTCAAAAGAATCGAATCATAGCGGTTTAAAACGTTATAACCCAGGTTCAAGCTGGACGCCGTATATGGAAGTCACAGGTAACTACCGTTTCGACGAAAATTGGACTGTGTTTGCGATGGGGCGTGTTGACCGCCTACCGAGTGAAGTAAAAGATAGCCCAATGGTGAATAAATCTGTTTCTGCCATTATGTGGACGGGTGTGACCTATACATTCTAATGTGTCGTTAAAGAATCATAAACCCTCAGTAAGATGACTCTACTGGGGGTTTATTTTGTCTTAATATTAATTTTGTGGTTTATTATCGCGGCTTACCATCACTAAAGACAGGCGAGCAGGGTGCTGAGCATCGCTTTTCATGGGCACATTAATACAGGCCGTTTCAACACAAACCATCTGTTTATAACCATTATTTGGCATGTCTTGCATACTACATGATAATTCAGCCCATGGATTCCAACACACCACATCACTATTATGGTAATGATGCAATTCAATCGTGCGGTTCCAGCCGTCATCGCGCAGTAAGCTGTACTCTTCAGGTTCTGAATAGATGCGGTCAGTGTGTTTATTGAATTTTAATGGTTCAGATGCATACACTTCTTTATCAGCGACCTTATCAAAATAGTGACCGCCAAGGCCGTAAACAGTCGCTTTGTGAATATCACTGATGTTGAAGTAAGTGTGTAATGCTGCTGTCGTTTCAAAATCACCATAGCTTTCGAGCTCAAGCTCACAGGTTTCACCCAGTTTCATTCGTAAAATCAATGTGAACTCGTGGGGCCATAGCTTACGGGTATAATCAGTGTCAGTGAGCGTAAAGGTTAAAATTACCCCATCATCATGTTCATTATGGGCAGTAAATTGCCAAGGCAAGATACGCGCAAAGCCGTGACTCGGACTCGCTACAGGGCCAAACCATGGCCAACAGATAGGAATGCCTCCACGGATTGCTACGCCGTTTTTAAACGCACTTTCAGAACTTAGCCAAAGACACGGCTTTTGCCCCGCAGGTTGCCAATCAATGAGATGTGCGCCTTGTAAACTGACTGCACCACGAACTTTTGGGTGAGAAACCACAATCAGTGGTAGGTCACCTAATTGGCGTTGAGTGATATAGGCAGAGAGTTGTTTAATAACGGGTAGAGCAAAAATTTTTTCGTGCATGGTATCGGCCTGTGTTAGTAGAAACAGCATTAATACGCATTATACGTTTTGCGTGTGGCAGATTTGTGCGATGTATGGCACTTATCTTAAATTTGATTGAAAGTTGGTTTATACAGTATCGAATAATGGATTAAAGATAAATGAAGTGAGATAAAATATTAATGCAGTATTCGATATGATACAAAAGAGCCGCCAATTGGCGGCTCAGTCAGGCTAATTACTTAACAACACTTATTTAGAGATGTGAGCAATCAGGTCTAATACTTTGTTTGAGTAACCTGTTTCGTTGTCATACCAAGAAACTAATTTAACAAAGTTATCGTTCAGTGTGATACCAGCTTTAGCATCAAACACAGAAGTCAGTTTTTCACCGTTGAAGTCTGTTGATACAACGTCATCTTCAGTGTAGCCCAGAACACCTTTCAGTTCGCCTGCTGCAGCTTCTTTGATAGCTTCACAGATTTGCGCGTAAGTTGCTGGTTTTTCTAAACGTGCAGTTAAGTCAACAACTGAAACGTTTGGTGTTGGTACACGGAAAGACATACCAGTCAGTTTACCGTTCAGCTCAGGAATAACTTTACCTACAGCTTTAGCAGCACCAGTTGAAGATGGGATGATGTTTTGAGAAGCACCACGACCACCACGCCAGTCTTTGTGAGAAGGGCCATCAACTGTTTTTTGCGTTGCAGTTGTTGCGTGAACAGTCGTCATCAGACCTTCAACGATACCGAATTTGTCGTTGATAACTTTAGCCAGCGGCGCTAAGCAGTTAGTTGTACAAGATGCGTTAGAAACGATTTCTTGACCTGCGTAAGCTTTGTGGTTAACGCCCATAACGAACATTGGAGTGTCATCTTTAGAAGGGCCAGTCAGAACAACTTTTTTCGCACCTGCTTGGATGTGTTTACGCGCAGTTTCATCAGTCAGGAAGATACCTGTTGCTTCAGCAACAACATCAACACCAACTTCGTTCCATTTCAGGTTTGCAGGATCTTTTTCTGCAGTAACACGGATTTTTTTACCGTTTACAACCAGGTGACCATCTTTAACTTCAACAGTACCGTTGAAACGACCGTGAGTTGAATCGTATTTCAGCATGTAAGCCATGTATTCTGCATCGAGCAGGTCGTTGATAGCAACGATTTCGATATCAGAACGCTCTTGTGCAGCACGGAAAACGATACGGCCAATACGACCAAAACCATTAATACCTACTTTGATAGTCATAGTATTTCCACCAGCTATTTATTCGTGAATTAAGTTGTAGTTAAAGTTACCAAAACCTTGCCAGCCGTCAAGCGGAATCGTGTCAATTATTGAAAAAAATCAATTCTGATACCACTAACTGCTTATTTGTCAGCCACTTCAGCGGCAAACACAGCCGCACGTATTATCGGGATTGTACGGCATAATGAAACCATCTATCAGTGATATATGTGATACGCTTCACAAATCAAAACGGAAAGTAAGATGCTTCTTAGTTTAGAATAGTTTTATAAAAATTGTTGTTAATTTTTTGTTGCTGAAAATTACGGTGTGATAGTCATCAACAGAACAAATTGCTTAAATACGTGGATAAGTTATGTCACAGAAAGATAAACAACACGTTGATATTTCAGATTTAAATGAGATACAGCGTTATGTTACACAGCAAGCGGGCACTGAGCCGCCATTTAGTGGTCAATTATTGCATAACCGTAAAGAGGGTGTGTACGAATGCCTGTGTTGTGGTACACCTTTATTTATGTCTGAGACTAAATTTGATGCAGGTTGTGGGTGGCCAAGTTTCTATGAGCCAGTGAATGATCATGTCATCAAATACATCGAAGATTTTTCTCATGGTATGCATCGTATTGAAGTCCGTTGCCAAAATTGTAATGCCCACTTAGGGCATGTGTTCCCTGATGGACCTATGCCAACAGGGCAACGTTACTGTATTAATTCAGCATCCTTAAGCTTTTTGGATGAGTCATCGGGTGAAAAGACGCGTGGTTAGGCTGCTGAAGGCTGCTGAAGTTTATAAGTTATTATCAACAACCTTCAGCAATAACGATTCAGCTAAAAATAAAAAAGCAATTTAACTAAACGTCAGTATAATTTTTCGAAGGAGCGGTGCCATGAGTGTAGAAGTCGACCCAAAACATATTGAACAATTGCTTGCAGTAATGACCCCAGAGATTTATGAGCGTCTCGTTACTGCCGTTGAGTTGGGGAAATGGCCAGATGGAGTTCCTTTAACGGCGGAGCAAAAAGAACATAGCTTACAGATGGTGATGCTGTGGCAATCACGCCATAACCATGATGCTGAACATATGACTGTTGGTACCAATGGTGAGATCACCATGAAAAGCAAGCAAGAGCTGAAAGCGATGTTCCAAGGGGAGATGTTCGCAACACTCAAACCGCAAAATAACGATTAAGGTTGAGCGGCAATATTTTCTCAAGGAATACAGTACAAGAGAAAATATTGCTGAGGAAAATGAGGGGTTAGGCAATATCGTCTAGTGTGATAAGTTTGGCGCCTTGCTGTTCCATTTCGGTTAATGCAATCTGGCTGTCATTAGCGGTTAAGTTTACCCCACGACAGCCGTCAACTAATACATCAACGCTGTAGCCCAAATTCAAGGCATCGAGCACTGTAAATTTAACGCAATAATCGGTCGCAATCCCCATAATAATTAAATGGGTGATCCTCTGAGCTTGTAGCCATGTGTGTAATCGAGTTTGACTTACCTTATCGTTATCAAAGAAAGCGCTATAGCTATCAACTTGCGGGTTTTCGCCTTTCGTAAATGTTTCTTGAATGGCTTGAGTGTTTAATTGTGGGTGGAACTCTGAGCCATATTCGCCTTGGACACAATGTACAGGCCACCATACTTGCGCCAGCCCATTAAGTTCACCGATATCGCCAATTTGTGTGCCTGAGTTTGCGGCAAAACTTAAATGATTAACAGGGTGCCAATCTTGACTTGCAAGGGTGGTAATCCCTTTTTGTTGGCAAATCGTGATTGCTTTATTTGCTATGTCTATAACGTGTTCACTTTCATTCACAGCGAGAGTGCCGCCTGTGCAAAAATCATTTTGTAAATCGACTAACAATAAGGCCGTTTTCATCATTTCCTCAGTTATTCATCAGCGTAACTCAATTCACCGCGTAAATTATTTTGCATTAATTCGCGGATCAGCGCAGGTGTGTAATCTTGGCTCAGTAAATAATGTAATTTACTCAATGCCGCTTCAAAAGTCATGTCATAACCACTAATTACCCCTGATTCTGCGAGGGCATGTCCTGTGGCATAGCCTTCCATATTCACACGCCCTGAAATGCACTGTGTTAGATTGACCACAATAATCCCACGGTTAGTCGCTTCCCGTAGAATGCGCAGTAATTCAGGCTGCTGAGGTGCATTCCCGACCCCATAAGAGCGCAAGATTAATGCTTTGACGGGTTGTTGAAGGATATTACGAACAATATCAATAGATAAACCAGGGTAGAGCGTGACAACGCCAATCGGTTGAGGTGTGATGCGGTGTGTCTTGAATTCCCCGACGCCAATGGGGGCGGGGCAAGCATTAAAAGTACGAATATGAATACCTGCTTCCATCAACGGTGAGCAGTTCGGGGAACTAAAGGCATCGAAACCATCTGCATGCGCTTTGACTGTACGGTTACCACGGTACAATTTATTGTTGAAAAATAATCCTACTTCATTAATGGGATAATTTGCTGCTAAATACAAGGCATTCAATAAGTTAGTTTGACCATCAGAACGTAATGCTTCCAATGGAATTTGTGACCCTGTCACGATAATGGGCTTCTTTAAGTTTTCAAACATAAAAGAAAGGGCGGATGCTGTAAATGCCATGGTATCCGTGCCGTGTAAAATGACAAACCCATCATATTTTTCATAGTGTTGGCAAATATCATCTGCAATGATTTGCCAATCTTCAGGGGTGATATCGGATGAGTCGATTAACGGCTGATGTTCGCGAATTGTGAATTCAGGCATTTCTGGACGGTGAAATTCAGGCATCTGAGCCAATTGCGCTTGTAAATGACCTGAGACAGGTATGTAACCTTGTGGTGAGTGACGCATGCCGATGGTGCCGCCAGTATAAACGACATAAATAGATTTCTTCTGCATTTGATTACCTAATTTATTAGCGCATGGAGAAGTGAAAATAATTATCCTAATTTTGACGTAATTACTGGTGTATTACTATCGTTAAATTGCTAATTTGTAGATTGAAATGAGGTGAACTGAGTATCTAGTGAGAGAAATCCCCTCCAGTAAGCTAGAGGGGATGGCGATTAGTTAATTTCAGCGCAATTTAAGCAAAATGCATAACGGTTTTGTGGGTCATTCATTTTTAAGAAAAATTGAGCTTGTTGGCGGATATCTGTTGCAACAGCGGGTGGTAAAAACACGTGCAGAACATCAGGCATGGCTGCTTGAACATTACTGGTTAATTCAAGTAGCAGCTGGTCCATAAAGGACAATTCTGGTTTCATCCAATCCAATTGTACTTCTGACAGTTTAGCCAATTCTGCGGCTTTATCCACGGCGTCATCAAAATCACCCAGTTGGTCGACAAGGCCATTTTTCAATGCATCTTGACCAATCCAAACACGGCCTTGGGCAATTTTGTCTATTTGCTCAGGGGTTTTGTTTCGCGCTTTTGCTACAAGATTAATAAAGGTGTCATAACCATTTTCAATGGTGATTTGCATCATATCTGCAAATTGTGGGTTGATCCCTTTTGTTATGGAGATATCGGCAAGTGGTGAAGTGGAAACCCCATCAGTGTATACGCCAATAGAATCCAGTGATTTTTCAAAGGTATTAATTACACCAAAGATACCAATTGAGCCCGTTAGCGTATTTGGGCTTGCAATAATATAATCCGCAGGTGTGGAAACCCAGTAACCGCCTGATGCCGCCATACCGCCCATAGAAACAACAACAGGTTTACCTGCAGCATGGGCGGACGCTAATTCGCTGCGAATAAGGTCAGATGCACTAACGCTTCCCCCTGGGCTATTCACACGTAGAACAATGGCTTTGATATTGTCATCAAGGCGGGCATCGCGGATTTGTGCTGCTATGGTATCCCCCCCAGCAATTCCAGGCGTCTGTGGGCCATCCATGATTGCGCCTTGCACTACGATGACGGCAATGTTGCCGCCTTGGTTTGCGGTGGTATCGGCAATCTTAGCTGAGTAATCATAGATACTAATATTATTGAATTGCTTATCGTCTTTATTCCAACCAAAGTGCTTGCTGAGGAGCTCTTCGACTTGCTCATTGGTATACACTTTATCAACCAATTTTTGTTTTAATGCATACTGAGCGCTATCACCTTTAACTGCACGTAATTGGCTAAGGACTGTATCAGCTCCAGGGAAAATCTGCGTAGTGGTCATTTTACGGTTAGTCGCTAAAGCATCCAAATAATTGTTCCATAAAGCATTTAACCATTGCTGATTCGCAAGGCGCGCGTCAGGGGACATATCATCACGCATCATGGGTTCAACCGCAGATTTATACGTTCCGACACGGAAAATATGGCTGCTAATTTTCAGTTTTTCTAACAAGGACTTGTAGTAAATGCTGTTTGTAGCGAAACCATATAAGCCAACGGAGCCTTGTGGTGTAAGATAGATATCGTCTGCAAAGCTTGCAAGGTAATATTGTGGTTGAGAAAAATGGTTACCTACAGCGTAAACTTGCTTACCTTTGTGCTTAAATTGTGCAATGGCTTTACCAATATAAGCAAGGGAAGGTTGATCTGCCCCGACTAAGTTATCAAGGCGTAATACCATACCTGTAATACGGTCGTCATCGGCGGCAGTGCGAATGGTATCGACAATATCGAATAAAGAGTTTTCTTGCATCCGATTATTAGAGGTGCCTAATAATTCGCGGCTCATACGCCCGAACGGGTCAGGTGCAGAGACTTGGTCAACCACCACGCCTTGTAAGTCTACATACAACGCACCATAATAATTTTTTTCAGGCTCAGATTCTGAGTGATAAAGGGCAAAAGACCCAATCACAATGAAGAACAGCACAAGGAAAATCGCGTTGAAAACGAATTCCCGAATAAAGTTAAGTGCCTTCCAACTGATTTTAAAGATGGTGGCGAGGATGTCCCATATTTGACGCATTTTTTCTCCTATCCTTCATATTTTGCACCACAAGGTTGTTGGCTTCACTCACTCGCCCTAGTCACAGACTTATGTATGCTCCTAGGGACT